>NZ_JBHXVE010000012.1:59119-118544 GCF_042672505.1 Streptomyces sp. NPDC127190
ACACTACCCGCGCCGATTTCGAGAAAAACACCCAGGTTTGACACCCCACCCCCACACTGTGGGCCCCCCCGCCCCGGGGGCCCCCCCCTTCTGCCTGTTCTCACCCGGGGTCTCAGCCGGCGAGGCAGGCCGGGCCGAGCAGCACCTTCAGATCGCCGAACAGCGCCGGATCGGGCTTGACCCGGTGCCGGTCCAGGCGCAGCACGGTGGTCTTGCGCGGGCCCTGGAGCCTGATGCGGACCTCGCTGTCGCCCTTGTGGTGGCTGAGGATCTCCCCGAGCCGGCTGACCATCGGCGGGGTGACCTTCACCGCCGGGATGGTGAGGACCACCGGCGCGTTGGTGCCCGCGTTGGACAGGTCGGGGACCATCAGTTCCATGGCGACGAGCCGCGGCACGTCCTCGCGCTTGTCGAGCCGGCCCTTGACGAAGACCACGGCGTCCTCGACCAGTTGGGTCGAGACCAGCTGGTAGGTCGCCGGGAAGAACATGCACTCGATGGAGCCGGCGAGGTCCTCGACGGTGGCGATCGCCCAGGCGTTGCCCTGCTTGGTCATCTTGCGCTGGAGGCCCGAGATGATGCCGCCGATGGTGACCACCGCGCCGTCGGCGTGCTCCCCGCCGGTGAGCTGGGCGATGCCGGCGTCGGCCTTGTCGGACAGCACGTGCTCCAGGCCGAAGAGCGGGTGGTCGGAGACGTACAGACCGAGCATCTCCCGCTCCTGGGCGAGCAGATAGGTCTTGTCCCACTCGTCGTCGGTGAACTGCACGTCGAGTCCGAAGCCGGGCTCGTCGCTGCTCTCCTCGCCCATGCCGCCGAAGAGGTCGAACTGGCCCTCGGCCTCCTTGCGCTTGACCGCGACCACGTTGTCGATCATCGGCTCGTACTGCGCCATGAGCCCCTTGCGGGTGTGGCCCATGGTGTCGAAGGCGCCGGCCTTGATCAGCGATTCCGTGGTGCGCTTGTTGCAGACCACCGCCTCGACCTTGTCGAGGTAGTCCGGGAAGGAGGCGTACTTCCCCTTGGCCTTGCGGCACTTGATGATCGACTCGACGACGTTGGTGCCGACGTTGCGGACGGCGGAGAGGCCGAAGAGGATCACGTCGTCGCCCTGGGCGGCGAAGTTCGACTCGGACTCGTTGACGTTCGGCGGGAGCACCCGGATGCCCATGCGGCGGCACTCGTTGAGGTAGACCGCCGACTTGTCCTTGTCGTCCTTGACGGAGGTGAGCAGGGCGGCCATGTACTCGGCGGGGTGGTTCGCCTTGAGGTACGCGGTCCAGTAGGAGACCAGGCCGTACGCGGCGGAGTGCGCCTTGTTGAACGCGTAGCCGGCGAACGGGACCAGCACGTCCCACAGCGCCTGGATGGCCTCGTCGCTGTAGCCGTTCTTGCGGGCGCCGGCCTGGAAGATGACGAAGTTCTTCTCCAGCTCCTCCGGCTTCTTCTTGCCCATCACGCGGCGGAGGATGTCGGCCTCGCCGAGCGAGTAGCCCGCGATGATCTGGGCGGCCTTCTGCACCTGCTCCTGGTAGACGATCAGGCCGTAGGTGACGTCCAGGACCTCCTTGAGCGGCGCCTCCAGCTCCGGGTGGATCGGCGTGATCTCCTGCTGCCCGTTCTTGCGCAGCGCGTAGTTCGTGTGGGAGTTCATGCCCATCGGGCCCGGCCGGTACAGGGCCGACACGGCGGAGATGTCTTCGAAGTTGTCCGGCTTCATCAGCCGCAGCAGCGAGCGCATCGGGCCGCCGTCGAACTGGAAGACGCCGAGGGTGTCGCCGCGCTGGAGCAGCTCGAAGGTCGTGGGGTCGTCGAGCGGGAGGGCCAGGAGGTCGATGTCGATCCCCTTGTTGGCCTTCACCATCTTGACGGCGTCGTCCATGATCGTGAGGTTGCGCAGGCCCAGGAAGTCCATCTTCAGCAGGCCGAGCGACTCACAGCTCGGGTAGTCCCACTGGGTGATGGTCACCCCGTCGGTGTGCCTGACCCAGACCGGGACGTGCTCGGTGATGGTCTCGCTGGACATGATCACGCCGGCGGCGTGCACGCCCATCTGCCGGACCAGGCCCTCCACACCGCGCGCGGTGTCGATGACCTTCTTCACGTCCGGCTCGTTCTCGTACATCGCGCGGACCTCGCCGGCCTCGCTGTAGCGGGGGTGGCTCGGGTCGGTGATGCCGGACAGCGGGATGCCCTTGCCGAGGACGTCGGCGGGCATGGCCTTGGTGATGCGGTCGCCCATCGCGTACGGGTAGCCCAGCACGCGCGCGGAGTCCTTGATCGCGTTCTTGGCCTTGATGGTGCCGTAGGTGCCGATCATGGCGACCTTGTCGGCGCCGTACTTCTCGGTCACGTACCGGATCACCTCGACGCGCCTGCGCTCGTCGAAGTCGATGTCGACATCGGGCATCGAGATGCGCTCGGGGTTGAGGAACCGCTCGAAGATCAGGCCGTGCGGGATCGGGTCGAGGTCGGTGATGCCCATGGCGTAGGCGACGATCGAGCCGGCCGCGGAGCCTCGGCCGGGGCCGACCGCGATGCCCTGCTTCTTGGCCCACATGATGAAGTCGGCGACCACGAGGAAGTAGCCGGGGAAGCCCATCGAGATGATGGTGTCCATCTCGTACTCGGCCTGCTTCTGGCGGTCCTCGGGGATGCCGTCCGGGAAGCGGCGCTCCATGCCGCGGCGGACCTCCTCCTTGAACCAGGTGACCTCGGTGTAGCCCTCCGGGATGTCGAACTTGGGCATGAGGTCGCGCTTCTCGAACATGCCGGTGGTGTCGACCATCTCGGCGACGAGGAGCGTGTTGGCGCAGCCCTCCTGCCAGGCGTCCGAGGAGTCGATGGCGTACATCTCGTCCGTGGACTTCAGGTAGTAGCCGGTGCCGTCGAACTTGAAGCGGTCCGGGTCGGAGAGGTTCTTGCCGGTCTGGATGCACAGCAGGGCGTCGTGCGCCCCCGCCTCGTGCGCGTAGGTGTAGTGCGAGTCGTTGGTGACCAGCGGGGGGATGCCGAGCTTCTTGCCGATCTCCAGCAGGCCGTCCCGGACCCGGCGCTCGATCTCGATGCCGTGGTCCATCAGCTCCAGGAAGTACTTGTCCTTGCCGAAGATGTCCTGGTACTCGGCGGCGGCCTTGAGGGCCTCGTCGAAGTGGCCGAGGCGCAGCCGGGTCTGCACCTCGCCGGAGGGGCAGCCGGTGGAGGCGACGATGCCCTCGGACCACTGGGCGATGGTCTCCTTGTCCATCCGGGGCCACTTCTGGAGCCAGCCCTCGGCGTAGGCGTCGGAGGAGAGCCGGAAGAGGTTGTGCAGGCCGGTCCTGTTCACCGCCCACATCGTCTTGTGGGTGTAACCACCGGAACCGGAAACGTCGTCCCGCTTCTGGTGCGGCTGACCCCAGAGGATCTTGCGCTTGTTGCGGCGGGACTCGGGGGCGACATACGCCTCGATCCCGATGATCGGGGTGATCCCGGCCTTCTTCGCGGAGTGAAAGAAGTCATACGCCCCGTGCAGGTTGCCGTGGTCGGACATGGCGATGTGCGTCATGCCCATCTCGTTGCACGCGTTGAACATGTCCTTGAGCCGCGCGGCACCGTCCAGCAGCGAGTACTGGGTGTGGACGTGCAGGTGCGTGAAGGGCGGCTTTGACACGGTTCGGGCCTCCAGGGGGAACGGGTGGACAGCGTCGAAGTCTATGCCTCGGCACTGACACACGCGGCGCTTCCACACGTACCGTCCCACGGGAACCGGGCACTCCCCAGCGGCGTCGCCCGTTGAGACGGCAGAAACGCTGTCGTACACGTACATGCACCAGGAGGCACCCCGCGATGTCGATCACCCAGCTCAGCGACGAGCAGCGCGGCGAGGAGATCCTCGCCGTCTTCGACACCGCCTTCGGACGGCTCCTGGCCGCCGACCCGGCCGCGTTCCGCGTGAAGTTCCGGAAGATGGCGGCCTCGGCGTTCGCGTTCTACCGGGGCACGGCGTGCCTCTTCTACCACGACCTCGACCAGGAGAAGCGGGGCGGACCGTACCTGGACGACCGCACCTCGCGCGTGTGGATCCACGGCGACCTGCACGCGGAGAACTTCGGCACCTACATGGACGCGGGCGGCCGCCTGGTCTTCAACGTCAACGACTTCGACGAGGCCTATGTCGGCCCGTTCACCTGGGACCTGAAGCGCTTCTCGGCCTCGATCGCGCTGGTGGGGTACGCGAAGGCGCTCAGTGACGAGCAGATCACCGAGCTGGTGCGGATCTACGCGGGCGCGTACCGCGAGCGGATCCACGCGCTGGCCACCGGCGCCAAGAGCGACGAGCTGCCGCCGTTCACGCTGGACACCGCCGAGGGCCCGCTGCTGGGCGCGCTGCGCACCGCGCGTTCGCTGACCCGCTTCGAGCTGCTGGACTCGATGACCGAGATCCGGGACTTCGAGCGCCGCTTCGCGCCGGGCGGCGGCTCCGTCGAGCTGGACGCGGCGACCCGCTACAAGGTCCTGGCGGCCTTCGACGGCTATCTGGAGACGCTGCCGGACTCCTCGCTGGCCCGCCCCGACTCCTACCGGGTGAAGGACGTCGTGGGCCGCCGGGGCGTGGGCATAGGCTCGGCGGGCCTGCCGTCGTACAACATCCTGCTGGAGGGGCACAGCGACGCCCTGGAGAACGACGTCGTGATCTACATCAAGCAGGCCCAGACCCCGGCCGTCTCCCGGCACATCACGGACCCGGCCATCGCGGGGTACTTCCAGCACGAGGGCCACCGCACGGTGATCTCCCAGCGCGCCCTCCAGGCGCACGCCGACCCGTGGCTGGGCTGGACGGAGCTGGACGGCGCCGGCCAGCTGGTCGCCGAGGTCTCGCCGTACGCGGTGGACCTGGACTGGGGCGACATCGACGACCCCGAGGAGATCGCGCAGGTGGTGGCCGACCTGGGCCGGGCCACGGCGACCATGCACGCGGCGGCGGACGACCAGTCCGGCGAGTCCCTGGTGCCGTTCTCCACCGAGCGGGCCATCGACGCGGCGATCGCCGCCGACGAGGACGGCTTCGCCCCGCTCCTGGTGGACTTCGCGCACAGCTACGGGGCACGCGCGCGTGCGGACCACCACATCTTCGTGGACCTGTTCCGCAACGGCCGGATTCCGGGGCTGTGATTTCCGCGGTCTCCTAGGCACCCTTTAGGGGTCGCTTAACCGCCTCCGTGACAGACTCTTCTCTCGCTATGGACATATCCGGGACCCATCTCAGAGCCGTGCGCGCGGCGCTGTTCACGGCCTTCGTCGTGACCATCGGCGCCGCGTCGCACGTGCTGCTGTCCCGGTCCCCGCTGCCGCTGGTGACGGTGGCGGCGGTGGCGGCGGGGGTCTTCGGCAGCGCGTACGCGCTGGCCGGCCGCGAGCGCGGCTTCGGCCGGATCGCGGCCCTGCTGGTGCCGCTGGAGCTGGCCGCCGACACCGTCTTCACCACCGGCCAGCAGGCCTGCTACGGCCGCACCGGCGGCCCGGTCGCCGGGACGCTGCACGCCTTCGGCTTCGACGTGCTGTGCGCGGGCCGGGTGGGCACCCCGCTGGCGCAGATGGCCGGCGGCACGGACCGCGCGACCGCCCTGGTGACCCAGGGCGGCCCGGCCGCCGCCTGGCTGCTGCTCGCCGCGCACGTCGGGGTGGGCCTGCTGGCCGCGGCCTGGCTGCGCCGGGGCGAGCGGGCGCTGGCCCAGCTGCTGCGGGCGGTCGCCGCCGGCACCTTCCGGCCACTGCTGCTGGCGGTCGCCGCGGTCCGGGTCCGGCGCCTTCCGGCGGGCCCGCCGCTCCGCCCGGCCCCGCGACCGGCGGTGGCCCGCGACCGGCTCCTCGCGCACTCCCTGGGACGCCGGGGACCGCCGTGCTCACCGGCCTTCGCCTGAGCACGACCAAGTCCCCACACGTATCCCGCGTACGGCATGTGCGCGTCCCACACGGAGATCACCACCATGAGCAAGCGGAACAGCCAGACGGCGAAGACGGCGGCCCGGGAGCGGCTGCGCCAGGAGCGCGAGCGCCAGGCCAAGCGCGACAAGACGAAGCGGCAGGTGATCGTGGCCGCCTCGGTCGTGGCCGTGCTCGCCGCGGCCGGCGGCATCGGCTACGCCGTCGTCCAGGCCAACAAGCCCACCTACTGGGAGAGCATGAAGACCGCCAAGGTCGTCGCGCCGGCCAACACCTCCGGCGAGAACGGCACCACGGTCGTCATCGGCAAGGCGAGCGCCAAGAAGACCCTCAAGATCTACGAGGACCCGCGCTGCCCGGTGTGCGCCCAGTTCGAGCAGACCGTCGGGTCGACGCTGAAGAAGGACATCGACGACGGCAAGTACAAGTTCCAGTACGTCGGCGCGACCTTCATCGACCTGCACGACAACGGCGAGGGCTCGAAGAACGCGCTGAGCGCCCTGGGCGCCGCGCTGAACGTCAGCCCGGAGGCGTTCATGGAGTACAAGAGCGCCCTGTACTCGGCGAAGTGGCACCCGAACGAGACCACGGACACGTTCAAGGACGACAGCTACCTGCTCAAGGTCGCCGACACCGTCCCGGCGCTGAAGAACAACGCGAAGTTCCAGGACGCGGTCAAGAAGGGCACCTACGACGCCTGGGCGATGCGCATGTCCAAGACCTTCGACGACAACAAGGACGGCGTGAGCGGCACCCCGACCTTCGTCATGGACGGCAAGCAGCTCAACGGCGGCAAGCCGCTGCTGACGGTGGACAAGTACCGGCAGGTGGTGGACGCGGCCCTCAAGGGCTGACACCGGCCGCGGCCGGCCCTCGGATGAAGAGCGGGCGAACTTTCGATGTTCGCCCGCTCTCGTTCATACTGATCAGTAACCTGATCACTCGTGACCAGTCGATACAGATCATCCGAGGCGCCCGAGGCCCTCGGATCCCGCTTTCCCCGCCGCCGTACGGTCGTCAAGGCCGCGGCGGCGACCGCTGTCCTGGCCGGCCCGCTGGCCGCGGCGCTCCCGGCCCGCGCCGCCTCCGAGGCCCCGGCCTTC
Source organism: Streptomyces sp. NPDC127190 (assembly GCF_042672505.1). Lineage (NCBI taxonomy): Bacteria > Bacillati > Actinomycetota > Actinomycetes > Kitasatosporales > Streptomycetaceae > Streptomyces > Streptomyces sp. NPDC127190. The sequence goes on from NZ_JBHXVE010000012.1 coordinate 66,148, forward strand.
CTGCACGGTGTCGCCTCCGGCGATCCGCTGCCCGACGGCATTCTGCTGTGGACCCGGGTGACCCCGGTCCCGGAGGCGGCCCCCGGCTCAGGGCTCGGCCCGGCCACCGAGGTCGGCTGGGTCGTCGCCCGCGACAAGGCGCTGACGGACATCGTCGCCAAGGGCTCCACCACCGCGACGGCCGCCGCCGACCACACCGTGAAGGCGGACATCCGCGGCCTGCGGCCGGCCACCGACTACTGGTTCCGTTTCTCGGCCGGCGGAACCGACTCCCCGGTGGGGCGCACCCGCACCGCGCCGGCGGCCGACGCGGACGTGGCCGGCCTGCGCTTCGGCGTGGCGACCTGCGCCAACTGGGAGGCGGGCTACTTCTCCGCCTACCGGCACCTCGCCGCCCGCAACGACCTGGACGCCTGGCTGCACCTCGGCGACTACATCTACGAGTACAAGTCCGGCGAGTACGCGCACCGCGGCACGGTCGTGCGGCCGCACGAGCCCGCCAACGAGATCATCACGCTGGCCGACTACCGGATCCGGCACGCCAAGCACAAGACCGACCCCGATCTCCAGGCGCTGCACCTGAAGGCCCCGGTCATCGCGATCTGGGACGACCACGAGTTCGCCGACAACGCCTGGTCGGGCGGCGCGGTCAACCACACCGAGGGCGCAGAGGGCACCTGGGCGGCCCGGCAGGCGGCCGCCAAGCAGGCCTACTTCGAGTGGATGCCGGTCCGCCCGGCGATCGAGGGCACCACCTACCGGCGGCTGCGCTTCGGCAAGCTCGCCGACCTCTCCCTGCTGGACCTGCGCTCCTTCCGCTCCCAGCAGGCGGCCACGGGGAGCGGCTCGGTGGACGACCCGAACCGGACGATGACCGGCCGCGCCCAGCTCGACTGGCTGAAGGCGGGCCTGAAGACGTCCGACACCAGCTGGCGGCTGGTCGGCAACTCGGTGATGATCGCGCCGTTCGTCATCGGCTCCCTCTCCGCCGACCTGCTCAAGCCGCTCGCCAAGCTGCTCGGCCTGCCGCAGGACGGCATAGGCGTCAACACCGACCAGTGGGACGGCTACACCCACGACCGCCGTGAACTCCTCGACCACCTGCGCTCGAACGCCATCGGCAACACCGTCTTCCTGACCGGCGACATCCACATGTCCTGGGCCAACGACGTGCCGGTGGACGCGGGCACCTATCCGCTGTCGGCGTCGGCGGCCACCGAGTTCGTGATCACCTCGGTGACCTCCGACAACCTCGACGACATGGTGAAGGTCCCGGAGGGCACCGTCTCCGCGGTCGCCGCCCCGCTCATCGAGGCCGCCAACCGGCACGTCCACTGGGTGGACACCGACCGGCACGGCTACGGCGTCCTGGACGTCACCGCCGCCCGGGTGCAGATGGACTACTACGTCCTGTCCGACCGCACCGACCCGAACGCGACCTCCCGCTGGGAGCGTTCCTACCGCACCCGCAGCGGCACGCAGAAGGTCGAGCGGAGCTACGACCCGGTGTAACCCCCGGCACGGCACGGCCCCCGAGGGCGGCCGCCGCTACGCCGAGCGGAGTTCGTCGAGGAAGCCGAGCGCCACCCGCCAGGTGGCCTCGGCGGCCTCGCGGTCGTAGTCCGGCAGGCCGGGGTCCGTGTACAGGTGGCCGGCGCCCGCGTACCGGTGGATCTCCACCTCGGCGCCGATCCGGCCCATCTGGAGGTACCAGGCGGTCAGCCAGTCGTCCGTCTCGAACGGGTCCGGCTCGGCCACGTGCAGCTGCACCGGCAGGCCGTCCACCTGCGCGGTCTCGGCGATGTCCGACGTGCCGTGCAGAAGCAGCAGGCCGCGCGCCTTGTCGTCGCCGAGGGCGAGGGTCTGCGCGAGGGAGGCGCCGAGTGAGAAGCCCGCGTACACCAGCCCGCGGTCGGAGTACGGCGCCGCCGCCAGCACCGCCCGCTTCAGCAGCTCCTCCTTGCCGATGCCCTTGTTGAACTCCATGCCGTCCTCGACCGTGTCGAAGGTCCGCCCCTCGAAGAGGTCGGGCGTCCACACCTCGTGGCCCGCCCGGCGCAGCAGGTCGGCGGCCTCGCGCACCGCGGGCCTGAGTCCGTAGGTGGAGTGAAAGAGCATGATGTTCATGAGGCCATGGTGCCAGCCGGGTACGACAGTGCCGGTGCCGCCGTACCCCGCACGCCGCCGAAGTCACATGTTCATGCCCGGCGGAGGCGGGTTAGACGCGCAGTCATGGAGAACCTGCTCCGACCTCTCGTCGTCCTCGGCGGCTCGGTGCTGATCACCGTGGCCGTCGGTTGGCTCACCGACCGGCTGCTGCGGCAGGCCGACGCGGCGCACCCCGACACCCCGCTGTGGGGGCTGCTGCGCCGCGGCCGCATCCCGTACCAGCTGGTCCTGTGCGCCGCCCTGCTGCGCGGCTCCTACGACCAGACGAAACTGCTGGAGCAGCACCAGGCGGGCATCGGCCGGTCGCTGACCCTGGTGCTGATCGGCTCCGCCGCCTGGCTGGTGATCCGGATCGCCGCGGCGGTCGTGGAGACCAGCTACAGCCGTTATGCGCGCGCCCACCGGGACGCCGCCCGGGTCCGCCGGGTGCGCACCCAGGTGGAGCTGATCATGCGGGTGGTGTCGGCGACGGTCGCCGTCGTCGCGATCGCCGCGATGCTGCTGACCTTCCCGGAGATGCGCGCGGCCGGTGCCTCGCTGCTGGCCTCCGCCGGCATCGTCGGCATCGTCGCCGGTGTCGCGGCCCAGTCGACGCTGTCCAACCTGTTCGCGGGGTTGCAGATCGCCTTCGGCGACATGGTCCGCATCGGCGACACGGTCGTCGTGGACGGCGAGTGGGGCACGGTGGAGGAGATCACCCTGACCTTCCTGACCGTACGGACCTGGGACGAGCGCCGGATCACCATGCCGGTGTCGTACTTCACCTCCAAGCCCTTCGAGAACTGGTCCCGGGGCACCCCGCAGATGACCGGCATCGTCTACTGGCACCTCGACCACAGCGCGCCCATCGAGGCGATGCGCGACAAGCTGCGCGACATCCTGCGCTCCTGCCCGGCCTGGGACGGCCGGGCCTACGGCCTGGTGGTGACGGACACCACACCGACCACCATCCAGGTCCGCGCGCTGGTGACCGCCAAGGACGCCGACGACATCTGGACGGCACGGGTCACGGTCCGCGAGGAGATGATCACCTGGCTGGCGGAACACCACCCGTACGCCCTGCCCCGCGTCACCACCACCCCGGTACCCCACCGGCCCCCGAACACGGTCCCCCTGCACAAGCGGGCGGACATACCCCACGCCCGCCGCACCTCCTGACCGGCCGTGGGAGACGCCGTCCGGATCACCGCAGCGAGCGCACGTCGAGATGCCGGAGCACCCGGTCCACGATCTCCGGGTCCGCCCCCGGCTCGCTGCGCGCCGCCAGCACCTCGTGCCGGGCCGCGCTCAGCATCTCCCCCTGGATGCGGCGGATCCGCTTCAGCCGCCTGGCCCGCTGGTGCTGGGCGTCCCGCCGCTCCTCCTCCCCCATGTCCGGGCTGATCCGGATCCCGATGTCGTAGGCCCGCCGCAGCATCTGCTCGGACAGGTCCTCGGGCAACTCCTCCACCTGCTCGATCTCCCGCAGCCTGCGCTTCGCCGCCTTCGCGGCCCGCACCGCCAGCTCCTTCTCGAACTCCTTCTCCCGCTCGGAGTCGGCCCGCACCCCGAGCCGCCGCACCAGCCACGGCAGGGTCAGCCCCTGGAGCACCAGCGTGGCGATGATCACCCCGAAGGCGATGAAGACGAGGACGTCCCGCTGCGGGAAGGGGGCGCCCGCGTCGGTCCGCAAGGGGATCGCCAGGGCCAGCGCCACCGAGGCCACCCCGCGCATCCCGGACCACCACATCACCACGGTCTCCCGCCAGCTCATCGGGATCTCCTCGTCGTAGTCCCGCAGGGCGTGCAGCCGCTTGGTCAGCCAGGTGGCCGGCAGCAGCCACAGCAGCCGTACGACGACCACCACCGCGACCACGGTCGCCGCCCACCCCAGCAGCTCGCCCCAGCGGCCCCGGGCCGTGTTGACGGCGTTGTGCAGCTCCAGGCCGATCAGCCCGAAGGCGACGCCCGTGACGAGGGTGTCGATGATGTCCCAGAAGGTGTGCCCGGCCAGCCGGGTCATCACGTCGTCGGCGTCGGTGGAGTACTCGGCGAGGAAGAGGGCCGTGGTGAGCACGGCGAGCACCCCGGAGCCGTGCAGCTTCTCCGCGAGCACATAGGAGGCGTACGGCACCAGCAGCGTCATGCCGATCTGGAGGGTGGGATCGCCCAGCAGGTTCATCAGCCGGTTCGCGCCCCAGCCGAGCACCAGCCCCACGCACACCGCGACGACGGCGGACAGCACCAGGTCCAGGCCGGCCCGCCAGGGCGAGAAGGCGCCGCTCACCACGGCGGCGATCGCCACGTGGTACAGCACGATGGCCGTGACGTCGTTGAAGAGCCCCTCGCCCTCCAGGATCGACACCAGACGGCGCGGCAGGCCGAGCTGACCGGCGACGCTGGTCGCCGCGACCGGGTCGGGCGGGGCGACCAGGGCGCCGAGCGCCACGGCCGCGGCGATCGGCAGCCCCGGCACGATCGCGGCGGCGACGACCGCCACGCACACCGTCGTCACGAACACCAGCGCGACGGCCAGCAGGAAGATCGGACGCTTGTTCGCCGTGAACTGCCGCCAGGAGGTGCGCCGTACGGCCGCGTAGAGCAGCGGCGGCAGCAGCCCGGGCAGGATCAGCTCGGGCGGGATGTCCACGTTGGGCACGAAGTCGGCCACCGCCAGCACCCCGCCGAACAGCGTCATCAGCACCGGAGCCGGCACCCCGAACCGGTCCCCCACCGGGACGCTCACCAGCGCCCCGAGCAGCAGCACGAACAACAGGGCCAACTGATCCACGCCGGCGCTCCGGGGGTCGACGATCACACGGCAGGCCTCCCAGTCTGCCACCGCGACCTGCGGCGAACGGGTCAGGCGTGAGGGACTTTCATGCCTCTGGCACGCTCGCATACACTGCACGCCCACCCCGGACGGAACGAGCAGCATCGCCAACCTCCGCTCTTTTCCGGAGAATTGACGTAATGTCAGTGACATCCGCCGAACCCGCCGCGCCGGTCACCGCCCTCGGCATGTCTGGAGGCCACCATGGACATCGAACTCTCCGACCTTCTCGCGTCCCTGCGATCCGAGATCGAGACCGCCCGGGCCGAGGCCGACGGCAAGGACGTCCGGTTCCGCATCGAATCCCTCGACCTGGAGCTCCAGGTCGCCGTCGAGAAGTCGAAGCAGGCCAAGGGCGGGGTGAAGTTCTGGGTGCTCTCCGGGGAGGCCTCCGGCGGGAGCAAGAACACCCGCACCCATGTGATCAAGCTGCGGCTGAGCGCCGAGACGTACGACGAGCACGGGCAGCCGACCACCGTGCTCACCGGTGACGACGTCTCCGACCTGCTCGCGTAGGGGAACAGCACATGGGGGGTCGCATCAATTACACCGCTCGCGTCGCGGAGATCCTCGTACAGCAGGGCGGGGACGGCGACTACGGCTCGGGGTTCCTCATCACCAAGAGTCTGGTGCTGACGGCCGAGCATCTGCTCCGGAAGACGGACACCGGAGGACCGCGCACCATCAGCGTCATGCTCGGCGGCTCCGCGGAGCGGCTCCTCGCCCACGTGGCATGGCGTTCGAAGACGCAGGACCTGGCACTTCTCCAGCTGCGTGATCCCCTGCCCGGCACGGGGCCGGTCGCGTTCGGCCGGCTGCCGTCCGGGCCCGGCACGGTGAAGGTGTTCGGCAACGGCTTTCCCCGGCACGCCCGCCGGGAGGAGATCCCCGGTCTCCCCGGGCGCGGCAACGTCGAGGTGCACGGCGTCGTCCGGCTCGGCTCGAACCTGAAGTCCGGCCACCTGGACATCGCCACCCCGGACGCACCCGTTCTGACCGGGCCCGATCCCTGGAAGGGCATGTCGGGTGCCGCCTTCTTCACCGAGGACGACGGCTGGCTCGTCGGGGTCCAGAGCCACCGCCAGACCCCGGCCGGACCGGGCAGCCTCACCGCCGAGCCGATCGCCCTGGCCTGGGACGATCCCGAGTTCAAGACCGTGCTCAAGAGCGACGGTGTCATGGTCAAGATCCGGGACATCCACCTCACCCACCCCGGGGACGCCGACCCCCTCGCCGCCGTCGTCGACCAGGACGACCTGCTGGCCGGTCTGACCGGGTTCAAGAAGAACCTCATCTCCGACCATCTGCCCTTCGTCTTCCCGGGCACCGACCACGAGGCCGACCCCCGCCGGATCTGGGACCGCATCCTGGACGGCAACGACGACGGCCTGCTGCTCGTCGGGCAGGCGGGCACCGGGAAGACCCGCACCGGCATCGAGGTGGGCCGGCTGGCCCAGGAGGCCGGCTGGCGGGTGCTGCACGTGCGGCCGGGCGGCTCGCCGTCCCTCACCGAGGACATCGCGCGGGCGGTCCAGTCCGACTCGCGGGACGTCCTCGTCGTACTGGACTACCTGAACCTGTTCCTGGCCGAGCGGGAAGGGGAGTCACCGCTCGACCTGGAGGCCGTCAAGGGCCGGCTGCTGCCCGATGCCGCCCGCGAGAACATCTCGGTGGTCTTCCTGGCGTCGGTGCGCCCGGGCTGGCTGCAACAGCACCGGGCCAGACTGCGGTCCTTCTTCGGCGAGGTGCATCTGCGGCAGGACGAGGAGTTCCTGCGGCTGGTCGCGGACCAGGCCCTCCACCAGCTCGCCCCGACCGCCATGGCCGACATCGGCGCGGAGCGCATGCGGCAGCTGTGCGGGCGCCGCCCCATCCTCGCGCTGCTCATCGCCTGCGAACTGGAACGCCGGGCCCGGGACCGCATCCCCCAGCCCGATCTCGCGGGCCTGCGGGAGGGCACCGAGCTGGCCAGATGGCTCCATGCGCGGCTGCACGAGGACGCGCTCACCGTGCCCGCCGCCAAGTCGTCCCTGGACGGCGTGCACGCCTCGGACGACCTGGTCGCCGCCGCTGCGGCCGCGGCCGCCTGCCCGCAGGCCCGGCCCGCGGTGCTGGACGCGGCCGCCACCGCGCTCGCCGCGCAGCCCGGCGGCGCCGCCCGCGCCGAGACCGTCCTGACGGCCCTGGTCGGCCTCGGCTGGCTGGAAGGCGACGGGGACGGGCACCTGGAGGTGGCGCACGACATCGTCTGCGACCAGCTGGTCGAGTCGGTGATCCTGCCCGACGGCATGACGGTCGACCCAGGGCGCACCTACGACCTGCTGTCCGGCTGTTTCACGGAACCCCGCACCATCGGCCGCTACTCGACGAACCTCGCCCGCCAGCTGAACGACCTCGCGCTCCGCAAACGCGACACGGAGGTCCGCGACTGTCTCTCGGACTGGTTCGCCGCGAACGCGCCCGCCATCGGCCAGGTCATGCAGCGCGACCCCGACGTCGGCGGCTACGCGCTCGGCGCGATCTGCTCCGGGCCCCCGTGGGCCGGCCCCCTGGTGGAGCACTGGCAGGCGATCGTCGATCCCTGGATGGAGGAGTACGGCGGGACCGTCAACGCCCGGCATGTGCTGCGCCGCGGGATCAAGAACCTGCCCGTGGCCGCCGCCCGGCGCCTGGTGCCCACCGCGCTCCAGTGGCTGGAGACCTACAGCCGGCGGCGCGAGGGCGGCTATGTGCTGAGCATCCTCCTCGACCGCGAGGAGGTCAGCACGGAGTTCCTCGCCGAGGTGATCCAGGCGGCCGTGCAGTGGCTGGAGAACAACTCCCAGCTCGCCGAGGCCGGTGTCCTGTTCACCAGGATCCTGGCCCGCCGGGATCTGGCCCGGCAGCAGGAGCAGCGCGTCTTCGCCGCCGCCGGCCGGTGGCTGGTGTACCACGGCGGCAAGCGCGAGGCCGCGCAGGTGCTCGGCAAGCTGCTCGAACACCCCACGCTGCCGCAGAAGGACGCGCACCTGGCCATCAGCCGCACCGGCCCGTGGCTGCGGGAACACGGCACCCTGCACGAGGCGAGCCATGTGCTGTCCAAGCTGCTCGCCCGCGACGACCTCGTCCCCGCCGTGCGACGGCAGACCGCCCTGCGGGCCGGGGAATGGCTCGACAAGAACGGTCTCACGCCCGAGGCGAGCCATGTGATCAGCCCTCTGGTCGGCCGGCCCGGCGCCAACCAGGAGGAGACCCGGAAGGTCCTCGCCTGGGCCGACGCCTGGCTCGACCTGTACGGCACCCGCCAGGACGCCAGCCATGTGCTCAGCAGGCTGCTCGCCCGCGAGGACCTCGCCGGCGAGGAGCTTCGCTCCGCCGTGCGGCGGGGCATCCTGTGGACCGAGGAGCAGCCCAAGGATTCCGACTGGACCTATGTGCTGGACGTGCTGCTCAGACGGCGGGACCTCACCGAGGCGGAACGCGACAGAGCGGTCCGGCTCGCCGACGAGTGGCTGGACCAGCATGCAGCGGACTCCGCCGCCGACTTCTTCATCCGCGTCGTCATCGAAAGGCCGGACCTGACGCCGGCGGAGACCCGGCGCTTCGTGGCCCACGCCGACCACTGGCTGGGGCTGCACGCGCTGGCCCACCAGGCCGACCGCCTCATCAACTCGCTGCTCGAGTGCCACGGCCTCACCCCCGAGGAACGCGGCATGGCGACGCGCTACGCGGAGCAGCGGCTCCAGGGCCAGCCCCACGACGAGGACAACAGCTACGCCCTGGTACGGCTGCTGCGGCAGCGCGACGTGTCCGCCCAGGACGCCGAACGGCATGTCGCGGCGGCGCTCGACTGGCTCGTGGCACACGGCGACGGCAGTTCGGCGAGCCATGTCATCGGCGCGCTGCTCGAACGCCAGGGGCTGACCGCCGACACGGTCGCCCGGGCGTCCGCCACCGCGCTCTCCTGGCTCGACGGACACCAGCCCGAGACCGGCAGCAGCTGGGTCCTCGCCGCGCTCCTCGCCCGGACCGATCTGCCGGCGGCCGCCGTCCCGCAGACGGTCGCCAAGGCGGTGCGCTGGCTGACCGGGCACGGCGACGAGGAGGGGGCGGGCTTCGTCCTGCAACACCTGCTCAACGGCTGGGAGATGGACGGCCCGCAGCTGCGCACCGTCTTCGGCCTCTCCCTCGGCTGGATAGAGCAGCACCAGAGCGACATCCTGCTGTCCAGCCGCATCCTCGGCAACCTGCTCTTCCGCAACGACCTCACCGAGCAGGAGGTCGAACAGGCGGTGAGCCGTGCGCTGTCCTGGGCGCGGGAGCATCTGGACACCTACCGTTCGGAGCGTACGGTGCGTGCCCTGCTGCGGCGCGAGGAACTGAACGAGACCGACACCCGCACCGCGGTCGAACTCGCCACGGTCTGGGGCGCCACGCACTGCGAGCACCACCTGGCGGGCCTGCTCCTGGCCGATCTGCTGGGGCGGCCCGACATCACCGAAGAGCAGCTGACCATCACCCTGGAAGCGGCCACCACCTGGCTGGAGAAGAACCCCGGGCACGTCAAGCTCGCCGCCGTCCACGCCGCGAAGGTCAGGGCGCAGGGGCGCACCGCCGCGGCCGGGGACTCGATCGCCGACGCCGTCGCGCATCTGCGGCAGAGCGGGGACGGGCTTCCCAGCCTGGACCTGGTCGGCGCCCTGCTCAGCCAGAAGGGCCTGTCCCAGGAGGAGTTCGACTCGCTCGCCGCGCTCGTGCTGGACCGGGTCGACGCGCACTTCACCGATCCGGACAGCGCGCACCATCTCAACCGGGTCCTCACCCGGCGCCGCCTCGCCGGCGCCATGCACAGCCGGGCCGTCGCCACGGCGGAACGGTGGCTGAAGCAGCAGGGGGACACGCCCCAGGCACGTCTGGTGCTGCGCGGGCTGCTGATGCGCGAGGACCTCAGCCCGGCCCAGGCCGCGACCGCGCTGGAGCACACCGAACGCTGGATGCAGCGTCACGCCCTGCTGCACGAGGCGCAGTTCGTCCTCAAGACGCTGCTCAAGCGGCACATGGCACCGGAGGAGGGACGGAAGACGGTGCGCACCGCCCTGCGCTGGCTGGAGCTGCACGGCGGCACCCCGCAGGCGACGGACGTGCTCCATCGGCTCAACGCGTCGCGCTGGCCCACGGCGGCCGACCTCGCCCGGCTGGTCGGCCACTCCCGGGACTGGGTGACCGACGAACGGTCCGGGCACGACGTCCAGCTCGTGCTGGAACCCCTCCTCGAACGCTCCGACCTCACACCGGAGCAGATGGAGATCATCGCGTCCTGCGCCGTGCGCTGGGGTGCGACCCATCTCGGGGAGGTCAGCGCACCCCGGCTGCTGAAGTCCCTGCTGGCCCGAAGCGACATCCCCTGGCATGTCGCCGAACCGCTGGCCGGGCTCACCCACGACCAGGTCCGCCCCGACCCCACGGGCTTCGAGATCTGCTTCTACCTGGACGCCCTGCTCCGGGTCCGCACCTTCCCGGCCGAGCGGCTCGGCTCGGTGGTGGGCTGGTCCCTCCAGTGGCTCGGGCTGCACATGCCGCACTTCAAGGCACGGCTGGTGCTGAGGTCGCTGCTGCCGCTGGACCTGCTGGCGGCGGAGCAGCTCCGGGCGGCCGAGGAGCACGCGCTGCGCTGGCTCCGGGAGAACCAGGAGATCATCCTGGCCACCTCGGGGCAGCGCCCCGGGCGGGAGATCGTGGAGCTGCTGCTCGCCCGCCCGGACATCGGCGCGGACACGGCCGCCGAGGCCAGGCGCTTCGCGGCCGTGTTCGATCAGGCCGCCTGACAGCGGGGCCGGCCGGTGGCCCGGCGGTGCGCCGCTACAGCGCGCGGCGCATCGCCCGGTGGGGTATGCCGGCGTCCGGGAACTCCGGGCCGTACGCCGCGTAGCCCAGCCGCTCGTAGAAGCCGAGGGCGTGGGTCTGGGCGTGCAGATCGACCGCGGTGAGGCCGCGGGCGCGTGCCGCGTCCTCGATGGCCCGCACCAGGGCCACGCCGACGCCGAGCCCGCGGGCCTCCCGGGAGACGGCGAGCCGCCCGAGGGAGCCCACCTGCGGGTCGCCGCCGGTCTTGGCGGCGGCCGCCTCGCCGTGCAGCAGCCGCCCGGTGCCGAGCGGCACCCCGTCCCCCCGGACCGCCAGCACATGGACGGCCACGGCGTCGTAGGCGTCGTACTCGATGTCCTCGGCGACGCCCTGTTCGCGGACGAAGACCTCCTTGCGGACCGCGAAGCAGGCCTCGCGGTCGGCGGGGTCCTCGGCGACCCGCACGGTGTACGGCACGCTCACGCGTAGGTCTCCTCGCGGACCTGGTCGAGGGCCCGCTGGAGGTCCTCGGGGTAGTCGCTCTCGAACTCCACCCAGCTGCCGTCCCCGGGGTGCTCGAAACCGAGGCGTACGGCGTGCAGCCACTGGCGGGTGAGCCGCAGCCGCTTGGCGAGGGTCGGGTCGGCGCCGTAGGTGAGATCGCCGACGCAGGGGTGGCGGTGGGCGGCCATGTGGACGCGGATCTGGTGGGTGCGCCCGGTCTCCAGCTTCACGTCCAGCAGGGAGGCCGCGCGGAACGCCTCGACGAGGTCGTAGTGGGTCACCGAGGGCTTGCCGTCGGCGGTGACCGCCCACTTGTAGTCGTGCTGCGGGTGGCGGCCGATCGGGGCGTCGATGGTGCCGCTCGTGGGGTCCGGGTGGCCCTGGACCAGGGTGTGGTAGCGCTTGTCGACCGTGCGCTCCTTGAACTGGCGCTTGAGCGAGGTGTACGCGTACTCGGACTTGGCGACGACCATCAGGCCCGAGGTGCCGACGTCCAGCCGGTGCACGATGCCCTGGCGCTCGGCGGCGCCGGAGGTGGAGATCCGGTATCCGGCGGCGGCGAGACCGCCGATGACGGTCGGGCCGGTCCAGCCCGGGGAGGGGTGCGCGGCCACGCCGACCGGCTTGACGATCACGACCACGTCATCGTCGTCGTGCACGATGTCCATGCCCTCGACCGGCTCGGCGACCACCTGCACCGGCTGGGGCGCCTGCGGCATCTCGACCTCCAGCCAGGCGCCGCCGTGCACCCGCTCGGACTTGCCGACCACCGCGCCGTCGACCTGGACCTTGCCGGCCGCGGCCAGCTCCGCGGCCTTGGTGCGGGAGAAGCCGAACATGCGGGAGATGGCGGCGTCGACGCGCTCGCCCTCCAGGCCGTCGGGCACGGGCAGGGTACGGATCTCGGGAATCGTGCTCACCCGTCGAGTATGCCGGACGGCGGGAACCGGCCCGCACGAGCCTGTGGAAAACCGCCTGTGGACGGCCTTGGCCTTCAGTCCTTGTGGACGGTGCCGTCCGGGTCCAGGCCGCGGAAGGACAGCAGCACGATCAGGATGCCGCCGCACACGATCGCCGAGTCGGCGAGGTTGAACACCGCGAAGCCCTTGGGCGCGATGAAGTCCACGACCTCGCCCTCGAAGAGGCCGGGCGAGCGGAAGATCCGGTCGGTGAGGTTGCCGAGGGCACCGCCGAGCAGCAGGCCGAGCGCGATCGCCCAGGGCAGGCTGTACAGCTTGCGGGCCAGGCGGATGATCACGACGATCACGGCCGCGGCGATCAGCGTGAAGATCACCGTGAAGGCCGCCCCGAAACCGAAGGCGGCCCCCGGGTTGCGCAGGGCGTGCAGTTCCAGCCACTGCCCGAGCAGCTGGATCGGCGCGTGCTTCTCCAGCTTGGCGACCACGAGCAGCTTGCTGACCAGGTCGAGCGCGTAGGCGAACGCGGCCACCGCGAACAGCACGCCGATCCGGCGCCGGCGGCCCGTCCGCTGCTGGGCCGCCGCCGGCTGCTCTGTGTCGTCCGGGGTATCCGGCGTACCGATGATGCGCTCCGCCTCTGCCACGTGAGTCCCTCGACCTAGGTGCCTGACTGAGGACGAGACTACGGCACGGTCCGACGGCCCCGGACGCTCAGGAGCGACGTTCCTGCTTCTGCTTGCACTCCACGCACAGGGTGGCCCGCGGGAAGGCCTGCATGCGCGCCTTGCCGATGGGATTGCCGCAGTTCTCGCAGAGGCCGTAGGTGCCCGCGTCCAGCCGCTCCAGGGCGCGCTCGGTCTGGGTCAGCATCTCGCGCGCGTTGGCGGCCAGCGCCAGCTCGTGCTCGCGCGTGATGTTCTTGGTGCCGGTGTCGGCCTGGTCGTCGCCGGCGCCGTCCCCGGAGTCCCGCATCAGGCCGACCAGGGAGGCCTCGGAGGAGCTGATCTCCTCGCGCAGCCGCGTCATCTCCGACTGGAGCTCCGTACGGGCCTCCTCGACCTCCTCCGCGGTCCAGGGGTCCTCTCCGGGGCGTACCGCCAGCTCGCCGGGGTCCGCCGCGGAGGCCCGCGCCTTGGGCACTGCGGTCTGTTCGGCCGTGGCCGTACCAGGAGTCTTCTTCGCACCCACTGTCGTGGCTCCCGTCTGCTTCGCGGCCCGCGCCGCGCCCGCTTTCTTGGCCGTGCTCTTTCCGGCGGCCCGCTCGGCGACCGTCGTCCCGGCGGCCGTCTTCCCGGCGACCGTCGTCTCGGCGGCCTGCCGGCCGACAGCGTGCTGCCCGACCGGCTCCTTCACGGCTGCGTCCTTCGCCACCGTCTTCTTGGCCACCGTCTTCTTCGCCACACTCTTCTTCGCGGCCGCCTTCTGCCCAGCCGGCTCCTTCACGGCTGTCTTCTTCACGGCAGTCTTCTTCGCCGCCGTCTTCTTCGCGGCCGCCTTCTGCGCGGTCGCCTTCCTGGCAGTCGTCGTCGTCTTCCCGGCACCGGCGGTCGTCCTACCGGCAGCCGGCTTCCCGGCGGCCGTCTTCACCGGTCCCGCCCGGCCCGTGGAGGCGGCACCCTGCTGTACGGCGGTCTTTTTCGCCACCATGGCCGCGGCCCCTTCACATATTGTGATCTTGCTCGCGAATCGTGCTGGGACGATAAATCGACTCGAGTCCCGCGGCAACGGGGCACACCGCCCGATTCGCCCGCCCGCACCCCCGCGCAGCGGGCCTGCAACCGTTGTGCCCAGCTCCCCGCCGGGTAATCCGCCGGGCCGGGGCTCCCCGGACACGTCCGCCCGCCCCCTCGCCATTCGGGTCATCCGGCCGCCCTCCGCGCCGTCCGCCGCGCCGCCCCGGAATTCGGTCGGCCGCTGTCCGCGGGGCGCCGTACACTGGGCGGAGCGAAAAGCGTGGATGGGGACGAGTAGCGGCGTACGCAGCCCAGAGCGACCCGGGGACGGTGTGAGCCCGGGGGTGAGCGCGACGTGAAGATCACCCCGGAGCCGCCGGAAGAAAGCCCCCTGTGGGCCGGTAGAACCGGCTTCGCGAGCCAATGAGCGGGCTCACCGACGCGTACGGCGCGGCGGCGGGCCAAGGAGGGTGGTACCGCGGGAGCGCGCCGCACCGGCGCAGGCTGAACAGCAGGCTCTCGTCCCTCCGACGGAAGGCAGCAAGTCCGTTGGAGGATGCTCGCAGATGACAGCGCCGACGTACCGCCAGGTGCCCGCACAGGTCGACCTGCCCGCTCTTGAGCACGCCGTGCTCGACTTCTGGCGTGAGCAGAAGATCTTCGCCAAGAGCCTGGAGCAGTCCGAGGGCCGCCCTGAATGGGTGTTCTACGAAGGCCCGCCCACCGCCAACGGCATGCCCGGCGCGCACCACATCGAGGCCCGCGTCTTCAAGGACGTCTTCCCTCGCTTCCGCACCATGCGCGGCTACCACGTGGCCCGCAAGGCCGGCTGGGACTGCCACGGCCTGCCCGTGGAGCTGGCGGTCGAGAAGGAGCTGGGCTTCTCCGGCAAGCAGGACATCGAGGCGTACGGCATCGCCGAGTTCAACGCCAAGTGCCGTGAGTCCGTGACCCGGCACACCGACGCCTTCGCCGAGCTGACGACCCGCATGGGCTACTGGGTCGACCTGGACGACGCCTACCGCACCATGGACCCGGAGTACGTGGAGTCGGTCTGGTGGTCGCTGAAGGAGATCTTCTCCAAGGGGCTGCTGGTCCAGGACCACCGCGTCGCCCCCTGGTGCCCGCGCTGCGGCACCGGTCTGTCGGACCACGAGCTGGCGCAGGGCTACGAGACGGTCGTCGACCCGTCCGTGTACGTCCGCTTCCCGCTCACCTCCGGTCCGCTCGCCGGCGAGGCCGCGCTCGTGGTGTGGACGACGACCCCCTGGACCCTGGTGTCCAACACGGCGGTCGCCGCGCACCCCGAGGTCACCTATGTCGTCGCGACCGACGGCACGGAGAAGCTCGTCGTCGCCGAGCCGCTGCTCGCCAAGGCCCTCGGCGAGGGCTGGGAGCCCACCGGGCAGACCTTCACCGGTGCCGAGATGGAGCGCTGGACGTACCAGCGGCCCTTCGAGCTGGTCGAGTTCCCGGAGCCGGCGCACTACGTCGTCAACGCCGACTACGTCACCACCGAGGACGGTACGGGTCTGGTCCACCAGTCCCCCGCCTTCGGTGAGGACGACCTCAAGGTCTGCCGCTCCTACGGCCTGCCCGTGGTGAACCCGGTCCGCCCGGACGGCACCTTCGAGGAGGACGTGCCGATGGTCGGCGGCGTCTTCTTCAAGAAGGCGGACGAAAAGCTCACCGAGGACCTGTCCCAGCGCGGCCTCCTCTTCAAGCACATCCCGTACGAGCACAGCTACCCGCACTGCTGGCGCTGCCACACCGCGCTGCTCTACTACGCGCAGCCCTCCTGGTACATCCGTACGACGGCGATCAAGGACCGCCTCATCCAGGAGAACGAGAAGACCAACTGGTTCCCGGAGACGGTCAAGCACGGCCGCTTCGGCGACTGGCTGAACAACAACATCGACTGGGCGCTCTCCCGCAACCGCTACTGGGGCACCCCGCTGCCGATCTGGCGCTGCGCGGACGACCACCTCACCTGCGTCGGCTCCCGCGCGGAGCTGACCGAGCTGACCGGCACCGACCAGTCGGGCCTCGACCCGCACCGGCCGTACATCGACGAGATCACCTTCGCCTGCCGCCACGACGGCTGCGGCAAGACGGCCACGCGCGTGCCGGAGGTCATCGACGCCTGGTACGACTCGGGCTCGATGCCGTTCGCGCAGTGGGGCTACCCGTACAAGAACAAGGAGCTGTTCGAGAGCCGCTACCCGGCACAGTTCATCTCCGAGGCGATCGACCAGACCCGCGGCTGGTTCTACACGCTGATGGCGGTCGGCACCCTGGTCTTCGACAAGTCGTCGTACGAGAACGTCGTCTGCCTCGGCCACATCCTGGCCGAGGACGGCCGCAAGATGTCCAAGCACCTGGGCAACATCCTCCAGCCGATCCCGCTCATGGACCAGCACGGCGCGGACGCGGTGCGCTGGTTCATGGCGGCCGGCGGCTCCCCGTGGGCGGCCCGCCGGGTGGGCCACGGCACCATCCAGGAGGTCGTCCGCAAGACGCTGCTGACCTACTGGAACACGGTCGCCTTCCAGGCCCTGTACGCCCGTACGACGAACTGGGCGCCCAGCGCTGCCGACCCGGCCCCGGCCGAGCGCCCGGTGCTGGACCGCTGGCTGCTGTCCGAGCTGCACGCGCTCGTCGGCGAGGTCACCGAGGCGCTGGAGACGTACGACACCCAGCGCGCCGGCAAGCTGCTGTCCGCGTTCGTCGACGACCTGTCCAACTGGTACGTCCGCCGTTCGCGGCGCCGCTTCTGGCAGGGCGACAAGGCCGCGCTGCGCACGCTGCACGAGGTGCTGGAGACGGTCACCAAGCTGATGGCGCCGATCACGCCGTTCATCACCGAGCGGGTGTGGCAGGACCTGGTCGTGCCGGTGACCCCGGGCGCCCCGGAGTCGGTGCATCTGGCCGCCTGGCCGCAGGCGGACCCGTCCTCGATCGACCCGGAGCTGTCGCGGCAGATGGTCCTGGTCCGCCGGCTGGTTGAGCTGGGCCGGGCCACGCGCGCGGAGTCGGGCGTCAAGACGCGCCAGCCGCTGTCCCGCGCGCTGATCGCCGCGACCGGCTTCGAGTCCCTGGACCCGGAGCTGCACACCCAGATCACCGAGGAGCTGAACGTCACCTCCCTGGCGTCCCTGTCGGAGGTCGGCGGCAGCCTGGTGGACACCACCGCCAAGGCCAACTTCCGTGCGCTGGGCAAGCGGTTCGGCAAGCGGGTGCAGGACGTGGCGAAGGCGGTCGCGAACGCCGACGCGGCCGCGCTGTCGCTGGCGCTGCGCGAGGGAACGGCGTCCGTGGAGGTCGACGGCGAGACCGTCACCCTCGCCCCGGACGAGGTGATCATCACCGAGACCCCGCGCGAGGGCTGGTCGGTGGCCTCCGACTCCGGTGCCACGGTCGCCCTGGACCTGGAGATCACCGAGGAGCTGCGGCAGGCGGGTCTGGCCCGGGACGCGATCCGGCTGATCCAGGAGGCCCGCAAGAACAGCGGTCTCGACGTGGCCGACCGGATCGCGCTGCGGTGGGTGTCGACCGACCCGGCGGTGGTCGCCGCGCTGGCCGAGCACAGCGAGTTGATCGCCGAGGAGGTCCTGTCGACGGACTTCCAGCAGGGCGAGGGGGACGACAGCTTCGGTGAGCCGTTCACCGACGAGGGACTGTCCCTGACGTTCCGGCTGCACAAGGCGTAAGGCACACGCTGTAAAGCACAAGGCGCAGGCACAGCGCGTCGGCGCCGAGCGCTGACCGAGAAGGGCCCGGTCTCCCCGCGGAGGCCGGGCCCTTCCGGGTTCCGTCACGCAACACGCGGTTCCGTCACGCAACACGCGTAAAAAGGGCGGGCCCCCGGACCGGAGTCCAGGGGCCCGCCCTATTGAGCGCTGCCGACGCCTACGGCGTACTACTCACCGTGGGGTGCTCAGTTGTCGTCCTCGTCGATCAGGAAGCCGCGCATCGGCGACGGCGCCTGGCCCATCGGGGACGGACCCTGCGGACGGACCGGGGCCATGGGCTGGGTCATCGCGGGGGTCATCTGCTGCTGACCGCCGTAGGACGGGGCGGACGGGCCGGGGTTGCCGCCCATCGTCTGGTTGCCGCCGTACGACGGGGTGCTCGCACCGGCCGGGGCCATGGAGGGCGCCGGGGACGGCGGCAGCGAGGCGGTCGCCGGGGTGCGCGGCGGGGCCAGGGAGTCGTCGGCCTGGGTCTCCAACTGGCGCAGCTGCGACTCCAGGTACGACTTCAGACGCGTGCGGTACTCGCGCTCGAAGCCGCGCAGGTCCTCGACCTTGCGCTCCAGCGTGGCGCGGGCGGACTCCAGGGAGCCCATCGCGACGCGGTGCTTCTCCTGCGCGTCCCGCTCCAGGGCGTCGGCCTTGGCACGGGCGTCACGCTCCAGACCCTCGGCGCGGCTGCGGGCCTCGCCGACGATCTTGTTGGCCTCGGAGCGGGCCTCGGCGATCGCCTGGTCGGCGGTCTGCTGGGCCAGCGAGAGGACACGGGCGGCGCTGTCGCCACCAGGGCCCTGACCGGGCATGCCGGGGCCGCCCATCGGACCGCCCATCGGGCCGCCCATGCCCATCTGCTGCTGCATGGGGGGCTGTCCACCCATCGGGCCCTGACCCATCGGACCCTGACCCATCGGACCCTGGCCCATCGGACCGGGACCCTGCGGGCCGCCCTGGCCGCCGGGACCGGCGGGCAGCTGCGGGGCACCGCTCGGCAGCTGGGGCGGGCCACCCATGGGGCCGCCCATCTGCTGCTGCGGCGGGCCCGATATGCCGGCGGGCACCGGCGCGCCGGGACCTCGCATGCCCTGCTGCTGCTGGGGGTTCTGCTGCTGGTCCTGCTCCGGCGGACCCTTGCGCATGTTCTGCTGGTTCTGCGCGGCGGCACGCGTGGCGGCGGCCAGCTTGGCGCGCAGATCCTCGTTCTCGCGGAGCAGACGGGTCAGTTCGGCTTCGACCTCGTCGAGGAAGGCATCGACCTCGTCCTCGTCATAGCCTTCTCGGAGGCGGACGGTCGTGAACTGCTTGTTCCGCACGTCCTCGGGGGTCAACGGCATCTCTTCACCTCAACGTAGTCATCGGCAGTCGGCAAGACCGGGTCGTCCACACGCTCATCTCACGAAGTTCTGCACGACGGCGATGAGAATGTAGACGATGATCATCAGTACGAAGAAGGACAGGTCGAGCGCCACGCCCCCGAGACGCAGCGGCGGGATGAACCGCCGCAGAAGCTTCAGCGGTGGATCGGTGACAGTGTAGGTGGCCTCCAGGAGCACCACCATCGCCTTGCCGGGTTGCCACGAGCGGGCGAACTGGAAGACGTAGTCCATGACCAGCCGGAAGATCAGCACGACGAGGAACACCATCAGCGCGATGTAGATCACCTGCGCGAACACGCTCATGGCTTGCGCTTCCCTCTCCCCTGTTTCCCGTGCTCTTCCGTACTTCGGTCCGGTCTGCGTCTCAGCTCTGGTTGAAGAACCCGCCCTCTGCGATGCGGGCCTTGTCCTCCGCCGTGACATCGACGTTAGCAGGAGACAACAGGAACACCTTCTGCGTCACCCGCTCGATGCTGCCGTGAAGACCAAACACCAAACCGGCCGCAAAGTCGACAAGTCGCTTCGCGTCTGTGTCATCCATCTCAGTCAGATTCATGATCACCGGGGTGCCCTCACGGAAGTGTTCCCCGATGGTACGGGCCTCGTTGTAGGTCCGCGGGTGGAGCGTGGTGATCCGGTAAGGCTCTCGTTCGGACACGACCTTGGGCATGATCACCGGTGCGTTCTTCTCCAGGGACTGACGTTCTTGTGTGATGGACGCCACGGGCGCGATCCGTGCCGGACGCGAGGATTCCGCGGTGAGCGAGGTCGCACGGGCCACCGGCTCGCGAGGCGCGGGCGGTTGGACGATTCGCACCTCTTCGTCCCTTTGGGACTGATGTGCATTATGTGACTGATGCGACACTTCGTGCCGTCGGTGGTCCCGCTCGGGCTCCGGGTCCAGTTCGGGCTCGAAGTCGTCGTCGGGGTCGAATCCGCGGCCGTCGTACCCATCGTCCTCCACGAGGCCGAGGTAGACCGCCATCTTGCGCATCGCGCCGGCCATGCTCTGAGTCCTCCGCTCTGTGGTGGATCGACTGACGACTGCCAAGTGCCCGCGATCCACGTGGTCGTTGCGCCCACCTTCACGGGCATTGACCATATTTTCTGCTGTGGTCCGACTTCCTGGCGACGTTACCCGAGCCTCGGGCGGACTCCGAGTACCGCGGTGCCGACGCGTACATGTGTCGCCCCGGCGGCCACGGCCTGTTCGAGGTCCGCACTCATCCCTGCGGACACCATGGTTGCAGCCGGATGGGCTCGGCGCAGGTCAGTCGACAAATCCATGAGCCGCTCGAACGCCGCCTGTTCGCGTCCCGCGTACTCGCCGGTCAGCGGGGCGACGGTCATCAGTCCGTCGAGCCGCAGCCCGGGCGAGGCGGCGACGAGGTCGGCCAACTCTTCGATTCCCTCGGGAGCCACGCCCCCGCGCTCACCGCGGCCGCTCTCGCCCGCGTCCAGCGCGACCTGGATGCAGCACCCCACCTCGCGCCCGGCCCGCTCCGCCTCCTTCGACAGAGCGGTGACGAGCCTGGAACGGTCCACGGACTGCACGACATCCGCGTAACCGACCACGGAACGGACCTTGTTGGTCTGCAACTGGCCGACAAAATGCCACTTCAGGGGCAGATCCGCACATGCGGCGGCCTTCGGGGCCGCGTCCTGGTCCCGGTTCTCGGCGACATGGCGCACACCGAGTTCCGACAGGATCCGCACATCGCTCGCCGGGTAGGTCTTGGTGACCACGATCAGGGTCACCTCCTCCCGCGCCCGGCCGGCCGCCGCACAGGCGGCGCCGATGCGCTCCTCCACATTCGCCAGGTTCGCGGCGAGTTCGGTCTTACGGTCCGTCATGCCCCATCAGTCCAGCCAGACATAGCCCGCGAGCCGACCGGTGGTGCGGTCGCGGCGGTACGAGAAGTGGTCCCCCGACTCCAGCGTGCACACCGGCGACTGCGCCCGGTCGCACACCCCGAGCCGGTCGAGCTGTGCGTGCACCCCGGCGCTCACATCGACCGCCGGCGTGCCCCAGCTGGTTTCGGCGTGCGCCGCCGGCTCGACGGCGGCCACCTCGGCGCGCATCGCCTCCGGCACCTCGTAGCACCGGCCGCACACCGCCGGTCCGGTGCGGGCGACGATCCGCCCGGGGACGGCGCCGAGTTCGATCATGGCCCGCACGGCGGCCGGGACGACCCCCTTGACCATGCCGGGCCGGCCCGCGTGGGCCGCGGCGGCGACCCCGGCGACGGGGTCGGCCAGCAGCACCGGCACGCAGTCCGCGGTGAGCACGGCGAGGGCGAGTCCGCGCCGGGCGGTGACGACCGCGTCGGCCTCCGGCACCACCGGCCGCTCGCCCCACGGTTCGTCCACCACGGCCACCTCGGCGCCGTGCACCTGGTTCATCCAGACGACCCGGTCCGGGCCGAAGCCCAGGGATGCGGCGGCGAGGTCCCGGTTGGCCCGTACGGCCGCCGGGTCGTCGCCGACCGCGCCGCCGAGGTTGAGCTCCTCATACGGAGCGGCGCTCACCCCGCCCCACCGGTCGGTGAAGGCGAAGTGCGCGCCGCTCACGCTCTCCTGCTGTCCTATCACTTGAGGAAGTCCGGGACGTCCAGCTCCTCGGCCGCGCTGTCCGTGTAGGAGGGGCGCGGCGCCGGGGTCACCGGCGGGGCGACCGGGATGTCGGCCACCGGCTCGGCGACCGGCTCCGGCTCCTCCTTGGGCTTGACGCTGCCGAGCGTGCCGAAGGAGGGACGGCTGGGCTCGGACTGCCGTACCGGAGCGGGCTCCTCGCGGCGGGTGGGCGCCGAGGCCGAGGCCGAGCCGAGGACGTTGTCCCGGCGGGCCGGCGGCTGGCCGCCGTCGAAGCCGGCCGCGATCACGGTGACCCGGACCTCGTCGCCGAGGGCGTCGTCGATGACGGCGCCGAAGATGATGTTGGCCTCGGGGTGGGCCGCCTCGCTGACCAGCTGGGCCGCCTCGTTGATCTCGAACAGACCGAGGTCGGAGCCGCCGGAGATGGAGAGCAGCACCCCGCGGGCGCCGTCGATGGACGCCTCCAGCAGCGGCGAGGAGATCGCCATCTCGGCCGCGGCCACCGCGCGGTCGTCGCCACGGGCCGAGCCGATGCCCATGAGGGCCGAACCGGCCTCGGACATGACCGACTTGACGTCGGCGAAGTCCAGGTTGATCAGACCGGGCGTGGTGATGAGGTCGGTGATGCCCTGCACACCGGAGAGCAGGACCTGGTCGGCGGACTTGAAGGCGTCCAGGACCGAGACCTGGCGGTCCGAGATGGACAGCAGCCGGTCGTTGGGGATGACGATGAGGGTGTCGACCTCTTCGCGCAGCTCGGCGATGCCGTCCTCGGCCTGGTTGGCGCGGCGCCGTCCCTCGAAGGTGAACGGGCGCGTGACCACGCCGATGGTGAGGGCGCCCAGGGAGCGCGCGATGTTGGCCACGACGGGCGCGCCGCCGGTGCCGGTGCCGCCGCCTTCACCGGCCGTCACGAAGACCATGTCGGCCCCCTTGAGGACCTCCTCGATCTCCTCGCGGTGGTCCTCGGCGGCCTTGCGGCCGACGGCCGGGTTGGCGCCGGCGCCGAGTCCGCGGGTGAGTTCGCGGCCGACGTCGAGCTTGACGTCGGCGTCGCTCATCAACAGCGCCTGCGCGTCGGTGTTGATGGCGATGAACTCGACGCCCTTGAGACCGACCTCGATCATCCGGTTGATGGCATTGACACCACCGCCGCCGACACCGATGACCTTGATGACTGCGAGGTAGTTCTGCGGTGCTGCCACGTCGAAGGCCTCTCGCCTCGAATTACGTTGTCGCCGCCGGGCGGTGCCCCGCGCCGGGACGACGGATGCCGAATGGGACGGTCCGTAGCGCCGACCCGAACCCTAACCCTGAAGTTTAGGGTTACCAGTGTGTCTGTTCCCTGGAGTCTTCTGAACAGGACACTAAGTCGACAAGTGGCGCCCGTTCAACGAACACGCCGAACCTCCCGTTTTTCTTTTCACCCTATGTGATCAGCCATAGCAGTGCCCAACCAGGGTGCTGGCCTGCGCTGATGTGCGTCAACTCCCCGAGGACGCAGGGGCGGTGGGAACGCTGACATCGAAGTGCCGCGCGCCGGGAGCTGCTTTCATGAGAGCTGTGAGGGCCCGTGCCTTGGCGCGGCCGTTCTCGTCGCTGCCCCAGGCCACGGTGCGCCCGTCGCCCAACTCCACGACGATGTCGTCGTAGGAGCGCACCTGGACGGCCCTGGTGGCCCCGGCGACGGCGGCCGGCAGGTCGGCCGCGATCCGCACCGCCTCGCGGTCCAGCCGGTCCACGCCGAAGCGCCGGAAGCTGGCGGCGCCGGAACCGGAACGGGATGCGGACAATTCCAGCAGCGGAACGCCTTTCGGTGCCTGGGAAACCGTGGCGAAACGGACACCTTCGTGGTCGACTTCGATGAACTTCGCGCCCTTTGGCACCAGGAGAACCGGAGTGCGCTCAATCACTTTCAGGCCGATTCCATGGGGCCAGGAACGAACCACATCAACGGCGTCAATTCGGGCCAATTTCCGGCGAAGACGCGCCTCGATGGCATCCGTGTCGACGGAAATCATCGGCGCCCCGACCGGCACGGCGGCCGCCTCGCGCACCTCGGCCGGGGTCAGCACCCGGGTGCCGGACACCGTGACGCGTTCCACCCGCAGCCACTCGGAGCCGTACAGCACCCAGACGCCGGCGCCGAGGAGCACGACGGCCGCGGCCAGGACGACCACCGCACGAAGGCGGACCCGGCCGAGGCGGCGGACGGGCGGCGGGCCGGACGACTCCTGCTGGCGTTCCCCGCGCTCGGCGGTCGTCGGTCCGGCCACGCTCTCACTGCCCTTTCGTCATACGGTCCTAACGGCGCGAGGCGATCGCCTCGTACACCATGCCGACGAGCAGCTCGTCGGCGTCCCGGCGGCCGAACTCGCTTGCCGCGCGGGACATCTCGTACAGCCGGTGCGGGTCGGCGAGCACGGGCAGGACGTTCTGCTGCACCCACTCGGGCGTGAGTTCCGCGTCGTCGACGAGGAGTCCGCCGCCGGCCTTCACCACCGGCTGGGCGTTGAGCCGCTGTTCGCCGTTGCCGATGGGCAGCGGGACATAGGCGGCCGGGAGCCCGACGGCGGAGAGTTCGGCGACGGTCATCGCGCCCGCGCGGCAGAGCATCATGTCGGCCGCGGCGTACGCCAGGTCCATCCGGTCCAGGTAACTTACCGGGATGTAGGGGGGCATCCCCGGCATCTGGTGCACCTGCGGCAGTTCGTTCTTCGGGCCGACCGCGTGCAGGATCTGGATACCGGCCTGCTGGAGCCAGGGGGCGACCTGCTGGACGACCTCGTTGAGGCGCCGGGCACCCTGCGAGCCGCCGGTGACGAGCAGCGTCGGCAGGTTCGGGTCGAGCCCGAACGCGGCACGGGCCTCCGGGCGGACGGCGGCGCGGTCCAGGGTGGCGATGGAGCGGCGCAGCGGGATCCCGATGTAGCGGGCGTCGCGCAGCTTGCTGTCCGGCGTGGAGACGGCGACCCGGGCCGCGTACCGCGAGCCGATCTTGTTGGCCAGACCGGGCCGGGCGTTGGCCTCGTGGATCACGATGGGCACGCCGAGCCGCTTGGCGGCGAGATAGCCGGGCAGCGCCACATAGCCGCCGAAGCCGACCACGACATCCGCCTTGGTGCGCTCCAGGATCTGCTCGGCGGCCTTGATGGTGCCGCGCAGCCGGCCCGGGACGGTGATCAGCTCGGGGGTGGGCTTACGGGGCAGCGGCACCGCCGGGATCAGCGCCAGCTCGTAGCCGCGCTCCGGGACGAGCCGGGTCTCCAGGCCGCGCTCCGTGCCCAGGGCCGTGATTCCCACGGTCGGGTCCTGCCTGCGCAGGGCGTCCGCGAGGGCGAGCGCGGGCTCGATGTGGCCGGCGGTCCCCCCACCGGCGAGTACGACATGCACCGAAATTCACCGCTCTCCGGACGAACGCGCCGCCGAGGCACGCCGTCGCATCGTGTTCCATCTCCGAGGCCCCCGCTCCGCACCGGAGCCTCCCGCCCGCTTTCTACCAAAGCGAGGTTGCCGCATCGCAAGCGCTGCCCGCGCAGCGGGCTCGTCGCGCGCGAAGGCGATCAGCAGCCCGATGGCGAACATGGTCGGCAGCAGGGCGGACCCTCCGTAGGAGAACAGCGGGAGGGGGACACCGGCGATCGGCAGCAGGCCGAGCACCGCACCGATGTTGATCACCGCCTGGGCGGTGATCCAGGTGGTCACGCCTCCCGCGGCATACCTCACGAAGGGGTCCTCCGTGCGTCCGGCCACGCGGATACCCGCATAGCCTAGAGCCGCGAACAGGGCGAGCACCGACAGCGTCCCCGCCAGGCCCAGTTCCTCACCGGTCACGGCGAAGATGAAGTCGGTGTGCGCTTCCGGGAGTTCACCCCATTTTTCCACACTCGCGCCGAGCCCGGATCCGAAGAATCCGCCGGAGGCGAGCGCGTAGATGCCGTGGGCGCCCTGCCAGCACATGTCGTTGGGGCCGGGGTCGGTGGCCGCGATGCAGTCGAGCCGGGCCATCCGGTGCGGGCTGGTCTCGATGGCGATGGCGCCGAGCACCACGGCCACGCCCAGCACCCCGGCGAACAGCCGGGTCGGCGCCCCGGCGAGCCAGAGCAGCCCGAACAGGATCGCGGTCAGGATGATCGTCGTACCCATGTCGCCGCCGAGCATGATCAGCCCGAGCAGCAGGAAGGCGACCGGCACCAGCGGCACCAGCATGTGCTTCCACTGGTTCAGCAGCTTCTTCTCCTGCTTGCGGGCGATCAGGTCCGCGCCCCACAGCACCAGCGCGAGCTTGCCGAACTCGCTGGGCTGGATCTGGAAGGAGCCGCCGAGGGAGATCCAGTTCTGGTTGCCGTTGACCGCCATCCCTATCCCGGGGATCTGCACCAGGACCATCAGGAAGACGGCGCCCGCGAGGATCGGGTAGGCCAGCGCCCGGTGCAGCTTCACCGGCATCCGGGAGGCCACGAAGAGCAGCGCGCCGCCGATGGCCGCGGCGAGGAACTGCTTGCGGAAGAAGAACGACCCGGGCAGGGACAGCTGCAACGCGGTGATCTGGGAGGCCGAGTAGACCATCACCAGGCCCAGCACGATGATCAGCACACTGCCGCCGACGATCAGGTAGTAGGCGGTCAGCGGCCGGTCCCACGCCTTTCGCGCGCGCGTGCAGAGCCGCTGCACGGGGTTCTCACGCGGGGGCCGGGGTACGACGGGACGCCGGGACGCCCGCTGCACGGGCGGACGACCGGTACGGCTACTGGGCATCGGCGCCTCCACTGAACGTCGGCCGTCCCACGCGTCCCTCCCAGGATCCGCCCGGCGGGCGGCCGGGGTCAGGCGCGGAGTTCGCGGACCGCCGCCGCGAACGCGTCACCGCGCTGGTTGTAGTTGGTGAACATGTCCATGGAGGCGCAGGCCGGGGCAAGGAGCACCGTGTCCCCGGGCCGGGCAAGCCGCTTCGCTTCCGTCACCGCCTGGAGCATCGCCCCAGTGTCGGTCCGGTCGAGGTCCACCACGGGGACCTCCGGGGCGTGTCGCGCCAGGGCCTCGCGGATCAGCTCCCGGTCCGCGCCGATCAGCACGGCGCCGCGCAGCCGCTTCGCCGACGCGGCGACCAGCTCGTCGAAGGTCGCGCCCTTCGCCAGACCGCCCGCAATCCATACGATCGACTCATATGCCGCCAACGACGCTTCCGCGGCATGGGTGTTGGTCGCCTTGGAGTCGTCCACGTACGCCACGCCGTCCAGATCGGCGACGTGCGCGATGCGGTGGGCGTCCGGGCGGAAGGCCCGCAGACCGTCCCGTACGGCCGTGGCGGGCACCCCGAAGGCGCGGGCGAGGGCGGCGGCGGCCAGGGCGTTGGCGATGTTGTGCGGGGCCGGCGGGTTGACGTCGGAGACCTCGGCCAGCTCCTGCGCGTTCTTCTGCCGGTTCTCCACGAAGGCGCGGTCGACCAGGATGCCGTCCACGACGCCGAGTTGGGAGGGAGCCGGGGCGCCCAGGGTGAACCCGATGGCGCGGCAGCCCTCTTCGACGTCGGCCTCGCGCACCAGGTCCTCGGTGGCCTTGTCGGCCACGTTGTAGACGCAGGCGACGGTGTTGCCCTCGTAGATGCGGCCCTTGTCGGCGGCGTAGGCCTCCATGGAGCCGTGCCAGTCGAGGTGGTCGGGCGCGAGGTTGAGGACGGCGGCGGAGTGGGCGCGCAGGGAGGGCGCCCAGTGCAGCTGGTAGCTGGACAGCTCGACGGCGAGGACGTCGTAGCGCTCCTCGCCGAGGACGGCGTCCAGCAGGGAGACACCGATGTTGCCGACGGCGGCCGTGCGCAGGCCCGCCGCCGTCAGGATGGAGGCGAGCATCTGCACGGTCGTGGTCTTGCCGTTGGTGCCGGTGACCGCGAGCCAGGGGGCCGCGTCGGGGCCGCGCAGCCGCCAGGCCAGCTCGACATCGCCCCAGACCGGCACACCGGCCTGCGCGGCCGCCTGGAACAGCGGCTTGTCGGGCTTCCAGCCGGGCGCGGTGACGATCAGCTCGGTGCCCTCCGGCAGGGTCGCCCCGTCGCCGAGGCGCACGGTGATGCCGAGCGCCTCCAGCTCCGCGGCCTGCTCGCGCGCGCGTGCGTCGTCGCCGTCGTTGACGACCGTGACGACCGCACCACGCGCGTGCAGCACCTTCGCCGCCGGGACGCCGGAGACACCGAGTCCGGCGACGGTGATGTGCTTGCCCTGGAAGAGCTCCGAGCTGGAGGTCACTTTTCCGCTGCCCATCCTGCATAGAAGAGACCAAGTCCGACGATCACACAGATGCCCTGGATGATCCAGAACCGGACCACCACCAGGACCTCGGACCAGCCCTTGAGTTCGAAGTGGTGCTGGAGCGGTGCCATCCGGAAGACGCGCTTCCCGGTGAGCCGGAAGGAGCCGACCTGGATGACGACCGACATGGTGATCAGGACGAACAGACCGCCCATGATGGCCACCAGCAGCTCCGTGCGGGAGAGGATGGCCAGGCCGGTGAGGACACCGCCGAGGGCGAGCGAGCCGGTGTCACCCATGAAGATCTTCGCCGGCGAGGTGTTCCACCACAGGAAGCCCAGGCAGGCGCCCATCAGGGCGGAGGCGACCACGGCGAGGTCGAGCGGGTCGCGCACCTCGTAGCAGGCGTGCGGGTTGGTCAGCGTCATCGCGTTGGCGCAGGACTCCTGGTACTGCCAGACGCCGATGAACGTGTAGGCGCCGAAGACGAGCACGGAGGCGCCGGTGGCGAGACCGTCCAGACCGTCGGTGAGGTTCACGCCGTTCGACATCGCGAGGATCATGAACAGCGCCCAGATCACGAACAGCACCGGGCCGATCGACCAGCCGAAGTCGGTGATGAACGACAGCTTGGTGGAGGCGGGGGTGTTGCCGCGCGCGTCGGAGAACATCAGCGACAGCACGGCGAAGGCGATGCCGACGATCAGCTGGCCGGCCATCTTCGCCTTGGCCCGCAGACCCAGCGAACGCCGCTTGACGATCTTGATGTAGTCGTCCAGGAAGCCGACCAGGCCCATGCCGACCATCAGGCCGAGCACCAGCACACCGGAGAACGTCGGCGGCTTGCCGGTGATCACCTTGGACAGGAAGTAGGCGGCGACCGTCGCCAGGATGAACGCGATACCGCCCATGGTCGGCGTACCGCGCTTGCTGGCGTGCTCGCGCGGGCCGTCGTCACGGATGTACTGGCCGTAGCCCTTGCGCGCGAGCAGTTTGATCAGCAGCGGGGTGCCGACCAGCGTCAGGAAGAGACCGATGACGCCCGAGAACAGGATCTGGTTCATCATCGGGCGGCAACCTCACCCTGGGCACCGGTCTCGATGAGCGCCTGGGCAACGCTCTCGAGCCCCACCGAACGGGACGCCTTCACGAGCACGACGTCCCCCGGGCGCAACTCGCTGCGCAACAGGTCGATCGCCGCCTGTGCGTCGGACACGTGCACCGACTCCTCACCCCACGAACCCTCGTTATATGCGCCCAGTTGCAGCCAGGAGGCCTCATTCCCCCCGACGGCGACGAGCTTGCTGACGTTGAGCCGGACGGCGAGCCGTCCGACGGCGTCGTGCTCGGCGAGCGCCTCGTCCCCCAGCTCGGCCATCTTGCCGAGCACCGCCCAGGTGCGCCGCCCCCTGCCCATGGCCGCGAGCGCCCTGAGGGCGGCCCGCATGGACTCGGGGTTGGCGTTGTAGGCGTCGTTGACGATGGTCACGCCGTCCGGGCGCTCGGTGACCTCCATGCGCCAGCGGGAGAGGGAGCCCGCCTCGGAGAGCGCGGTGGCGATCTCTTCCGCGGACATGCCCAGCTCATGGGCGACGGCGGCCGCGGCGAGCGCGTTCGACACGTGGTGCTCACCGTACAGGCGCATGGTCACATCGCTTGCACCGGAGGGTGTGTGAAGCCTGAAGGAGGGCTGTCCGCTGTCCGTGAGTCGTACGTTCTCGGCGCGTACGTCCGCTTCGGCCGACTCTCCGAAAAGGAGCACCTTCGCCTTGGTACGGGACGCCATGGCCCGGACCAGCGGGTCGTCGGCGTTGAGGATCGCCGTGCCGTCCTCGGGCAGCGCCTCCACGAGTTCGCCCTTGGCCTGGGCGATCTGCTCGCGGCCGCCGAACTCGCCGATGTGGGCGCTGCCGACGTTGAGCACCAGGCCGATCTTGGGCGGGGTGAGGCCGGTGAGGTAGCGGATGTGGCCGATGCCGCGGGCACCCATCTCCAGCACGAGGAACCGGGTCTCCTCGGTGGCGGTCAGCGCGGTCAGCGGCAGCCCGATCTCGTTGTTGAGGGAGCCGGGCGTGAACACCGTCGGCGCCTTGCGCCGCAGCACCTGGGCGATCAGGTCCTTGGTGCTGGTCTTGCCCGCCGAGCCGGTCAGGGCGACGAGGGTCGCGCCGAGCCGGCGTACGACGTGCCGGGCGAGGGCGCCGAGGGCGGTCTGGACGTCGTCCACGACGATCGCGGGCACGCCGACCGGGCGCGACGCCAGTACGGCGACCGCGCCCGCCTCGATGACCTGCGACGCGTAGTCGTGGCCGTCCACCCGCTCGCCGACGAAGGCGGCGAACAGGCTGCCCGGCACCACCTCGCGGGAGTCCCGGACCACCGGCCCGGTGACGGCTGCGGACGGATCCGGTATGTCGTGCGTCTGCCCGCCGACGACTGCTGCGATCTCGGCGAGGGAGAGGGCGATCACAAGTTCATCCCTGGGTCTTCTGGATAGCTTCGCGAAGCACCTGGCGGTCGTCGAAGGGACGGACCACGCCGGCGATGTCCTGGCCCTGCTCGTGACCCTTGCCCGCGACCAGCACGGTGTCACCGGCCTGGGCACGGCCCACGACGGCGGTGATCGCGGCGGCCCGGTCCTCGAAGAGGAGCACCTCGCCGCGCTCGTGCGCGGGCACGGAGGCCGCGCCCTGGAGCATGGTCGCGAGGATCGCGAGGGGGTCCTCGGAGCGGGGGTTGTCGGAGGTCAGTACGGCCGTGTCGGCGAGCCGGGCCGCGGCGGCGCCCATCGGGGCCCGCTTGGTCTGGTCGCGGTCGCCGCCGCAGCCGAGGACGATGTGCAGCCGGCCCTTGGTGACCTTGCGCAGCGCCTTGAGCACCGACTCGACCGCGTCGGTCTTGTGGGCGTAGTCCACGACCGCGAGGTAGGGCTGCCCGGCGTCGACGCGCTCCAGGCGGCCGGGGACGCCGGGTACGGCGGCGATGCCGTCGGCGGCGGCCTGCGGGTCGAGGCCGGCCGCGGCGAGGGCGACGATGGCGGCGAGGGTGTTCGCCACGTTGAAGGGGCCCGCCAGCGGCGACCGGGCGTGGACGCGCTCGCCGTTCGGGCCGACGACGGTGAACGTCGAGTCCATGGGGCCGACCTGGACGTGCTCGGCCCGCCAGTCGGCGTCGGGGTGGCCCTCGGCGGAGAAGGTGACCACGGGGACCGTGGCCTCCTCGGCCAGCCGGCGGCCGTACTCGTCGTCGGCGTTGACCACGCCGAGCCGACTGCGCTCCGGCGTGAACAGCTGCGCCTTGGCCCGGAAGTAGTCCTCCATGTCGGAGTGGAACTCCATGTGTTCCGGGCTGAGGTTGGTGAAGACGGCGATGTCGAAGACGCAGCCGTCGACCCGGCCGAGCACCAGCGCGTGGCTGGAGACCTCCATGGCGACGGCCTCCACCCCGCGTTCGCGCATGACGGCGAACAGGGCCTGGAGGTCGGTGGCTTCGGGGGTGGTGCGCTCGGACTTGATGCGCTCGTCGCCGATGCGCATCTCGACGGTGCCGACGAGACCGGTGGACTTCGCGGTCCTGAGTCCGCCCTCGACCAGGTAGGCGGTGGTGGTCTTGCCGGAGGTGCCGGTGATGCCGATCTGGAGCAGGTCCCGGCCGGGGCGGCCGTAGATCGTCGCTGCCAGCTCGCCCATCCGCGCGCGCGGGTCGTCGACGACCAGGACCGGCAGTCCGCTCGCCGCGGCGCGCTCGGCGCCCGTCGGGTCGGTGAGCACGGCGACCGCGCCGAGACCGGCGGCCTGGGTGACGAAGTCGGCGCCGTGCAGACGGGCGCCGGGGAGGGCGGCGTACAGGTCGCCCGGGCGGACGGCGCGCGAGTCGTGGGTGATCCCCGTGACCTCGGCGGCGGTGTCCGGAGCGGCGGCACCCAGCTGATCGGCCAGTTCCGCGAGGGGTGTGGCGGAGACCTGAACCGGTCGCGGCGGTCCCGGATATGTCACGGAAGCGCCCTTCTGGGTGGTTTGGGACTGATCAGCGTGTGGCACGGCGGTGAGCGTACCGGGCGTACCCGCTCCGGGGCGAAGTGAGGACTCCGGGCCGTCGTGGTTCCCAGGGTGAGGGGTGATCGTTGTCACAGGTGCGTTCCTGGTCTTCCGGTGCTGTTCGGGCTGATCAGGGGTGGTCAAAACTGGTCAGGGCTTGTAGTCGACGGGCAGGTTGGCGGGGGGTGCCCCGGTCGGCGGGACCTGGAGGGTCTTCAGCGCGAACTCCATCACCTGCTTGTAGACGGGGCCGCAGATCTGGCCGCCGAAGTAGCTGCCGGAGGTGGCGTTCTGGATGGCGCAGTACACGGTGATCCGGGGGTTGTCGGCGGGCGCGAAACCGGCGAAGGACGAGGTGTAGCCGCGGTACCTGCCGGTGGCCGGATCCACGCGGTTGGCCGTGCCGGTCTTACCGGCCACGCGGTACCCCGGGATGCGGGCCTTGATGCCGGTGCCCTGCTCGTCGTCCACCACGGACTCCAGCATCTGGGCCACGGCCCTGGCGGTTCGGGCGCTGACGACCCGGGTCTCCTTGGGCTTGGGCGCGGGCGTGAAGCGTCCGTCGGCCCCCTTGGTGCCGCGCACCAGCGTCGGCTGGATCCGCACCCCGCCGTTGGCGATGGTCGAGTACACGGAGGCGGCTTGCAGGGCGTTGATGGAGAACCCCTGGCCGAAGGGGATCGTGTACTGCTGCGAGGTGGACCACTTCTGGTACGGCGCGAGGATGCCCGGGGTCTCGCCGGGGAAGCCGAGTCCGGTGTAGCTGCCGATGCCGAACTTGCGCAGATAGGAGTACAGGACCCGGTTGGCCTCCGGCTGGGTCCTGCCGAGCTGGCCGGTGGCGAGGATGGTGCCGATGTTGCTGGACTTGGCGAGCACGCCGTTGAGCGTGAGGTACCAGGTGCCGTGGTCGACGTCGTCCTGGAAGAGACGGTCGCCGCGGTGCAGCCGGTTGGGTACGACGACATGGGTGAGCGGGGTGGCCGCGTTCTCCTGGATCACGGCCGCCATGGACATCACCTTGGCGGTGGAGCCGGGCTCGTAGGCGTCCTGGACGGCCGCGTTGCCCATGGCCTCCGCGTCGGCCTTCGACAGGTCGTTGGGGTCGAAGCCGGGCGAGTTGGCCATGGCCAGGATCTGCCCGGTGCGGGTGTCCTGGACGATGACATAGCCCCGGTCGGCCCGGGACTTCTGCACCTGCTCGGTGATGGCGTTCTGCGCGGCCCACTGGATGTCGCGGTCGATGGTCAGCTCGACGTCGCTGCCGGGTACGGCGGGCGTCTCCGTGGAGCCCACGGTCGGCACCTCCCGCCCGCCCGACTGGGCGTACCGGAGCGTGCCGTTCTTCCCGGTCAGCTCCTTGTCCAGCGCCTGCTCGACACCGCCGCCGCCGCGGCCGTCGGCGTTGACCCAGCCCAGTATCCCGGCGGCGAGGTCGCCGTTGGGGTACACGCGCTGGCTGCTGGGGTCGGCGAAGACGCCGGCGAGCACGTTGGCGGTGTTCTTGTCCGTCTCCGCCTTCTTGGCGAGCGCCGCCTTCAGGTCCTTGATCTGCTTCCAGACCTGCGGGGTCCGCCGGGCGGCGAGCTTGGCGTACCGGGAGTTCCGGTTCGCCGGCCGCAGCTTCTTCACGAGCGCGGCCTGGTCCTGGCCGAGGATGGGCGCGAGCAGCGCGGCGGCCT
Organism: Streptomyces sp. NPDC127190; assembly: GCF_042672505.1. Taxonomy (NCBI): domain Bacteria; kingdom Bacillati; phylum Actinomycetota; class Actinomycetes; order Kitasatosporales; family Streptomycetaceae; genus Streptomyces; species Streptomyces sp. NPDC127190. The sequence continues at coordinate 99,733 of NZ_JBHXVE010000012.1, forward strand.
GTTCCGGGCCGTCGCCGATCTTCAGCTGCTTCCTGGTGAACATCGTCGGGTCGGCGGTGATGTCGTAGGCGTCCTCGCTGACGGCGAGGGCCACGCCGTTGCGGTCGGTGATCCCGCCGCGCTCGGCGGTCAGCGTATGCACGACATACCGGTTCTGCTCGGCCCGCGCGGCGTACGCACTGGCATCCACGGCCTGCACCTGCAACAGCCGTACGACGAAGGCGATCAGCACCAGCGTCAGCGCGAGGCTGACCATGCGCAGCCGGGGCCGGGGGCTGCCGAGCTTCAGCGGGCGCGGGGCCGGCGGCCGGGCACCGCCCGGGCGGCGCGCCGGCCGGGCACCGGGCCCGGCCTGCCGCCGCACGGCACTCCCCGACCGGGGAGGCTTGGCGGGCCCGGGCACACGGCGGCGCGGCGGTTCCCTGTCGGACACTTCCGTCACCTGCCGGGGGTCGGGGTGGAGGCGGGCTGGGGGGTGGCCGCCGGGGCGGCCGGGGCGGAGAGGGGCGCGGCTGTGGGGGCGGCCGTGGGGGTGGGGCTGCTCGCGGGGGTGGCCGGGGCCGTGGCGGGTGCGGCCGGGGTGGCGGGGAGGCCGACGGCCGGGGTCAGGGGGTCCGGGGCGAGCGGGGCGGTGAGGGCGGCGGGCTCGGCCGAGGCGGGGCTGGGCACGCCCCGGACCGTGCCGTCGGGGTTGAGGAAGGCCGGGTCGCCGCCGGGGACCATGCCGAGTTGGCGGGCCCGGCGCTGGAGCGCGTCGGGCGCGGAGTAGGCGTCGATGTCCCGTTGCAGGGCCTGTTCCTCGTCGGTGAGGCTCTTCGTCTGCTTCTGCAAGTCGCTCATTCTGAACGAGCCCGCGCTGAGCGCGGAGTTCAGCACCAGCAGCCCGATGAGGCCGCCGCCGAGCAGCAGGACGACGAGCAGGACGAACGGCGTACGGGCGGCCCGGGCGCGGCCGGCCGGCAGGAGCCGGGCGAGCCGCGCGGCCCTCCCCCGCAACTCCGGCCTCTTCCCCGGTTTCCTGCTCGGCTGGGGTTTCCTGTTCACTGGCCCTCCGGCGGCTTACCCGGCCTCACTCGACGTCCTCCCTGATGCGCTCGGCACCGCGCAGCCTGGCCGGTGCGGCCCGGCGGTTCTCGGCGATCTCCTCCTCGGTGGGAAGTTCGGCACCGCGGGTGAGCAGCTTGAGCCGCGGCTGGTACCGCTCGGGTACGACGGGCAGCCCGGGCGGCGCGGTGGTCGCGGCACCGGCCGCGAAGACCTGCTTGACCAGCCGGTCCTCCAGCGAGTGGTACGACAGCACGGCGACCCGTCCGCCCACGGCGAGGGACTTCACGGCGGCCGGGATCGCCCGCTCCAGCACGGACAGCTCGCCGTTGACCTCGATGCGCAGCGCCTGGAAGGTGCGCTTGGCCGGGTTGCCGCCGGTGCGCTTGGCGGCCTGCGGCAGGGCGTCCCGGATCAGCTCCACGAGCCGGGCGCTGTTGCTGAACGGCTCCTTCTCGCGCTCCCGGACGATCGCGGCCACGATCCGCTTGGCCTGCTTCTCCTCGCCGTACGCGCGCAGGATGCGCACCAGCTCGCCCGCCGGATAGGTGTTGAGGACCTCGGCGGCGCTGATGCCGGTCGTCTGGTCCATGCGCATGTCCAGCGGCGCGTCCTGGGCGTAGGCGAAGCCGCGGTCGGCCTCGTCCAGCTGCATGGAGGAGACACCGAGGTCGAAGAGCACGCCCTGCACGCGCGCGAGGCCGAGCCGGTGGAGCACGTCGGGCAGCTCGTCGTACACGGCGTGCACCAGGGTGGCCCGCTCGCCGAAGGGCGCCAGCCGCTCGCCGGACAGCCGCAGTGCCTCCTTGTCCCGGTCCAGGCCGATCAGCCGGGCCTCGGGGAACCGGGTCAGCAGCGCCTCGCTGTGGCCGCCGAGGCCGAGGGTGCAGTCGACGACCACGGCTCCCGGGCGCTCCAGGGCGGGCGCCAGCAGGTCCAGGCACCGCTGGAGCATCACCGGGACGTGTCGACTCTGGCTCAAGGGGGCCTCTCAGGATCCGGCGCGGGCCGTACGCACCGCCGGGTCCCCGCCAGCTCGTGACGGTCCGGTCCGCCGGCGCCGGAAGCGTCAGCCGACCGGGAGCGGGAGGAGGCCGAGCCGTACGTACGCGCCGCGCACGTGGGGAGACGTCCGGGCGGGTGCCGGGTCTCCGGGGTTTTCACCAGCAGGGAGAGCCACGCCTCCCGCTTCGCGTCACTTTAGTCCACCCTGTCTCGCGGTCAATCAACCGGCCTGCGCGTCGCGCACCGGCGCCCGGCCGGAACCGCGGTTCGAACGGATTCACCCGTCCGGGTCGGGTTTGCCCTCCGTGTGGGGTAGCCCACAACAAGCCATGATGGCGTTCTTTGTCCGCTCTCACAGCGCGCCGTGGCCGTCGGCGACCAGTAACGTGCATGAGTATGACGACTTCCGCAGCAGTTCCCACTGGATCCGAAGGCGCCATATCCGGCGAGCGCCGTGTCACCGACCGCCTGGTGGAGTCCAACCAGCGGTACGCCGCAGAGTTCACCGACCCCGGCATGGACGCCCGGCCCGTCCTCAAGGTCGCGGTCGTGGCCTGTATGGACGCCCGTCTCGACCTGCACGCCGCGCTCGGCCTCCAGCTCGGCGACTGCCACACCATCCGCAACGCCGGCGGTGTGGTCACCGACGACGTGATCCGCTCCCTCACGATCAGCCAGCGGGCGCTCGGCACCCGCAGCATCGTGCTCATCCACCACACCGGATGCGGCATGGAGGCCATCACCGAGGAGTTCCGGCACGACCTGGAGATGGAGGTCGGCCAGCGCCCGGCGTGGGCGGTGGAGGCCTTCCGCGACGTCGACCAGGATGTGCGCCAGTCCATGCAGCGGGTGCGCACCTCGCCGTTCCTGCTGCACACCGACGATGTGCGCGGCTTCGTCTTCGACGTGCGCACCGGTCTGCTGCGCGAGGTCGACCCGGCCTGAGACGGGCCGCACCGGCGGGCCACCCCGAGGCATCCCTGCGGCGACCGCGTCGACGACGCGGTCGAAAAGTCGTAAGACCGACATCGTGCGGGCAGTTGTCCACAGGCGAGTGACACGAATCGGTAACGGCGGCAAGAATGCGGGTGGGACGGCACGCGGAACCTTTTCCGCGTGGTGTCCGTGTTTCGGGGTGAGCCGGCTGCGCACCGAGCGTGCCGGCCCGGAAAAAGGGCCGAGGAGGGCCGGGTGACGACCTATGACGATCGAGCGAGCCTCACTGATCTGACCGCCACGGTGGAACGGGTGCGCGGTTCGGTGGAGAGCGTGATCGAGGGCAAGCCCGAGGTCGTACGGCTCGCGCTGACCGTGCTGCTCGCCGAGGGCCACCTGCTGATCGAGGACGTCCCCGGGGTGGGCAAGACGATGCTCGCCAAGACGCTGGCGCGGTCCATCGACTGCTCGGTGCGGCGCATCCAGTTCACGCCCGACCTGCTGCCCTCGGACATCACCGGGGTGTCCATCTGGGACCAGCAGCGCCGGGACTTCGAGTTCAAGCCGGGCGCCATCTTCGCCCAGATCGTGATCGGCGACGAGATCAACCGCGCCTCCCCCAAGACCCAGTCCGCGCTGCTGGAGTCCATGGAGGAGCGGCAGGTCACCATCGACGGGCACAGCTACGAACTGCCCACGCCCTTCATGGTGGTCGCCACGCAGAACCCGGTCGAGATGGAGGGCACCTACCCGCTGCCCGAGGCACAGCGCGACCGCTTCATGGCCCGGGTCTCCGTCGGCTATCCGAGCATCGAGGCCGAGCTCCAGATGCTGGACGTGCACGGCGGGGTGAGCCCCCTGGAGGACCTCCAGCCGGTGGCGCACGCGCACGAGATCGCGAAGCTGATCGAGGCGGTGCGCGAGGTCCACGTCTCCGAGGCCGTCCGGCGGTACGCGGTGGAGCTGGTCGCCGCCACCCGCACCCACCCCGACCTGAGACTCGGTGCCTCCCCGCGCGCGACCCTGCACCTGCTGCGCGCCGCGAAGGCATCCGCGGCCCTGGCCGGCCGGGAGTTCGCGCTGCCGGACGACGTCCAGGCGCTGGCCGTCGCCGTCCTCGCCCACCGGCTGCTGCCCACCGCCCAGGCCCAGCTGAACCGCCGTACGGCCGAGCAGGTCGTCCTGGAGATCCTCCAGCACACGCCGGTGCCCGCGACCCCCGGACAGCAGAACGCGTTCGGCGTGCTCGGCCGGAACCTGCCGGACTATCCCCAGCAGCCCCCGCGGAGTCTGTGATGAGCGCCGGGGGGACCGGCCCGGCCGAGCCGGACCGCGGGGAGGCGGGCGGGGTCCGGACGGCCCTGGCGGGCCTCACCACCCGCGGCCGCTCCTTCCTGGCGGCCGGGATCGCCGCCGCTTCTTGCGCCTATGTGCTGGGCCAGAGCGATCTGCTGCGGGTCGGTCTGCTGCTCGCCGCGCTGCCGCTGATCTGCACGACCGTGCTGTACCGCACCCGCTACCAGGTGGCCGGCACCCGCCGTCTGTCCCCCGCGCGCGTACCCGCCGGCAGCGAGGCCCGGGTGCATCTGCGGGTGGACAACGTCTCCCGGCTGCCCACCGGTCTGCTGATGCTCCAGGACCGGGTGCCCTACGTCCTCGGACCACGCCCGCGCTTCGTGCTGGACCGGGTGGAGCCGGGCGGCCGCCGCGAGGTCTCCTACCGGGTCCGCTCCGATCTGCGCGGCCGCTATCCGCTGGGCCCGCTCCAGCTGCGGCTGACGGACCCGTTCGGGATGTGCGAACTGACCCGTTCCTTCTCGGCGTTCGACACGCTGACGGTCGTCCCGCACGTGGCGCCGCTGGCCCCGGTCCGGTTCGGCGGCGAGGCCCAGGGGTACGGCGACGGGCGGCAGCGCGCGCTGGCCCTGGCCGGCGAGGACGACGTGATCCCGCGCGGCTACCGCTACGGCGACGACCTGCGCCGGGTGCACTGGCGGTCCACCGCGCGCTACGGCGAGCTGATGGTGCGCCGCGAGGAGCAGCCCCGGCGCGCCCGCTGCACCGTGCTGCTCGACACCCGGGGCGGCGCCTACGCGGGCGCGGGCCCCGACTCGGCCTTCGAGTGGGCCGTCTCCGGTGCCGCCTCGGTGCTGGTGCACATGCTGGAACGCGGCTTCTCGGTACGGCTGCTGACGGACAGCGGCAGCGTGGTGCCCGGCGAGGGCGCCGACGGGTTCGCGGGCAGCGGCCCGGAGACCGCGGACGCGGCCGGGCTGATGATGGACACCCTCGCGGTGATCGACCACTCCGACGGCACCGGCCTGTCCCGGGCGTACGACGTGCTGCGCGGCGGCCACGAGGGCCTGCTGATCGCCTTCTTCGGCGACCTGGACGAGGGACAGGCGGCGACCGCCGCCAAGATGAGCCGGCGCAGCGGCGGTGCCGTCGCCTTCGTGCTGGACCCGGACACCTGGGTGCGGGAGCCGACCGATGTGCCGCGCCCGGGCGACCGGCACGGCGAGCGGCTGCGCCTGCTGCGCGAGGCGGGCTGGACGGCGCTGAGCGTGCCGCGCGGTGCCGCGCTGGACGACCTGTGGCGGCAGGCCGAGCGGGAACGCTCCGGCCTGGCCGCCCTGAGCGGGGAGGCGTCTCGATGAGCGGGCGGGCACGACTGTCCCTGTTCGCCGCCGCGGCCACGCTGATGGCGTCGACCGCGCTGCTGCCCCTGGTGGACCGGCCGACCTGGCTGCTGGAACTGGTCCCGCTGGTGGCCGTGCAGACCGGGGTGGGCGCCGCGGCCCGGAGGGTGCCGCTGGCCCGGCCGCTGACCGTGGCGGCGCAGGCGCTCACCACGCTGGTCCTGCTGACCCTGGTCTTCGCCCATCGGCACGCGCTGCTCGGGCTGATCCCGGGTCCGGACACCTTCCGGTTCTTCGCCGAGCTGTTCCGGCAGGGCGCGCAGGACGTCAACCAGTACGCGATACCGGCACCGCTCACCGACGGCATCCGGCTGATGCTGATCGGCGGGGTGCTGCTGATCGGTCTGCTGGTGGACAGCCTCGCGGTGACCTTCCGCAGCGCGGCTCCGGCCGGGCTGCCGCTGCTCGCCCTGTACTCGGTGGCCGCGGGCCTGTCCGACGGGGGCGCCGACTGGCTGTGGTTCCTGGTGGCGGCGGGCGGCTACCTGATGCTGCTGCTCGCGGAGAGCCGGGAGCGGCTCGCCCAGTGGGGCCGGGTCTTCGGCGGCGGCCCCCGCTCCACGGGCGTCCCCGAAGGCGCCGTGGCACCGGTGCGCACCGGACGCCGGATCGGCGCGGTCGCGCTCGGGGTGGCGCTGATCGTGCCGCTCGCCCTGCCCGGCATGCAGGGCGGCCTGCTGGCCGCCGCCGGCACCGGGGTGGGCGGGGACGGCGGCGCCGGCGGCACCATCTCCGCGGTCAACCCCCTGGTGTCCCTGCGCGACAGCCTGAACACGAACAACGACCGCGAGGTGCTGTCCGTGCGCACCAGCGCGAACGACATCTCGGACCTGTATCTGCGGATCGTCTCGCTGGACGACTTCGACGGCACCACCTGGAAGCCGGCCCAGCGGCGCATCGTCGGCGTACCCGACACCTTCCCCACGCCCATCGGGCTGGGCCCGGACATCAAGCGCAGCACGGTGCGGACGAACGTCACGACGGCGGACTGGTACGCCCAGGACTGGCTGCCGATGCCGTACCCGCCCAGCTCGGTCCGGATCGACGGCAACTGGCGGTACGAGCCGGTCGGCATGACGCTCGTCGGCGACCACGGCCAGAACACCCGCAGCGCGCACTACCAGGTGACCAGCCTGGACGTGCGGCCGACGGCCCAGCAGCTGGCCTCCGCGCCGGAGCCGCCGGCGGCCCTGGAGCGCGAGTACGCCAAGGTGCCGGCGTCGCTGCCGCAGGTGGTGGCCCGCACCGCCCAGCAGGTCACCGCGGGCGCGGCGAACCACTACGAGGAAGCGGTCAAGCTCCAGGACTACTTCGCGGTCAGCGGCGGCTTCCAGTACGACACCCAGGTGGCGGTCGGCCGCGGGCCGAACGCGATCGCCAACTTCCTGAAGAAGAAGGAGGGCTTCTGCGTCCACTTCTCCTTCGCGATGGCGGCGATGGCCCGCACCCTGGGCATCCCGGCCCGGGTCGCGGTGGGCTTCGCGCCCGGCACCCCGCAGGCCGACGGCACGGTCGCGGTCAATCTGAAGGACGCGCACGCCTGGCCCGAGCTGTACTTCGAGGGTGTGGGCTGGACCCGCTTCGAGCCCACCCCCACCCGCGGCACCATGCCGTCGTACACCCAGTCGAGCAGCCCCGGAACCTCGCTGCCGGACCCGGCCCTGCCGTCCCGGAACGCCTCCTCGGCGCCCTCGGCGGCGGCCTCGCCGAGCGAGAGCTGCACCGGTCAGCTCAAGAAGCTGGACGCCTGCTCCAGCGCCTCGGCCGCGGCGGCTCCGGCCGGCGGCGACAGCGGTACGGGCCCCTGGTGGCCGCTGCTGATCGGGCTGGCCGCACTGCTGGTCCTGGCGGTGCCGCTGTCGCCGATGCTGTGGCGGGCGCGGGTGCGCTCCGCGCGGCTCGGCGGGCACGCGCGGACCGAGGAGGGGGCGGCGGCCCACACCCTGGCGGCCTGGCAGGAGCTGACGGACAGCGCCTGGGACCACGGCATCGCTCCGGACGAGTCGCTGACCCCGCGCCGGGCCGCCGAGCGGATCGTCCGGCTGGGCCGCCTGGACCCGGCGTCCGGGGACGCGGTGCACCGGCTGGCGGGCGCGGTGGAGCAGGTGCTGTACGCACCCCGGCCGCGTCCGGCGACCGGGGCGGCGGAGGATGTGCGCCGGGTGATCGCGGCCCTGCGTGCCACGGTGAGCACGGGGGTGCGGCTGCGGGCGCGGTTCCTGCCCCGCTCGTCGGCCCGGCTGCTGTGGGCGGCATCCGCCCGCTGGTCGGCCCTGCGCTCCAGCCTCCGCATGCCCCGCCCGGCCCTGCGCAGGGCCTCCGAACAGCGGGGCTAGCACGGGGGCGCGAGGGCGCCGGCACATGCGTGAGGGGCGGCCACCGAGTGGTGGTCGCCCCTCACGGAGTCTCTGTACGGGCCGTGTGACCGCTAGCGGCCGTGTTCGTCCCGGCGACGCTGCCAGCGCTGCTCGATCCGGTCCATCATGGAGCGCTTCGGCCGGGCCTGACGGCGCACGGCGCCCACCGGGTGCTCACCCGGCTTCGGCGCCTTGCGCCAGCCGGTGACGGCGAGCACGGCACAGCCCAGCATGACGAGGAAACCCACCACGCTGACCCAGATCAGCTGCATGACCATTCCGGTCATGAGGAGCGCGATACCCACGAGGAAGCCCGCGACCGCCTGGTAGACCCGCCGCCGGGTGTACGTACGCAGCCCGCTTCCCTCAAGCGCTGACGCGAACTTGGGATCTTCGGCGTACAGCGCTCGCTCCATCTGCTCGAGCATGCGCTGCTCGTGCTCCGAGAGCGGCACGGAGTCCTCCTCATCGTGCAGTCGCCGGGGCGACCCGGGGGGTCCCTTCAGGATAGGCAGGGAATCGCCCCCGTGAAACCCGCCCCTCTACGCCAATTGACCAACCACGGTGCGTGGTGGCCATCCGGCTCGCTGAGGCTTCCATTCCCCGGCGGCCGACCCGTCATGCCGGGTGGTGTACCTCGATCATACGGCGCAAACCGCTCGTTCGGGGGGCTTGTGGCGTACTCCATCCGCTGCCGAGCCCCTGATCAGCGCCGGGTACGGGAGGCGCACCGGCGATGCGTTCAGGCCTCCGCGCCACCCGGCGTCTCGCCGAGCACATGGAGCTGGGTGGCCACGGAGCGGAAGGCGGGCAACTCGGCCGCCGCGGCCTCCAGCTGGAGCAGCGCGTCCAGGGCACCGGGCTCGGTGTCCACCAGGACGCCGGGCACCAGGTCGGCGAAGACCCGCACGCCGTGCACCGCGCCGACCGTGAGGCCCGCGTCCTCGACCAGCGCGGTGAGCTGCTCGGCGGTGAACCGGCGGGGCATCGGGTCGCCGGTGCCCCAGCGGCCCTCGGGGTCCTGGAGCGCCCGCCGGGCCTCGGTGAAGTGGCCGGCGAGGGCGCGGGCGAGCACCGCGCCGCCGAGGCCCGCGGCGAGCAGACTGAGGACACCCTCGGGGCGCAGCGCGGCGACCGCGTTGCGCACGCCCTCGGCCGGGTCGTCGACGTACTCCAGGACACCGTGGCACAGCACGACGTCGTAGCCGCCGCGCTCGACCACGTCGAACAGGCCGTGGGCGTCGCCCTGCACGCCCGTGACCCGGTCCGCGACACCGGCCTCGGCGGCGCGGCGCTCCAGCGCGAAGAGCGCGTTGGGGCTGGGGTCGACCACGGTGACACGGTGGCCGAGCCGGGCGAGGGGCACGGCGAAGTTGCCGCTGCCGCCCCCGGTGTCGAGGACGTCCAGCGACTCCCGGCCGGTGGCCTTGACCCGGCCGTCGAGGGCGTCCTGGAGGACCTCCCACACCACGGCGGTACGGAGCGAGGCACGGGACCGAGGGGTGCCGGAGCGCAGCGACTCCCGTTGCGCGTGGTGGTGGGAGACGGGCGGGCGCATCGGGTCCGACACGGCAGTTGACTCCTCGCGGGGCTGGACGGCTTCAGGCAACCCCACCCTATTGCCTTCGGCGCCCCGGCCCCTCATCGCGCGGGGTGGCGGCGGTGTCCGTCTCGCCGGGCGGACGAGCCGGTGGTCAGCCCGCGTCCGGAAGGTCGCTCCGCGTCCCCGCCGGGGTGCCCGGGCCGGGCGGCTCGCCGGTGTCCTGGCGGGGCTGGGGCAGGACGGGCTGGAGGACGAGCAGCCGCTCGACGATGCGCAGGAACATCGCCACGTCCCGTATCAGGTCGTCGGCGTCCCGCCGGCTCGCGGCGCCCCGGATGCCGGCCTCGGCGCGGGCCCGGCGGGCGGCGCCGGAGGCGAACAGCGCGCTCCACTCGGTCAGCTCGGGGGCGATCTCGGGCAGCACCTCCCAGGCGCTGCGGATCCGGGCGCGGCGGCGCGGGGAGGTCTCGGGGCGGCCGCGGGCGGCGAGCACGGCGGCGGCGGTGCGCAGGGCGGCGAGGTGGGCGGTGGCGTAGCGCTCGTTCGGCGGGTCCAGGCGCGCCGCCTCGGTCAGGCCGGCGCGGGCCTGGGCGAGCAGGTCGAGGGCGGCGGGCGGGGCCGGGGCGCGGCGGAGCACGGGGTGCACATCGCTGGCCGGGCCGGTCAGTGAGGGGGCAGGGCCGGTGGCGGCGCGCCGGCGGGCGGCGGCGGACGAGTGGGCCATGACGAACCTCCTGTCGTCTGGGTGACGGCACGGGTGCCGTATGTGCACATCGTGCGGTATGCCACTGACAATCCGTTCTGACCTGGGGTTTTGCCTCGATCGCAGGTTCGGGCGTATTTTTGAACTGACCAGTCAGTTCAAAAATACGGGAACCAGGCAGGGGGGCTTGTGGACGGCGTCGACGTCACGGCCGAGGGCCTCGGGCTGAAGGGGCCGCGGGGGTGGGCCTTCCGCGGCATCACCTTCACCGCGGAGCCCGGCTCGCTGATCGCCATCGAGGGACCGTCCGGCTCCGGCCGTACGTGTCTGCTGCTCGCACTCACCGGGCGGATGAAGCCCACCGAGGGAGTGGCCATCGTCGGCGGGGCCAAACTTCCCCGGCAGATGGCCGCGCTGCGCCGGATCAGCGCGGTCGCCGGGGTGGCCGGGGTGACGGACCTGGAGCCCGCGCTGACCGTCGGGGAGCACCTGCGCGAGCGGGCCCTGCTCCAGCGCCGGTTCGGCGACTCGCTGCGCGAGCTGCTGCGGCCCCGCCCCCAGCGCACGCACGAGGCGAGGCTGCGGATCGACGCGGCCCTGGCCGCCGCCGGGCTCGACCTGGAAGAACTGCCCAAGGGCTCCCGGACGGCCGTACGCGACCTGGAGCGGCTCCAGGAGCTGCGGCTGTCCATCGCACTGGCCCTGCTCGGCCGGCCGCGGCTGCTCGGGGTGGACGACATCGAGACGAAGCTCTCGGACGCCGAGCGCGCCGAGGTCTGGGACCTGCTGCGGTCCCTCACGCGCGCGGGGACGACGGTGGCCGCCGTGTGCCGGACGGCCCCCGAGGACTGCATCACCGTGCCGACCGGCAGCGCCGGCACCACCGGCACCACCGGCAAGGACACCGAGCCGACCGGCGCCCCCGACGAAGACACCGAACCGGCCGCCACCCCCGACGAGGACACCGAGCCGGCCGGCACCGTGCACCAGGACACCGAGCCGCACACCGAGCGGAAGGAGGACGCCGGTGATGCGCTCACCGAGGCTGGCCGCGCTTGAGCTGAGGCGCTTCGGCCGCGGCCGGCTGCCGCGCGCCGCCCTCATCGCGCTGCTCGTGCTGCCGCTGCTCTACGGCGCCCTGTACCTGTGCTCCTTCTGGGACCCCTACGGCCGGCTCGACCGCATCCCGGTGGCCCTGGTGAACGACGACAAGGGCGCCACCGCGGACGGCAGGAAGATCACCGCGGGCGACGACATCGTCGCCGGACTCCGCCACAGCCGGACCTTCGAGTGGCACCGGGTGAGCGACGCGGAGGCCCGCAAGGGCGTCGAGGACGGCACCTACTACCTGTCGCTGACCATGCCCCGCGACTTCAGCAGGCGGATCGCGTCCAGCTCGGGCGACACCCCGGTGGCCGGTGCCCTCCAGGTGCGCACCAACGACGCCAACAACTACATCGTCGGCCAGATCTCCCGCTCGGTCTTCAGCGAGATCCGCACGGCCGCGTCGACCAAGTCCTCCCGGGCCTTCCTGGACCGGATCTTCGTCTCCTTCTCCACCATCCACGACCGCACGGTCACGGCGGCCGAGGGCGCCGACAAGCTCGACACCGGCATCGGCAAGGCGGAGAAGGGCTCCAAGGACCTCGCCGACGGGCTGAAGGACGCCAAGACCGGCAGCGGAAAGCTGCTCAAGGGCCTGAAGAAGCTCAACACCGGCGCCGGCGACCTCGAGGACGGCTCGCAGCAGGTCGCCGACGGCACCCAGGCCCTCGCCGACAAGGTCGACGGCGTCTACGCCAAGGCGGGCCCGTTCCTGAACGACAACGGCAAGACCATCGGGGACACCGCCCGGCTGGTCGCCGACTCCGCCAAGACCGTCAAGGACAACCTCGACACGCTGGTGAAGGCCGCACCCGGCGCCGCCAAGGCCGCGCATGCCTCGGCGAAGGTCCTGAGCGACGTCTACACGGCCCGCTGCGAGACCGCGACCGTGCCCGACCCCGCCTGCCCGGAGCTGAAGAAGGCCAGGACCGCCGCCACCGATGTGGCCGGCGTCGCCGACGACCTCAACACCCTCATCGCCGACCAGAACGGCGACCTGACGACCATGCGGGCCAACCTCGCCACCCTCCAGAAGCAGGCCGAGGCCCTCCAGGAGCGCGCACCGCACCTGGCCGAGGACGTCGGCGACGCCGTCAAGAAGATCGACAAGCTGAACGCCGGTGCCCAGAAGGTGGCCGCCGGCGCCAAGAAGCTGCACACCGGGCTCGGCACCGCCCAGACCGGCGCCACCGCGCTGGACACGGGCATCGGTACGGCGAAGTCGGGCGCCGAGACCCTGAACGGCGGCCTGTACAAGCTCTCCGACGGCTCCGGAAAGCTGGCCGGCGGGCTGCACTCCGGCGCCAGGAAGATCCCCGACTACGACCGGCAGGACCGGGACAAGCGCACCGGCGTGATGGCCGACCCCGTCCAGCTGGCCTCCCACGACCTGCACCGGGCGCCGAACTACGGCACCGGGTTCGCCCCGTACTTCATCCCGCTGTCCCTGTGGGTCGGCGCGATGGTGGCCTACATGCTGATCGCGCCGCTCAACCGGCGTGCGCTCGCGGCCGGTGCGCCGGCCTGGCGGATCGCGCTCGCCGGCTGGCTGCCGGTGGTCGCCGTGGGCGTGCTCCAGGTGGCGGCCCTGATGGCCGTGCTGCACTGGGCGGTCGGGCTGGACATGCAGCGGGCGGGCGGCACGGTCGGCTTCCTGTTCCTGGTCAGCGCGTGCTTCGCGGCGATCGTGCAGTGGCTGAACGCCCGCTTCGGCGCGGCCGGCCGGATCCTCGTCCTCGCGCTGCTGATGCTCCAGCTGACCTCGGCGGGCGGCACCTACCCGGTGCAGACCAGCCCCGGCTTCTTCTCCGCGATCCACCCGTACCTGCCGATGAGCTACGTCGTGTCGGCGCTGCGCCGGCTGATCACGGGCGGCGGGCTCGGCCCGGTGTGGCAGGCGTGCGCGGTGCTCACCGCGTTCACCGCGGGCGCCCTCGCGCTCACCGCGCTCGCGGCCCGGCGCCGCCAGGTGTGGACGCTGGACCGGCTGCACCCGGAGCTGAGCCTGTGACCCCCGGGAGCGCACCGCACACGCGCGTACCTGTGAGAATCTGGCCCATGGAAAGCAGCAGCGCCAGGTCGGGCGGGAGTACACGCCGCGAGGCCACCCGGCAGAAGCTCTACGAGGCGGCCGTCACGCTCATCGCCGAGCAGGGCTTCTCCGCCACCACGGTGGACGAGATCGCCGAGCGGGCCGGGGTCGCGAAGGGCACGGTCTACTACAACTTCGCGAGCAAGTCGGTCCTCTTCGAGGAGCTGCTGCGGCACGGAGTGGGCCTGCTCACCGCCTCGCTCCAGGAGGCGGCGGAGCGGACGGCCGCCCAGGGCGGCAGCAAGGTGGACGCGCTGGACGCGATGGTCCGCGCGGGGCTGGTCTTCATCGACCGCTACCCGGCCTTCACCCAGCTCTACGTGGCCGAGCTGTGGCGCACCAACCGCGCCTGGCAGTCCACGCTGATGGTGGTCCGGCAGGAGGCCGTCGCGGTGGTCGAGGGCGTGCTGCGCGAGGGCGTGGCGGGCGGCGAGTTCAGCGACGAGATCGACATCCCGCTGACGGCGGCCGCGCTGGTCGGCATGGTGCTGGTGGCGGCGCTGGACTGGAAGTCCTTCCAGCCGGAGCGCTCCCTGGACGATGTGCACGCGGCGCTGTCCCGGCTGCTCCAGGGCCGGGTCAGCGGGCGGGCCTGAGCCGGCGGGCGAGCAGCGCGAGGGGTGACGGCGGACGGGCGGACGCGGGGAGGCGCCGGCCCGTCACCGGACCGGCGCCTCCCGCTCCCCGTACCGCACCGTGCTCCCCCGCACGGTGTCCCCGTTGTCCCCCGTGGGTGGTCGTCCCCGGGTCCCCCGTCTCGCTTCCGCCGACGGATCGGCGGAAGGAGCGGCCAGGTGGCGGGCGCCGTTCCGCCGCCCCGTGCCGGCGGTGCCGGGCCGCGCCCCTTGCCGTGCCTCCACTGTGTCGCCCGCGCGGGCCCCGGCCCATCCGCGCGGGTACTCATCTCGCGGTCTAGGTACGGGTACTCAGAAGCCCGCACCCCGGCCCGCGGACCGGATGGTCGGTGCGGGTCGATAAAGTCGCAGGCATGGCACGGATTGCGGTGATCGGCGCCGGGATGGGCGCGATGGCGGCCGCTGCCCGGCTGGCCGTCGCGGGCCACCGGGTGGCGGTGTACGAGCGTACGGAGACGTACGGCGGCGCGGTGCGCCGGCTGGAGCGCGACGGATTCGCCTTCGACACCGGCCCGGGGCTGCTGACCCTGCCCGCCGTCTACCGCGACCTGTTCGTCAAGACCGGCCGGGAGCCGCTGGAGGACTGCGTCGAACTGGTCCAGGTCGACCCGTCCTCGCGGCACCTCTTCGCGGACGGCACCGAGGTCCGGTTGCCGAACGCCTCGCGCGGGGGCGTCGTCGCGGCGCTGGAGGAGGCGCTCGGCGCGGGTGCGGGCAAGCGCTGGGGCGACTTCCTGATCCGCGCCCGCGAGGCCTGGGACCGCACCCGCCGCCCGCTGCTGGAGGAGCCGCTGTGGCCCGACTGGCAGGTGCTGGCCGCGAAGGAGCCGTACCCGGCCGTCCCGCACAAGCGGCTGCTGCGCACCCGCCGGGCGAGCACACCGGCCGAGATCGCCGCCTGGGAGCTGCGCGACGAGCGGCTGGGAGCCCTGCTGTACAGCCAGGTGCTCGGGTACGGCCTCGATCCGCGGAGCGCCCCGGCGAGCGCGGCGGTGCTGCCGTACATGGAGCACGCCTTCGGCACCTGGTATGTGCGCGGCGGGATCCGGGAGTTGGCGCGCGCGGTGTACGAGCGGTGTCTGGCGCGGCGGGTGGAGTTCGTCTTCGGCGCCGAGGTCACCCGGATCGTGGAGAAGGACGGCCGCGCGGCCGGCGTGGAGCTGGGCGACGGGTCGGTGGCGGAGGCGGACCAGGTCGTGGCCGATGTGCATCCGGCGCGGCTGGCGGCGCTGACCGGGCATCCGCTGGACGCCGAGGGCGATGTGCGGGCCGCCGCCGACGCGTTCCGGCCCGGGCGGTTCACCGTGTCGCTGGCCCTGCGCGGCGGCCGGGAGGCGGACGCCGTGCACCGCACGGTGGTCCACGCCCCGGACGAGGAGGCGGAGCTGGACTTCCTGGTCTCTCCGGGCGGTGATCTGCCCCGGTGTCCCACGGTGACGGTGCTGCGCCCCGACGACCCCGCGCTCAGACCGGACGACGCGCACGAGTCGGTGGTGCTGTCCGCGGTGGTGCCGGCCGACGCCGGCTGGGACCGGCCGGACACCGTCCGCCGGTACACGGACCTGGTACTGGAGGCCGCGCGGGCGGCGGTCCCGGGGCTGCCGGACCGGGTGCTGTGGCAGGAGGTGCGCACCCCGGCCCACACCGCCGAGGAGACGGGCGCTTCCCTCGGGGCGGTGCCCGCTCCCGCCCTCGCCGCCGGCCAGGGACGTTTCCTGCACCCGGCGAACACCACCCGGCTGCCCGGTCTCTACCGGGCGGGCGGCTGGTCCCACCCCGGCGGCGGGCTCGCGCACGCGGGCATGTCGGGCGCGCTGGTGGCGGGGCTGATCGTGGAGGGCCCGGAGTTCCGCGGCTCGCAGTGAGCGGGCCGCGGGGCCTCAGAAGCGGTACTGCTCGCCGTACTCGGCGCCCGGCTGCGGCTGGCCGTGGTACGGGTACGGCTGCTCCTGCGGGAGTTCGCCGCCGTGGGTCTCGTCGGTGCGCTGCTGCGGCACCCACACCCCGCCGGGCGGGGTCTCGGAGTACCCGCCGCCCGCGTACGGGTCCTGGGCGTAGCCCTGCTGCTGGTAGCCGGTGTCGTAGGCGCCGCCGCCGTAGGACTGGCTGCCGATGTACGGGTCGGAGTAGTTGGCGTAGCCCTGCTGCTGGCCGCCGGAGTCGTAGCCGTACCCCTGGGTGCCGTAGGCCGAGTAGTCGTAGGCGTACGCCTGCTGCTCGCTGGCCTGGGGCTGGGTGGGGTTCGAGTAGGCGGTGTCGCTGTAGACGCCGTAGTTGCCGGTGTCCTCGGGCAGCGGCTGCGGCTCGTAGACGGTGGTGGTCTCGGCGGCGGCGTGCGGGAGCGGCTGGGCGGGGGTGAAGACGTCGTCGCGGTCGTAGTCCTCGTAGCCCCCCTGCGGGGTGCCGTAGGCGTCCTGGTCCGGGCCCGGCTCGTCGGCGGCGGGCTCCGGCCCGGTGCCCGCCACGGGCGCCTCCTGCCGGTCCGCCCGGCCGCGGCGGCGCTTGCTGCCGCCGCCGGACTCCGCCTCGGGCCGCTTGACCGCCCAGCCCGCCGCGAAGCCGCGGCGGAACGACAGCGTGACGTAGGTCTGGCCGACCGCGAAGGCGATCGCGCCGAGGCCGATCACGATGACGGACGGGATGAGCACACCCAGCACGACACCGAGGAAGCCGGCGAAGGCGAGCAGCCGCCAGCGCAGCCGCGCCTTGTACTGAAGCAGCACCTCGCCCAACAACCACAGTGCGACGACGCCGAACGCGATGTAGAGGACCGTCCAGCCCATGTACGCCCCTCTCCCAGTGGCCGTTCCGCAGTGTGTCGTACGGCGGTGTGGCCGGTCTAGGCCTGCGGAGGGTGGTGCAGGCCCAGGTTCTCGTAGATTTCCAGGGTCGCCGTGGAGTTGTTGAGCGTGATGAAGTGCAGTCCGGGCACTCCCTCGGCCAGCAGCCGTGCGCAGAACTCCGTGGCGAACTCGATACCGATGGAGCGTACCGCCGCCGGATCGTCCTTCGCTGTGAGGATCCGCTCTTTCAGGGCATCCGGGAAGTGCGCGTTGCTGAGTTTCGGCAACCGTTCCAGCATCTTCACGCTGGTGACCGGCAGGATCTCCGGGATGACCGGGGTGTCGCAGCCGGCGGCCGCCACCCGGTCGCGCAGCCGCAGGTAGGACTCCGGCTGGAAGAACATCTGGGTGATGGCGTAGTCGGCACCCGCGCGGCACTTGTCCACGAAGTGGGCGACGTCGGTGTCCCAGTCGGCGGAGCGCGGGTGCATCTCCGGGAACGCGGCGACGCCCACGCAGAAGTCGCCCGACTCCTTGATGAGCCGGACGAGTTCGGCCGCGTAGGTCAGGCCCTGGGGATGCGCGATCCACTCGCCCATGGGGTCGCCGGGCGGGTCGCCGCGCACGGCGAGCATGTTGCGGATGCCGGCGTCCGCGTACTGGCCGATGATGTTGCGCAGCTCGGCGATGGAGTGGTCGACCGCGGTGAGGTGGGCGACCGGGGTGAGCGTGGTGTCGGCGACGATCTGCTGGGTCTCCTTGACCGTGCCCGCGCGGGTGGAGCCGCCGGCGCCGTAGGTCACGGAGACGAAGTCGGGCGCGACCGCCTCGACCCGCCGGAGCGCGCTCCACAGGTTCCGCTCGCCCTTGGGGGTCTTCGGCGCAGAGAACTCGAACGAGTACGTCGTCTTGCCGGTGGCCAGGATGTCGCGGATCGTGCGGGCGCGATCAGTCCTGGTGGATGCGGTTCCGAGGGCCATACGGGCAGGTTAGCCAGGGGTGGGCGGTCACCCAACCGGATCTCGCAAATTTGCCTGATTTGCCGTCCTTCTGTCCACCCCTTGGACAGAAATCCGGACAGAAATCCGGACAGCCGCCCCGCGGACACCCCTCAGATGCCCCTCAGAGCTGCCGCAGCCGCTTGGCGAACTCCGCCGCGGCGGCACCCGGGTCGTCGGCCTCGGTGATCGCGCGGACCACGACCACCCGGCGGGCGCCGGCGTCCAGCACCTGGTCCAGGTTGCCGAGGTCGATGCCGCCGATGGCGAACCAGGGGCGGTCGGTGCCGAGGCCGGCCGTGTAGCGGACCAGGTCCAGGCCGGGCGCGTGCCGGCCGGGCTTGGTCGGGGTGGGCCAGCAGGGTCCGGTGCAGAAGTAGTCCACACCGTCCTGGACGGCGGCCGCGGCGGCCTCGGACTCGGCGTGCGTGGAGCGGCCGATCAGGACGCCGTCGCCGAGGATGGCGCGGGCCGCGGGCACCGGCAGGTCGCCCTGGCCGAGGTGCAGCACGTCGGCGCGGGCCGCATGGGCGACGTCCGCGCGGTCGTTGACCGCCAGCAGCTTGCCGTGCCGGGCGCAGGCCTCGGCGAAGACCTCCAGATGGGCCAGCTCCTCGGCGGCCTCCATGCCCTTGTCACGCAGCTGCACGATGTCGACACCGCCGGCCAGGACCGCGTCCAGGAACTCGGCGAGGTCGCCCTGGCGCCGGCGGGCGTCGGTGCAGAGGTACACGCGGGCGTCGGCGAGTGCGGCGCGGGCGGTGTCGGACATGGCGGGTCCCCCCGGTGGTCGGTGTCCCTGGCGGCGTGACGGGTGGGGGGGGGGGCGCCCCGGCCGGGCCCCCCCCCACCGGTCGCGGCAGGCGCCGACTCGGCGGGGGCGGGGGCGCCCGCCGGACCACAAGCGCCCCCT
>NZ_JBHXVE010000012.1:118554-166788 GCF_042672505.1 Streptomyces sp. NPDC127190
GCGCGGAGGGCGGGGGGGCGGGGGGGGGGGCGGGGGCGGGGGCGGGCGCCCCCCGCCCCCCCCCCCCCCCCACCTCCTGGTACGGCTCGGCTCAGACGGCGAGCGCCTGGGCCCGGCGCTTCACCTCCGTGCCGCGATTCTCGCTCAGGGCCTGCGCCGGGGTGCCCGGCAGGGTCGGGTCGGGGGTGAAGAGCCACTCGATCATCTCTTCCACCGTGAAGCCGTCGTCCCGCAGGAGCGTCAGGGTCCCGGACAGGCCCTTGACGACCTTGTCCCCGTCGATGAAGGCGGCGGGGACGTGCAGTGCGCGGTTCTCTCCACGTCGTACGGCGATGAGCTGGCCCTCCTTGACCAGCTGCCGCACCCGGGTCACCTCGACGCCGAGCATCTCGGCGATGTCGGGCAGGGTGAGCCAGGCGGGGACGAGAGCATCGATCTTTGCGTCAATCTCGGTCACGAGGACAAGGGTAGGCGCTGCGCGGCGGGCGCCGCGATCGGTCGCCGTCCGGGTGCGCCGCCGTCGTGGCCCCGCGCGCCGCAGCTCAGCCGGCCGTGGCGTCCTTCAGCGGCTTCGCCGGGTCGGCCAGGGCGACCGGGTCCATGCGCCGGCCCGCCTCGATCAGCCGGCGGCCCTGGGCCAGGTCCCGCGGCCGGCCCACGGCCAGCAGCGCCACCAGGCGGTCCCCGCTCAGCCAGCAGGCGGTCCAGGCGGGCCCGGCCGCATCGCCCCGCCACACCAGGCGGTCGGCCGTCGCGTGGTGGCCGGCGTACTGCACGAAGCGGCCGAACTGCTCGGACCAGAAGTACGGCACCGGGTCGTAGGCCTGCGGTGCCTCGCCCAGGATGTTCGCGGCGACCGCGCGCGGGCCCTGGAGCGCGTTGTCCCAGTGGTGGACGAGCAGCCGGGTGCCGTAGCGGGCCGAGGGGAAGGAGGCGCAGTCGCCGACGGCGTACACGTCCGGCACGGAGGTGCGCAGATGGTCGTCGGTGCGGACCTCGCCGTGCGCGCCCAGCTCGACACCGGAGCCGGCCAGCCAGCCGGTGGCCGGGCGGGCGCCGATGCCGACGACGACCGCGCCCGCGGGCAGCCGGGTGCCGTCGTCGAGCACCACCGCGCCGGGCTCGACGCGCGCCACGCGCGCGTGGGTGCGCAGTTCGGCGCCCGCGTCGGCGTACCAGGCGGCCATGGGGGCGGCGACCTCGGCGGGCAGCGCACCGGCCAGCGGCCGGTCGGCGGCCTCCACGACGGTCACCGCGCAGCCGGCCTCCCGGGCGGCCGTCGCGAACTCCGCGCCGATCCAGCCGGCGCCGACGACCACGATGTCGTGCTGCCGGGCGAGCACCGGCCGCAGCCGTTCGGCGTCGTCCAGGGTGCGCAGCAGATGCACCCCGGGCACGCCCTCGGTGCCGGGCAGGGTGACCGGTTCGGCCCCGGTGGCCAGCACGAGGACGTCGTACGGCACCGGGCCGGCCTCGGTGTCCAGCTCGTGCGCGTCCGGGCGCAGGCCGAGCACCTCGCAGCCGAGCCGCAGCCGGACGCCGAGCGACTCGAAGTCCACGTCGAAGGCGGAGTCCTCGGCCTTGCCGAGCAGCACGGCCTTGGACAGCGGGGGCCGGTCGTAGGGCTGGTGGGGTTCGGCGCCGATGACGGTCACCTCGCCGCGGAACCCCTGCTCGCGCAGGGCGACCGCGGTCTGCACCCCGGCCATGCCCGCGCCGACGACGACCACCCGCCGGGCCTGCCCGACGCCCTCGTGCGCTGTCTGCTCGCTCACCCGATCACCACTCACCCGCTCACCATAGACAAGTGACGGATTGTCAGTCAGGGGGCCGGCTCGGTGATCTCTTCCACAACGCTGCTCCCGGAGCCCGGCGCGGACTCCCACTCCCAGGTCTCCTCCAGGCGCAGCCGCCCGTCGGGCAGTTCGACGACCGTGGAGACGCAGTGCCCGGAGGCGGTCGTCCCGTCGGTCCTCAGCTGCACGTACCGGAAGTCCAGCCGGTCGCCCTCGCGGGTGCCGACCAGATGGCCGCGGACCACGTCCCCGCCCGCGTACTCGGCCCAGATCTCGCCGTCCTTCTCGTGGTAGGCGAAGCGGGTACGGGTACCCACCTGACCTGCGGCTTGATCGGCCACGGGGGCGAGCGTCAGTCCATCCAGCGAGCGGGGCACGGCCAGGGGCTCCTTACGGGTGCTGAGCGGGGCGGGCTAGGGTGGCCACCGTACAAGCACTCGCGGGAGCCCGGACGCACCGGGCTGAGAGGGAGGCTGGCGGCCTCCGACCGTACGAACCTGATCCGGGTCATTCCGGCGAAGGGAGGGGCTGGACGCCCATGTCGTCACGTACGTCCGACGTCCTCGTCATCGGGGGCGGAATCATCGGCCTGGTCACGGCCTGGCGCGCGGCGCAGCGCGGGCTCGCCACGGCCGTGGTGGACCCCGAGCCCGGTGGCGGGGCCGCGCAGGTCGCGGCCGGGATGCTGGCCGCGGTCACGGAACTGCACTACGGCGAGGAGACACTGCTCGCCCTCAACCTGGAGTCCGCGCGCCGCTACCCCGGCTTCGCCGCCGAGCTGACCGAGCTGACCGGCCAGGACCTCGGCTACCGCCGCTGCGGCACACTCGCCGTCGCCCTGGACGCCGACGACCGCGCCCACCTGCGCGAACTGCACCTGCTCCAGCAGCGCTCGGGGCTGGAGTCGCAGTGGCTGTCGGGCCGGGAGTGCCGCCGTCTGGAGCCGATGCTGGCGCCCGGCGTGCGCGGCGGGCTGCGCGTCGACGGCGACCACCAGATCGATCCGCGGCGGCTGGCCGCGGCGCTGGTGACCGCGTGCGAGCGGACCGGTGTCGTCTTCCACCGCGCCTGGGCCGAGCGGCTGGACGTGGTACGGGACCGGGCCGCCGGGGTCACCACGACGGACGGCACCGAACTGCGCGCCGAGCAGGTGGTGCTCGCGGCGGGCAGCCTGAGCGGGCGGCTCGCGGGGGTGCCGGAGGCGCTGCTGCCGCCGGTGCGGCCGGTCAAGGGGCAGGTGCTGCGGCTGACCGTGCCGCAGCGGTACGCGCCGTTCCTGAGCCGGACCGTGCGGGCCGTGGTCCGCGGCAGCCAGGTGTATCTGGTGCCGCGGGAGAACGGCGAACTGGTCGTCGGCGCGACCAGCGAGGAGCTGGGCTGGGACACCACGGTCACCGCGGGCGGGGTGTACGAGCTGCTGCGCGACGCCCATGAGCTGGTGCCCGGGATCACCGAGCTGCCGCTCACCGAGACCCGCGCGGGACTGCGCCCCGGCTCCCCGGACAACGCGCCGCTGCTCGGCCCGTCCGGTCTCGCCGGGCTGCTGCTGGCCACCGGGCACTATCGCAACGGTGTCCTGCTCACCCCGGTCACCGGGGACCTGATGGGGCAGCTGCTGGCCGGTGGTGAACTGCCTCAGGAGGCCCGCCCGTTCACCCCGCAGCGCTTCGGCGCCGTCCGCATGGAGCAGCCCGCATGATCATCTCCGTCAACGGGGAGCCGCAGGAGATCGTTCCCGGTACGGCTCTCGACACCGTCGTGAAGATGCTGACCCCGGCGCCCTCCGGAGTGGCCGCCGCCCTCAACGAGACCGTCGTCCCGCGCAGCCGGTGGGCGGACACGGCGCTCGCCGAGGGTGACCGGGTCGAGGTTCTCACCGCCGTCCAGGGAGGCTGAGCCATGGCCGACGATCCGCTGGTCCTCGGGGACATGGCCCTCTCCTCCCGCCTGATCATGGGTACCGGCGGGGCCCCCAGCCTGGAGGCGCTGGAGCGGGCGCTGATCGCCTCCGGCACGGAGCTGACCACGGTCGCGATGCGCCGGGTGGACCCCTCGGTGCACGGCTCGGTGCTGTCGGTGCTGGAGAAGCTCGGGATCCGGGTGCTGCCGAACACGGCGGGCTGCTTCACCGCCGGGGAGGCCGTGCTGACCGCCCGGCTGGCCCGGGAGGCGCTGGGTACGGACCTGGTCAAGCTGGAGGTCATCGCCGACGAGCGGACGCTGCTGCCGGATCCGGTGGAGCTGCTGGAGGCGGCGGAGACGCTGGTGGACGACGGGTTCACGGTGCTGCCGTACACCAATGACGATCCTGTGCTCGCGCGGAAGCTGGAGGATGTGGGCTGTGCCGCGGTCATGCCGCTGGGGTCGCCGATCGGGTCCGGGCTCGGCATCCGCAATCCGCACAACTTCCAGCTGATCGTGGAGCAGGCGCGGGTGCCGGTGATCCTGGACGCGGGGGCGGGTACGGCGTCCGACGTGGCGTTGGCCATGGAGCTGGGGTGTGCGGGGGTGATGCTGGCGTCGGCGGTGACGCGGGCGCAGGAGCCGGAGCTGATGGCTGCCGCCATGAAGCAGGGGGTGGAGGCGGGGAGGTTGGCTCGGCTGGCCGGGCGGATTCCGCGCAGGCACTTCGCGGAGGCGTCGTCTCCTACGGCGGGAATGGCCCACCTCGACCCCGAGCGGCCGGCGTTCTGACCGGGTTCTCCCACCCGCGCACCACCCGTTACTGCCAACTGGAGGGTTGGACTCTCCTGTGGGGCGGGCTCGCCGTCGGCGGGTGCGGGTGGGTGGGTGGGGGAAGGCTGCCGGCTGGGGGGCGGGGCTTTGCCGTGGGGCGGGCTCGCCGTCGGCGGGTGCGGGTGGGTGGGTGGGGGAAGACTGCCGGCTGGGGGGCGGGGCTTTGCCGTGGGGCGGGGCTTTGCCGGGGGGCGGGCTCGCCGTTGGCGGGTGCGGGTGGGTGGGAGAAGTCTGCCGACGGGAGGGCGGGGCTTTCCTCTGGGGCGGGCTCGGCGTCGGCGGGTGCGGGTGGGCGGGGCTTTCCTCTGGGGCGGGTTCGGCGTCGGCGGGTGCGGGTGGGCGGGGCTTTCCTGAGGCGGGCTCGGCGTCGGCGGGTGTGGGTGGGCGGGGCTTTCCTGAGGCGGGCTCGGCGTTGGCGGGTGTGGGTGGGTGTTACAGGTCGGGTTCGGTCCGGGGTGGGCGGGGTGGGGGGGTCTGGGGGCCTCGTAGACTCGCGTGCGTGGATACGACCCTTCAGGACCCCCTCGTCGGGCAGGTGCTCGACGGCCGGTATCGCGTCGACGCACGGATCGCGGCCGGCGGGATGGCCACCGTCTACCGGGCCCTGGACACCCGCCTGGACCGGGTCCTCGCGCTGAAGGTGATGCACCCGACGCTCGCGGCCGACGGGTCCTTCGTGGAGCGGTTCATCCGGGAGGCGAAGTCCGTCGCCCGGCTGGACCACCCGAACGTGGTGCAGGTCTTCGACCAGGGCACCGACGGGTCGTATGTGTATCTGGCGATGGAGTACATCGCCGGCTGCACCCTGCGTGACGTGCTGCGCGAGCGCGGCGCCGTACGCCCCCGGGCCGCGCTGGACATCCTCGAACCGATGCTCGCCGCGCTCGGCGCCGCCCACCGGGCCGGTTTCGTGCACCGGGACATGAAGCCCGAGAACGTGCTGATAGGGGACGACGGCCGGGTCAAGGTCGCCGACTTCGGACTCGTGCGCTCCGTGGACACGGTGACCAGCACGACGGGTTCCGTGCTCGGCACCGTCTCGTATCTCGCGCCCGAGCAGATCGAGCAGGGCACCGCGGACCCCCGCGTCGACGTGTACGCGTGCGGGGTCATGTTCTACGAGATGCTGACGGGCGCCAAGCCGCACTCCGGGGACTCCCCCGCGCAGGTGCTCTACCAGCACATCCACGAGGACGTGCCGCCGCCGTCGGCGCTCGTGCCGGGGCTGCCGTACGCGCTGGACGAGCTGGTCGCCGTGGCGACCGCGCGCGTCCCGGACGACCGGCCGGCGGACGCCGTGGCGCTGCTCGCCCGGGTGCGTCAGGCGCGGCAGGGACTGAGCGACGAGCAGCTGGACGCGGTGCCGCCGCAGGCGCGGTCCGCGGAGCACGACAACGCCGAGGACCGGACGAGCGTGATCCCCCGCTCGCTCACGGTGCCCCGGCCGCTGCCGGTGAACGAGGACGCGGAAGAGGCCCCCGTCGAGCGGACGACCCGGTTCAGCGGGCCGCCCGTGCCGCCCGGTCCCACCGCCCCGCCGCGGCGCTCCCGGCGCCTGATGGTCACCGTCGTCGCCGCGGTGCTGCTGGTGTTCGGCGTGGGCGCCGGGGTCTGGTACATCAACTCCGGCCAGTTCACCAAGGTCCCGCCGCTGCTGGCGAAGACCGAGGCGCAGGCGCGGGACCGGCTCCAGGCGGCCGGGCTGCGCGTCGGGCAGGTCAGGAAGGCGTACAGCGACACGGTCCAGCGGGGCACGGTCATCGGCACCGACCCGGCGCCGGGCGCCCGCGTCCGGGACCACGACCGGGTGACGCTGACGGTGTCCCTCGGTCCGGAGACGGTCAACGTGCCGGATGTGACGGGCCGGCCGCTGGCCAGGGCGCGGGCCATGCTGAAGGCGGACGGGCTGGAACCGGGCATGGTCACCCAGCAGTTCAGCGAGGACGTCGCCAAGGGCTCGGTCGTCTCCACGGCCCCCGGGCCGGGCACCAAGCGGCACGCGGGCTCGGCGATCGCGCTGACCGTGAGCAAGGGCAGCCCGATCGACGTGCCGGACGTCACCGGTGAGGACCTGGACAGCGCCCGGCAGGATCTGACGGACGCCGGTCTGAAGGTGAAGATCGCCCCCGAGCAGGTCAACTCGGAGTACGACAAGGGCAAGGTGGCCCGGCAGAGCCCGGGCGACGGCAGCCGGGCCGCCGAGGGCGACACGGTGACGCTGACGCTGTCCAAGGGCCCGGAGATGGTCGAGGTCCCGGACGTGGTGGGCGACAGCGTGGACGACGCGAAGAAGGCGCTCCAGGACGCCGGCTTCCAGGTGGAGGAGGACCGCGGGCTCCTCGGGATCTTCGGCGACACCGTGCAGAAGCAGTCGGTGGCCGGCGGCGACAAGGCGCCCAAGGGATCGACCGTCACGATCACCATCCGGTGACGGGGGTCACCGGCGGCCGCGGTCCGGACGGCGGGGCGGGCATGACACCCTGAACGGGTGAGTCCCGACCTGTCCTCCTCCCTGCCCCGCAACCCCGTCGGCGGTCATGTGCCCGTGGCCGGCGGCCTGCACTCGGTGGGGCTGTCGTACGCCCGCGAGCTGGGGGCGGAGACCGTGCAGGTCTTCGTCGCCAATCCGCGCGGCTGGGCGACGCCCGCCGGGAACCCCCGGCAGGACGAGGCGTTCCGCGCGGCGTGCGCCGAGGAGTCGGTCCCGGCGTATGTGCACGCCCCCTATCTGATCAACTTCGGCTCGCACACCGAGGCGACCGTGGAGCGCTCGGTGGAGTCGCTGCGGCACTCGTTGCGGCGCGGCCGGGAGATCGGTGCGCTGGGTGTGGTGGTGCACACGGGGAGCGCGACCGGCGGGCGGGAGCGGGAGGTCGCGCTGAAGCAGGTGCGCGCGCATCTGCTGCCGCTGCTGGACGAGCTGACCCACGACGACGACCCGTTCCTGCTGCTGGAGTCGACCGCGGGCCAGGGCTCCTCGCTGTGCTCGCGCACCTGGGACTTCGGGCCGTACTTCGAGGCACTGGACGCCCATCCGAAGCTGGGCGTCTGCCTGGACACCTGTCATGTCTTCGCCGCGGGACACGACCTGACCGGGCCGGACGGGATGCACCGGACGCTGGACCTGCTGGTGGACACGGTGGGCGAGGGCCGGCTGAAGCTGATCCACGCCAACGACTCCAAGGACGTGGTCGGCGCGCACAAGGACCGGCACGCCAACATCGGCGCCGGTCACATCGGCGAGGACCCGTTCCGGGCGCTGATGACCCATCCCGCGACGGCGGGCGTGCCGCTGATCATCGAGACGCCCGGCGGCAAGGAGGGGCACGCGGCGGACGTGGAGCGCCTGAAGAAGCTCAGGGACGGCTGAGCCGCCGGGCGGCCGGGCTCACAGCTCCGGCCCCTCCCCCGGTTCCTCCTGGTAGGAGTAACGCTGTTCCTTCCAGGGGTCGCCGATGTTGTGGTAGCCGCGTTCCTCCCAGAAGCCACGCCGGTCGGCGGTCATGTACTCCACGCCGCGGACCCATTTGGGGCCCTTCCAGGCGTACAGGTGGGGCACGATCAGCCGGACCGGGAAGCCGTGCTCGGCGGTGAGCAGCTCGCCGTCCTTGTGGGTGGCGAAGATCGTGCGGTCGGAGAGGAAGTCGGCCAGGCGCAGGTTGGAGCTGAAGCCGTACTCGGCCCAGACCATCACATGGGTGACGTCGGGGGCCGGCGGTGCGAGGTCCACGACGGCCTGGGCGGGGATCCCGCCCCACTCCGCGCCGAGCATGCTGAACTTGGTCACGCAGTGCAGATCGGCCACCACGGTGGTGTACGGCAGGGCCGTGAACTCCTCGTGGGTCCAGGTGTGCTTGTCGCCGTCGGCGGTGGCGCCGAACACCCGGAACTCCCAGCGCTCGGGCCGGAACTTCGGCACCGGACCGTAGTGCGTGACCGGCCAGCCGCGCTGGAGCCGCTGACCCGGCGGAAGCTCGGACCCTGCCGTCGCTCCAGACTCTCGCTCCACCGGATGCCCCATGTATCCATCCTGACAGACCTTGGGCGATGCCCTTGACCACCACCACCGGAACCGGACAACTGCCATCAACTCAGCATGTACTTACTAAGTACGCACTTACTGGACGATCTTCCTCGCCGGTGCAATCATGCCGCCGCACACCCTCCCCGTTACCCCGTGTGGAAGGAGCCGCTGCGATGCAGGGCGACCCCGAGGTCATCGAGTTCCTCAACGAGCAGCTCACCGGCGAGCTGACCGCGATCAACCAGTACTTCCTGCACGCGAAGATGCAGGAGAACTTCGGCTGGACGAAGCTCGCCAAGTACACGCGGCACGAGTCGTTCGACGAGATGAAGCACGCCGAGGTGCTCACCGACCGGATCCTGTTCCTGGAGGGGCTGCCCAACTACCAGCGGCTGTTCCATGTGCGGGTGGGGCAGACGGTCCGGGAGATGTTCGAGGCCGACCGGCAGATCGAGGTGGAGGCGATCGACCGGTTGCGGCGCGGGATCAAGGTGATGCGCGAGAAGGGCGACATCACGTCCGCGAACATCTTCGAGGACATCCTCGCCGACGAGGAGCACCACATCGACTACCTCGACACCCAGCTGGAGCTGGTGGACAAGCTCGGCGAGGCGCTGTACATCGCCCAGCTGATCGAGCAGCCGGAGAGCTAGGCCGGAGCGGCGGCTAAGCCGCCTCGGGCAGCTCGGTGAGCACCGGCCGGCCCTGGTCGGCCAGCTCCCGGCGGGGGCAGGCGCCACGGCCGAGGATGGCCTGGATCCGGCGGACGCACGAGCCGCAGTCGGTGCCCGCCTTGCAGGCCGAGGCGATCTGGCGCGGGGTGCAGGCGCCGTCCTCCGCGTGCTGCATGACCTGGGCTTCGGTGATGCCGAAGCAGCTACAGACGTACACGCGGTTCACCTCCCGACGGGATCGCTGTATGGACTGCCATCCCGTTTTTCGGTGAGGCAAACCTAACCTTACCCATCCCCCTGGATGCGCAAAAGGGGAAGGGGCACGGATCCGGTGTGATCCGCGCCCCTTCGGATGCTCACTGGTCCCGGTACATCTCCGCGACCAGGAACGCCAGGTCCAGCGACTGGCTGCGGTTGAGCCGCGGGTCGCAGGCCGTCTCGTAGCGCTGGTGCAGGTCGTCGACGAAGATCTCGTCGCCGCCGCCCACGCACTCGGTGACGTCGTCGCCGGTCAGCTCCACATGGATGCCGCCCGGGTGGGTGCCGAGCGCCTTGTGGACCTCGAAGAAGCCCTTGACCTCGTCCAGCACGTCGTCGAAGCGGCGGGTCTTGTGCCCGGAGGCCGCCTCGAAGGTGTTGCCGTGCATCGGGTCGGTCACCCAGGCCACCGTCGCACCGGACGCCGTGACCTTCTCGACCAGCTCGGGGAGCCGGTCGCGGATCTTGTCGGCGCCCATCCGGACGATGAAGGTCAGCCGGCCCGGCTCCCGCTCGGGGTCGAGGCGGTCGATGTACTGGAGCGCCTCCTCGGCCGTGGTGGACGGGCCGAGCTTGATGCCGATCGGGTTGCTGATCCGGGACGCGAACTCGATGTGCGCGTGGTCCATCTGCCGGGTGCGCTCGCCGATCCACACCATGTGCGCGGAGACGTCGTACAGCTTGCCGGTGCGGGAGTCGACCCGGGTCAGGGCGGACTCGTAGTCGAGCAGCAGCGCCTCGTGCGAGGAGAAGAACTCGACGGTCTTGAACTCCTCCGGGTCGGTGCCGCAGGCCCGCATGAAGTTCAGCGCGTTGTCGATCTCGCGCGCGAGCTGCTCGTAGCGCTGGCCCGACGGCGAGGTCTTCACGAAGTCCTGGTTCCAGGCGTGCACCTGGCGCAGGTCGGCGTAACCGCCGGTGGTGAAGGCGCGCACCAGGTTCAGCGTGGACGCCGAGGCGTGGTACATGCGCTTCAGCCGCTCCGGGTCCGGGATGCGGCTGGCCTCGGTGAAGTCGAAGCCGTTGACGGAGTCGCCCCGGTACACCGGGAGCGTCACGCCGTCGCGGGTCTCGGTCGGCTTGGAGCGCGGCTTGGAGTACTGGCCCGCGATCCGGCCGACCTTCACCACGGGCACGGAGGCCGCGTAGGTCAGGACGGCACCCATCTGGAGCAGCGTCTTGAGCTTGTTGCGGATGTGGTCGGCCGACACGGCGTCGAAGGCCTCGGCGCAGTCGCCGCCCTGGAGGAGGAACGCCTCTCCCTTGGCGACGGCCGCCATCCGGGCGCGCAGCTGGTCGCACTCGCCTGCGAAGACGAGCGGCGGAAAGCTCTCCAGTTCGCTGACGACCTTACGCAGAGCTCCCTGGTCCGGATACTCCGGCTGCTGGGCCGCGGGGAGGTGTCGCCAGGTGTTCATGTCCAGGATGGAGGCGTTTGCGTTCACGCCCCCAGCCTACGGGCTGTGTGCGCGGTGTCAGTCCCACGCCCAAACTGTGGGACGCCGGGTCCCGGGACCCGGCGTCCGGCCCCCGCGTGGTGGACACGGGCGCGGCCGTGGGCCTAGGGTTCCCGGCATGTTCGCGCTTTCGACCCGGCACCGCGCTGGCCGGAACTGGTGGTGGACCGCTTCTCCGGCGGCCCGCTGACTGCGCGTACCCACGACTTCGCGAAGGCCGCCCGAGGGGCGGCCTTCGGTGTTTTCCGGGGTCGTCCCTCTCCGTCGGCAGACCGCGCCGGAAGACCGAGAAGGATGACCCGTGAACCTCCAGGACCTGCTGTCCGACCCCCGCCCCTTCGCCCTGCTGCGCCGCCGCACGCCGGGCCACGACGAGCACACCGTGGAGGTGCTGATCGGCCCGGTCCGCACCTACGGCCGGCTCGCCGACCTGCCCGACGAGGGCCTCGCCCTGGTGCCGTTCCGGCAGATCCGCGAGCGCGGTTTCGACGTACGGGACGACGGGACGCCGCTGGCGGTGCTCAGCCCCGAGGAGACGCACACGCTGCCGCTCGCCGAGGCGCTGGACCAGCTGCCCGGCCACGAGGTCCGGGTGCGCGACGGCGGCTTCGACGTCGACGACGAGGAGTACGCCGGGATCGTCGGCCGGGTGCTGCGCGAGGAGATCGGCCGGGGCGAGGGCGCGAACTTCGTGATCCGGCGGACGTACCGGGGCGAGATCCCCGGCTTCTCCCGCGCGGACGCCCTCGCCCTGTTCCGGCGGCTGCTGGCGGGCGAGCGGGGCGCGTACTGGACGTTCGTCGTGCACACGGGCGAGCGGACGCTGGTCGGGGCCAGCCCGGAGGTGCATGTGCGGATGTCCGGCGGCACGGTCGTGATGAACCCGATCAGCGGGACCTACCGCTATCCGGCGGCCGGGCCGACGCCGGAGCACCTGCTCTCCTTCCTCGCCGACGGCAAGGAGATCGAGGAGCTGTCGATGGTCGTCGACGAGGAGCTGAAGATGATGTGCACCGTCGGCGACCGGGGCGGGGTCGTCGTCGGGCCGCGGCTGAAGGAGATGGCACACCTCGCGCACACCGAGTACGAGCTGCGCGGGAGGTCCTCGATGGATGTGCGGGAGGTGCTGCGGGAGACGATGTTCGCGGCGACCGTGACCGGGTCGCCGGTGCAGAACGCGTGCCGGGTGATCGAACGGCACGAGAGCGGCGGCCGGGGTTACTACGCCGGGGCGCTGGCGCTGCTCGGCCGGGACTCCGGGGGCGCGCAGACCCTGGACTCCCCCATTCTGATCCGCACCGCCGACATCGACGCGGCGGGCGGGCTGCGGGTCGCGGTGGGCGCGACGCTGGTGCGCGGTTCGGATCCGGCGGGCGAGGTCGCCGAGACCCATGCCAAGGCGGCGGGTGTGCTCGCGGCCCTGGGGGTACGGCCGTCCCGGGCGGCCGCGGAGCGGGAGCGGCCCCGGCTGGCCGACGACCCGCGGGTGCGGGCGGCGCTCGACGGGCGCCGGGCCTCGCTGGCGCCGTTCTGGCTGCGGATGCAGGAGCAGAGCCGGGAGCTGACCGGTCACGCGCTGGTGGTGGACGGCGAGGACACCTTCACCGCGATGCTCGCCCATGTGCTGCGTTCCACCGGTCTGGAGGTGACCGTACGGCGCTACGACGAGTCGGGGCTGCGGGCGGCGGTGCTCGCGCACCAGGGTCCGGTGGTGCTCGGTCCGGGCCCGGGCGACCCCGCCGATCCGGCCGATCCGAAGATGCGCCTCCTGCGCGGTCTGGCCGCCGCGGTGATCCGGGAGCATCCGCACGGTGTGCTCGGGGTCTGTCTGGGCCATGAGCTGATCGCGGCCGAGCTGGGGCTGGACCTGGTCCGCAAGGAGGTGCCGTACCAGGGTGCGCAGACGGTGATCGACCTGTTCGGGCGGCCGGAGACGGTCGGCTTCTACAACAGTTTCGTGGCCCGCTGCGACGAGGAGGCTGCCGGCGAGCTGGCGGCGCACGGGATCGAGGTGAGCCGCGCGGAGAACGGCGAGGTGCACGCCCTGCGCGGCCCCGGTTTCGCGTCGGTCCAGTTCCATCCCGAGTCGGTGCTCACGCTGAACGGGGCGGCGGTGGTGCGGGAGCTGATCGGCCGGCTGCACGGCGCCGGCACGTCGGTGTCCTGACCGGCCGGCCGTGAGCGGTGCGGTGTCCTGGTCGGGGGCCCCGTCCGGGACACCGCACCGCGTGGTCAGCCGAAGAAGACGCCGACCTCCTCGTACAGTTCGGGCTTGACCGTCTTCAGCCGGGCGGTGGCCTCGGCGAGCGGGACGCGGACGATGTCGGTGGCGCGCAGCGCGACCATCGTGCCGAAGTCGCCGTCGTGGACGCAGTCGATGGCGTGCAGTCCGAAGCGGGTGGCGAGCCAGCGGTCGAAGGCGCTCGGGGTGCCGCCGCGCTGGACGTGCCCGAGGACCGTCGTCCGGGCCTCCTTGCCGGTGCGCCGTTCGATCTCCTTGGCCAGCCACTCGCCGACCCCGGACAGCCGGACGTGCCCGAAGGAGTCCCGCGACGTGTCCTTGAGGACCATCTCGCCGTCCCGGGGCATGGCGCCCTCGGCGACGACCACGATCGGCGCGTAGGAGGCCCGGAAGCGGGAGGTGACCCAGGCGCAGACCTGGTCGACGTCGAAGCGGTGCTCGGGGATGAGGATCGCGTTGGCGCCGCCGGCCAGGCCCGCGTGCAGGGCGATCCAGCCGGTGTGCCGGCCCATCACCTCCACCACGAGGACCCGCATATGGGACTCGGCGGTGGTGTGCAGCCGGTCGATGGCCTCGGTGGCGATGGAGACGGCGGTGTCGAAGCCGAAGGTGTAGTCGGTGGCCGACAGGTCGTTGTCTATCGTCTTGGGCACCCCGACGCAGGGCACCCCGTACTCCCCGGACAGCCGCGCGGCCACGCCGAGGGTGTCCTCGCCGCCGATCGCGACGAGGGCCTGGACGTCCTGCTTGGCCAGGTTGTCCTTGATGCGGCGGACGCCGTTCTCGGCGGTGAGCGGGTTGGTCCGCGAGGAGCCGAGGATGGTGCCGCCGCGGGGCAGGATGCCGCGGACCGCCGGGATGTCCAGGCGGACGGCGTCGTTCTCCAGGGGGCCGCGCCAGCCGTCCCGGAAGCCGACGAATTCATAGCCGTAGTTCTGTACGCCCTTGCGCACGATGGCCCGGATGACGGCGTTGAGTCCGGGGCAGTCGCCGCCTCCGGTGAGTACTCCGACCCGCATGGACATGTCCCTTCGCCGCGGTGGTGTGACGCACTGTCACGCTAATGGTGAGTTGCGTCACATCGGGAGAGGCGGGAAGGGTGTTTCCGGCGCGTGCCGGTGACCGCGCCGGGGCGAACACGCCCTATGCGTCGTCGAGTCCGCGCTCTATCGCGTACCGCACCAGCTCGACGCGGTTGTGCAGCTGGAGCTTGCCGAGGGTGTTCTGCACATGGTTCTGCACGGTGCGGTGGGAGATGACGAGGCGTTCGGCGATCTGCTTGTAGCTCAGGCCCTTGGCGACCAGCCGCAGCACCTCGGTCTCCCGGTCCGTCAGCCGGGGCGCGCCGGGCTCCTCGGTGTCCGGGGCGGGGGCGGGTTCGGCGGCCAGGCGGCGGTACTCGCCGAGGACCAGTCCCGCGAGGCCGGGGGTGAACACCGGGTCGCCCACGGCGGTACGGCGCACCGCGTCGAGGAGTTCCTCGGTGGAAGCCGACTTCACCAGGTAGCCGGTCGCGCCGGACTTCACCGCCTCCAGCACGTCCGCGTGCTCACCGCTGGCCGACAGCACGAGGACGCGCAACGCCGGGTTGTGGGCGACGAGTTCCTTGCACACCTGGACGCCCGGCTTGGCGGGCAGGTTGAGGTCCAGCACCAGGACGTCGGGGGCGGCGGCCTTGGCGCGGCGGACCGCCTGCTCACCGTCGCCGGCGGTGGCGACCACCGCGAAGCCGGCCTCGCCGAGGTCCCGGGCGACCGCGTCCCGCCACATGGGGTGGTCGTCCACCACCATGACCCTGATCGGGTCCTGTTCCTGCTGCTCGCTCATCGACGCCCCGCCTTCGTGCTCTTCGGTACCTTCAGTTCGACCTCCGTGCCCTGCCCGGGGACGGAGATCAGCTCGGCGCTGCCGCCGAGGTCGCGCAGCCGCCCGCGGATCGACTGGGCCACCCCGAGCCGGCCCTCGCCCTCCGCCTGGGCGAGCCGGCCCTCGGGGATGCCGGGGCCGTCGTCCCGGACGGTGACGACGATCTCGTCCGGCCAGTCCTCGACCAGGATCCAGGCCCGGGCGTCCGGGCCCGCGTGCCGGCGCACGTTGTCCAGCGCGGCCCCCACCGCTGCGGCCAGCTCCCGGGCCGCGGCGGCGGCCAGCTCGACCGGCGCGCCGGGTTCGGCCAGGCTGACCCGGGCGCCCGCGTACGGGGCGAGCAGGGTCCGCAGGTCGACCGGGCCGTCGTGGCCGTCGTCCGCGGGCTCGTCCACGAGCCGTACGACGGCCCCGGCCAGGGCGTCCTCCGACACCCGGGACACCGGCAGCAGGCCGCCGGAGACCAGGGTGCGCAGGGCCACCTCCTGCTCCCCGGCGAGCCGCCCCAGCTCGGCCGCCTCGCCGCCCAGGGCGGCGCCCCGGCGCTTCACCATGGCCAGCACCTGGAGCACGCTGTCGTGGATGTTGCGGGCCAGCCGCTCGCGTTCCCGGGTCGCCGCCTCGATCTCCAGGGCGCGGGCGAGGGTGCGCTCGGAGGCGCGGGCGACCTCGACGACGTAGCCGATGGCGATGGAGGCGACCCAGACCAGGACCACGTTGTGCACGGTGTCCCGGGCGGGGCTGCCGCGCTCGACCAGGTTGACCGCGGCGACGGCGGTGGAGGCGACGGCCGCCCAGCGCCAGCCGCCCTTGACGGCGAAGGCCAGCACCGAGCCGGCGGTCCATATCGACGGCAGGGTGGGGCCGCCGCCCGCGATCCGCTCGTGGTTGTCGGCGAGCGGGGTGAGCAGGATGCCGGTGAGCGCGACGGTCAGGTCGGCGGCCAGGAAGCCCTTGGTGCAGTTCGCCGCGTTCCGGACCCGGGGCAGGGTGGCGAGGGTCCACACCACCAGGACGGCGTAGTAGCCGACGGCGACCCAGGGGCGGACGAAGTGGGAGTACGCGGTGGCGCACAGGCCGATGGCGTAGAGCATGGTGAGCACGCGGTAGCCGGCGAGCGCGCGCCACAGCGGCAGCTCGACCGACATCCTCATGACCCGCTCGCGCTTCGCCACGCCCCCGTGCCCCCGTCGCCCCCCCGTCGCCCGTGCTAGGCCTCGGTCTTCTTCTCCGCTTCCTTGGCCGCCTTCGCCGCCTCCGCGATCTGCCGTTTGGCGGCGGTCGCGTAGATGTCGACGTACTCCTGGCCGGAGAGCTTCATGATCTCGTACATGACCTCGTCGGTCACCGCGCGCAGCACGAACCGGTCGTGCTCCATGCCCTGGTAGCGGCTGAAGTCCAGCGGCTTGCCGATCCGGATACCGGGCCGCATCAGCTTCGGTACGACCTTGCCGGGCGGCTGGATCTTCTCCGTGTCGATCATCGCGACGGGGATGACCGGGGCGCCGGTGGCGAGGGCCACGCGCGCGAGGCCGCCGGGCTTGCCCCGGTAGAGCCGGCCGTCGGGCGACCGGGTGCCCTCCGGGTAGATGCCGAACAGCTCGCCGCGGCGCAGCACCTCTATGCCGCTCTTGATCGCGGCCTCGCCGGCGCCGCGCGCCCCGGAGCGGTCCACCGGCAGCTGGCCGACGCCCTTGAAGAAGGCGGCGGTCAGGCGGCCCTTCACTCCGGGGGTGGTGAAGTACTCGGCCTTGGCGATGAAGGTGACCTTGCGGTCCAGCACGGCCGGCAGGAAGAACGAGTCCGAGAAGGACAGGTGGTTGCTGGCCAGGATGGCGGGGCCTTCGGCCGGAATGTTCTCCAGGCCCTCCACCCAGGGCCGGAAGGCGACCTTCAGCGGCCCTCCGATGGCGACCTTCATCGTGCCGTACAACACCCGTGCTCCTCCTGGTTTCGTCGAACAGACCTTAACCCGGAGAACCGGCGAAGGAGCCGACGACCCTGGTCGGTGTCAGTGCGGTCGCGTACGGTGAACCACATCCGCGAGTTCTTCACGTCTCCGCCGGCCGCCGACGGGGGCCTTGCCCAGGAACAGGAGAGTCGAAAGGTGCCGGTTCTCCCCGGAGCCGAGCCGTACCGCCACGCGGGCGGGGAGGTGGGTGTCCTCCTCTGTCACGGCTTCACCGGCTCGCCGCAGTCGCTGCGCCCCTGGGCGGAGCACCACGCGGCCCACGGCCTCACCGTGTCCCTGCCGCTGCTGCCCGGGCACGGCACCCGCTGGGAGGACATGCAGCTCACCGGCTGGCAGGACTGGTACGCGGAGGTGGACCGCGAGCTGCGGGTGCTCGCCCGGCGCTGCTCGCAGGTGTTCGTCGCGGGCCTGTCCATGGGCGGTGCCCTCGCGCTGCGGCTGGCCGCGCGGCACGGCGGGCGGGTCTCGGGCGTCGTCGTCGTCAACCCGGCGAACAAGGTGCACGGGCTGTCGGCGTACGCCCTTCCGGTGGCCCGGCACCTGGTGCGGACCACCCGGGGGATCGCCAGCGACATCGCGAAGGAGGGCGCGGCCGAGCTCGGCTACGACCGGGTGCCGCTGCACGCCGCGCACTCGCTGCGGGTGTTCCTGCGCCGGCTGGACGGCGAGCTGCCCCAGGTCACCCAGCCGTTGCTGCTGCTGCGCAGCGCCCGGGACCATGTCGTGCCGGCGGCCGACTCGGCCCGGGTGCTGAGCCGGGTGTCGTCCACGGACGTATCGCAGGTCGTGCTGGAACACAGCTACCACGTGGCGACGTTGGACGAGGACGCGGACCGGATCTTCGAGGAGAGCCTCGCCTTCATCGGCCGGCTCGCACCCAGTGTCGGCAAGGAAGGGACGGCCGCAGTTGGCTGAGCACGACTCCGACCGCGGGGACCGCGATCGGGAGGGCCCCGAGCCGGAGGAGCAGGGGGTGCCGTTCGACGAGGACGCCGCCTGGCTGGCCATCGTCGCCGGGTACGGCGAGGAGCCGCCGGATCCGCCGGGTTCCCGGCCCTTCCGGCG
Organism: Streptomyces sp. NPDC127190; assembly: GCF_042672505.1. NCBI lineage: Bacteria > Bacillati > Actinomycetota > Actinomycetes > Kitasatosporales > Streptomycetaceae > Streptomyces > Streptomyces sp. NPDC127190. The sequence continues at coordinate 136,645 of NZ_JBHXVE010000012.1, forward strand.
GGTGGAGGATCTCGCGCTGCCGGAACCCGAGGAGCCGGAGGAGGAGGGCGAGACCGCGCCGGCGCAGCGTCCGGTACGGCCGCTGGGCAGCTCGGTGTCCTTCGCGCCCGGGGTCGGTCCGCGCGACTACACCGTGGCCGAGCCCTCCGAGGACGACTTCGACGAGGACGACGAGGGTCACTTCGTACCGCCCGAGCCGCCTCCGCTGCCGACCGCCGACACCGCCGCCAAGTTCGCCTGGCTGGGCGTCGTCGGCGGCCCGGTCCTGCTGCTGCTCGCGGTGCTGCTCGGCTGGGACATGACCTGGTGGCTGGCGACCCTGAGCATCGGCGGCTTCCTCGGGGGCTTCGCGACGCTGGTCGCCCGGATGCGTACGGACGACGACGATGACGGCGACCCCGGCCGGGGGGCCGTGGTCTAGCGCGCGTCAGCCGGCCGGGATTCTGAGGGCGGCCAGGACCGGGAGGTGGTCCGTGGCCGCCCTCAGGTCTGCCCGGCTGACGCCCGGCTGGTCCAGGGGCACCCCGCAGCCGAGCACCTCGACGCCCTTGGTGGCGAAGACCGCGTCGATACGGCGGTGCGGCTCGCTGTGGGTCCAGGTGTCCTCGCCGCCCCAGGGGGCGACGGCCCGGCAGTCCTGGAGCGGCCCGGCAAGCCTGCGGAAGGCGCGGCCGCCGGGGCCCTCGTTGAGGTCTCCCCCGGCGACGGCGTGCTCGGTGCCGAGGGCGGCGAGCCGGTCGAGGAGCATGCCGCTCTGCTCGTACCGCTCGCTGCCGTCCAGGCTGAGGTGGCAGCTGATCACGCCGAGGCGGGCGCCGCCGAAGCGGACCACCGCGGTGGCGAAGCCACGCCGGTGGAGGCCGGGGGTGAGCGGGAGGAGGGTGTCCTCGGTGCGTTCGACGGTGGCCCGCAGACTGCACAGGATCGCCGGTCCGGCGGCCGTCGCACCGCCGGTGAGGATCACCTGGCCGGAGGCCGCGGCCAGCCGGGCGAGCTTCTTGCGCCAGCGGAAGAAGCGGGGGGCTTCCTGGACGAGGACCAGGTCGGGGTCGCAGGCGGTGATCACCCGGGCGAGGGCGGCGGTGTCGTCGCGCATCGAGCGGATGTTGTAGCTGAGGACGCGGATGACGGCCGAACCGTCGGGCTCTGTCGTGGAGTTGGGGAGCGGCGCGATGACCATGCGGTCAATTTACGCCGCACGGGAGTGGGGGCGCCTCATAGCTCGGGGCGCGGGGTTTCGTGCGCGACTGCCGCGTTGTCGTGGCTGGTCGCGCCCACGCGGCGGAGCCGCATGTTGATACAGCCCCGCGCCCCTTGGTGCAGCACAGCCCCTGGTGCGGCACAGGCTTCTTTACATGATCGGGTCGGGCTCCCGGGCCAGGTCGGCCGCGCCCACCAGGCCCGCCTTGTTGCCCAGCTGGGCGGCGATCACATCGGCCACCGGGCGCCAGTTGCCGCCGACCAGCCAGCGCTTGTACGACTTGCGGATCGGGTCGAGGACCAGTTCGCCCTCGTCGGAGAGGCCGCCGCCGACGATGAACGCGGACGGGTCGAAGAGCGAGGCCAGGTCGGCGAGGCCCGCGCCGGCCCAGCGCGCCAGCTCGCGGTAGGAGTCCACGGCGACCGGGTCGCCCTGGCGGGCGGCCATGGAGATGTGCTTGCCCTCGATGCCGTCCGGGGTGCCGTCGCCGAGGGACAGCAGCACCTCGGCGTTCTCCGGGGTGGCGTTGGCGCGCTGCTTGGCGTAGCGGACCAGGGCGCGGCCGGAGGCGTACTGCTCCCAGCAGCCCTGCGAGCCGCAGCCGCAGAGCAGGCCGTCCGGGACCATCCGGATGTGGCCGAACTCGGCGGCCACGCCGAAGTGGCCGCGGCGCAGCTTGTTGCCGATGATGATGCCGCCGCCGAGACCGGTGCCGAGGGTGATGCAGATGACGTTGCGGTGGCCCTTGCCGGCGCCGAACTTGTACTCGCCCCACGCGGCGGCGTTGGCGTCGTTCTCGACCACGACCGGGAGGCCCACGCGGGCCTCGACCTTCTCCTTCAGCGGCTCCTGGCGCCAGTCGATGTTCGGCGCGAAGTACACCGTGGAGCGCTGCCGGTTCACATAACCGGCCGCACCGATACCCACGCCGACGATCTCGTGTCCGGCGCGCGCACCCTCCACCGCCGAGGCAATGGCGTCCACGATGCCCTCGGGCGTGGTGGGGGTCGGCACCTTGAAGGTCGAGAGGATGTTGCCTTCCTCGTCGACCACGCCGGCCGCGATCTTGGTGCCGCCGATGTCGACGCCGATGGTGAGTCCCATGAATCCCTCAGTTTCGGTCGAGCCCCGCTACGGCCAACCGTACCCGAGGCCCTGCCCCGCGAGGGCGTCAGTCCAGGTCGATGCGTTCCCCCGGGCCACCGTCCTCCCCCTTGTCGCGCCGGTCCCGCCAGTCCTCGGCGAGGTCGTCGGCGGTCCGGGCGGTCCAGCGCCGCTCCTGGGCCTCGACGGCGGAGCGGTAGGCGGCCAGCAGTTCGCTACCGGCCGCGGCGAGGTGGTCGAAGACGTCCGGGTTGCGCTCTATGACGGGTTCCACGGCGGCCTTCGCCTGCTGGACGACCTGGCGCACCACCTGTTCGGCGGCGGGCCCGGCGAGTGCTCCGAGGAGCGGTGAGCGCAGGCCGGAGAGCTTGTCGGCCACCGTCTCCACGAGCTTCTTCAGTTCCTCGGCGGCCGAGCCCGGCGGGGGGCCGGAGTCGGCGCGGCGGCGGGCCTTCTCGGCGGCGAGGTCCTCGGCGCAGGCCGTGGCCCAGGCGTCGGCGTCGGTCGCCCGGGCCGGCTCCTCGTGCGGATCGGGTGCGGGGCGCTCTTCGCTCATGGCGGACTCCTGACTGCGGTTCGCCTTTACGACGTTACCCGAACGGGCGTGCCCGGTTCAGCGGCCGGCGGCGGGCCACAGGGCGGGGTCGGGGGCGAAGCGTATGCGCAGCTCGCCGTCGCGGAGCGCGGCTCCGGCGACGGTGCAGCGGCGCAGGGCGGAGGGCAGCGGGACGATCCGGCGGAACGGGCCGACGGTGAGGACGAGTTCGTCGCCGCGCCGGATGAGGTCCAGCTCGTCCCGTATCGCGCCGGGCAGCGGGATGTGCCAGACCAGTACGCCGTCCTCGCGGATGGCGTCGGTGACGGGCCACTCGACCGGGGTGGTCGCGGGGTTGACGGCGGGGACGGCGAGGGCGGTGAGGTCGTCGGCGCCCTGGGGGTCGCGGCCGAGGTGGGCGACGGTGTGCGGGGCGTGGTCGGGGCGCCACTCGGCGAGCGCCTTGCGCTGCTGGGCGAGGAGTCCGGCGCACCAGGTGTCGGGGGCGGTGTCCGGCAGGGTGCGGTTGGCGATCAGGGCCTCGGTGGGCAGGGCGCGCAGGGCGAGGCCGAGCCGGGCGGTGCGGACGGCGTCGGTGCCGGCCGGTCCGGGTTCGGCGACCAGTCGTACGGCGGTGCCGGGGTCGGCGAGCACGGATTCCACGGCGGCCAGCTCGACGTCCCAGCGGGCGGCCGTCTCGTACAGCCAGTCGGCGGGCATGGGGACGCCGGCGAGCCGGCCGAGGACCGGGCGCAGGGCGCGGGCCGCCTGCCGCTCGGGCGGGAGCAGCCGGCGCAGATAGCGGCGCAGTTCCCCGGGCAGGCCGAGCAGGGCGAGGGCCTGGGGCAGGGACGGGAGGTCCACGACGAGGAGGTCGTGGCGCTCGGAGAGGGCCGCGTCCCTGAGGGCCCGCAGGAAGGACAGTTCCTCGGCGCCGGGCAGCGGGGTGACCTCCTCGGCGTCCAGGCGGGCGGCGCCGAGCAGGTCGAGGACGCTCGCCGCGCGGTCCTGGAAGGCGGTGAGGTCCTCGCGGAAGCGGGTGGTGGCGTCCGGGCGCCAGACGGTGAGGTGGGGGGCGGCCTCGGTGGGGGCCGGTCCGGTCGGGTGGCCCAGTGCGGCGCCGGGGGTGTCGGTGCGGTCGGCGCTCAGCAGCAGCGTCCGGATGCCGTCGCGGGCGGCGTCGAGCGCGGTGGCGGCGGCGATGGTGGTACGACCGCTGCCGCCCGGGCCCGTGATCAGGATGGTGCGCATGAGGGTGAACCGTAACGGACGGGGTGCCGGACCGGCGCCCGGCGCGGTGGCACCTAGCCGTCGGACTCCACGCGCTGCTTCAGGCCCGCCAGCGCCCGGTCGATGATGACCTTCTCCGCCTTGCGCTTGATCATGCCGAGCATGGGGATCTTGACGTCGACCGTGAGGCGGTAGGTCACCTCGGTGGTCCCCGCGCCCGCCGGCTTCAGCAGGTAGGAGCCGTCCAGGGAGCGCAGCATCTGGGACTTCACCAGGGTCCAGGAGACCTCGTGGTCGCCGGTCCAGGTGTAGGCGAGGGTCTGGTCGTCCTTGATGGCGCCCGCGTCCATGACGAGGCGGACCTGCTCGGCGCGGCCCTGGCCGTCGGTGGCGAGGACCTGTGCCTCCTTCACCTCACCGGTCCAGTCCGGGTAGCGCGCGAAGTCGGCGATCACCGCCATGACGTCGGCCGGAGCCGCCTCGATCGTGATGCTCGAACTGGTGTGTTCCGCCATCGCCGTGGCTCCTCCAGATACCGGACCGAAGAGAGTCTTTCGTGCGCCGGGCTGCGCACGTGTGTGCAGCGTGAAGGCTACCGCGCCGCCGGCCCGCCCCCTTCACCCGCATGTCCGGCCGGTCACCAGGCGAGTGCGAAGGGCCGTCCGGTCCCGGCGAAGTGCCCCACGTTCACGCACTCGGTCGCGCCGATCCGCATCCGGGGGGCGAGCGGCTGGTGGACGTGTCCGAAGAGGGAGTACCGGGGTCTGGTCCGGCGGATGGCGTCCAGCAGGGCACGGCTGCCCCGCTCGAAGCGGCGGGCGACCGTGTCGTAGACCAGCTCGGGCACCTCCGGCGGGATGTGCGTGCACAGCACGTCGACCTCGCCGACCGCCTCGATCTTCGCGGCGTACTCCTCGTCGCTGATCTCGAACGGGGTGCGCATCGGTGTGCGCAGTCCGCCGCCGACGAAGCCGAAGGTCCAGCCGCCGATCTCCACCCGCTGCCCGTCGAGGACGGTGGTCCCGGGGCGCGCGTACTCCGGCCACAGATGCGGCATGTCGACGTTGCCGTAGGTGGCGTAGGTCGGGGTGGGGAACGCGGCGAACAGCTCGGCGTACTGCTTGCGCACCGCCTGTTCGATGGCGGTGGCGCGGTCCGCGGCGATGCCCGCCCACAGCCGGGCGCCGAAGGCGCGGGCCTCCTCGAAGCGGCGGGCGGTGCGCAGCTCCACGAGCCGGTCGGCGTTCTCGGTGCCGAACAGGTCGGGGAAGATCCCGCGCGAGTGGTCGGCGTAGTCGAGGAAGAGGACGAGGTCGCCGAGGCAGATCAGGGCGTCGGCCCCCTCACCGGCTCTGGCCAGGTCCCGGGCGTTGCCGTGTACGTCGCTGACCACGTGGACGCGGGTACCGCGCTGGGCGGAGGGTGTGGAGGCCATGACGATCAAGGGTAGGCGGAGCGGTGCAGTTGTGAACAGTCTCGGTGCCGCCTGCGGTTACTCGCCGGTTGCTTCGGCCGTGGACTACTGTGCGCGAAGGAACGCCGCACATGTGTGACGCAGCGAACATCTCGCAGGGACCCCCTGTCGTAGAAGCCATACCGGCGGGTAACGTCCGGGCAGTCCAGTCGTGCTCTGAATTTCAATCACCGGATTTCGAGCACTAGCCCGAGCCTTGGACCGCACCGTCGCATCGCACAACGTCGTGGCGCCGGCGCCCTATGAGGAGCAGCAGTCTTGCGCGAGTTCAGCCTTCCGGCTTTGTACGAGGTCCCTGCGGACGGCAATCTGACCGACATCGTCCGCAGAAACGCCGCGCAGCATCCCGACGTCGCCGTGATCGCCCGCAAGACCGGCGGGGCCTGGCAGGACGTGACGGCCACCGCCTTCCTCGCCGAGGTCCGGGCCGCCGCCAAGGGCCTGATCGCCTCCGGTGTCCAGCCCGGCGACCGGGTGGGCCTGATGTCCCGCACGCGCTACGAGTGGACGCTCCTCGACTTCGCGATCTGGTCCGCGGGCGCGGTCACCGTGCCGGTGTACGAGACCAGCTCCCCGGAGCAGGTCCAGTGGATCCTGTCGGACTCGGGCGCCACCGCGTGCGTCGTGGAGCTGGACAACCACCTGGCCGCCGTGGAGTCGGTGCGCGAGACGCTGCCCGCCCTGAAGCACGTCTGGCAGATCGAGGCCGGCGGGGTGGCGGAGCTGGGGCGGCTCGGCGAGGGCCTGTCGGACGCGACCGTGGAGGAGCGCAGCTCGCTCGCCCGGGCCGACGACCCGGCGACCATCGTCTACACGAGCGGCACGACCGGCCGGCCCAAGGGCTGTGTCCTCACCCACCGCAGCTTCTTCGCCGAGTGCGGGAACGTGGTGGAGCGGCTGCGTCCGCTGTTCCGCACCGGTGAGTGCTCGGTGCTGCTCTTCCTTCCGCTCGCGCACGTCTTCGGGCGGCTGGTGCAGATCGCGCCGATGATGGCGCCGATCAAGCTCGGCTGTGTCCCGGACATCAAGAACCTCACCGACGAGCTGGCCGCGTTCCGGCCGACGCTGATCCTCGGCGTGCCGCGGGTCTTCGAGAAGGTGTACAACTCCGCGCGGGCCAAGGCCCAGGCGGACGGCAAGGGCGCGATCTTCGACCGGGCGGCGGACACCGCGATCGCCTACAGCAAGGCGCTGGACAGCCCCTCGGGTCCGTCCTTCGGTCTGAAGGTCAAGCACAAGGTCTTCGACAAGCTGGTCTACAGCAAGCTGCGGGCGGTGCTCGGCGGCCGCGGGGAGTACGCCATCTCCGGCGGCGCCCCGCTGGGCGAGCGGCTCGGGCACTTCTTCCGGGGCATCGGCTTCACGGTGCTGGAGGGCTACGGCCTGACCGAGTCCTGCGCGGCCACGGCCTTCAACCCCTGGGACCGGCAGAAGATCGGCACGGTCGGCCAGCCGCTGCCGGGCTCGGTGGTGCGGATAGCGGACGACGGCGAGGTGCTGCTGCACGGCGAGCACCTGTTCAAGGAGTACTGGAACAACCCGGGCGCGACCGCGGAGGCGCTGGCGGACGGCTGGTTCCACACCGGTGACATCGGCACCCTCGACGAGGACGGCTATCTGCGGATCACCGGCCGGAAGAAGGAGATCATCGTCACGGCCGGCGGCAAGAACGTCGCCCCCGCGGTGATCGAGGACCGGATCCGGGCGCACGCGCTGGTCGCGGAGTGCATGGTGGTGGGCGACGGGCGGCCGTTCGTGGGCGCGCTGGTCACCCTCGACGAGGAGTTCCTGGGCCGGTGGGCCGCCGAGCACGGAAAGCCGGCGGGCTCCACCGCGGCGTCGCTGCGCGAGGACCCGGATCTGCTGGCGGCGATCCAGGCGGCCGTGGACGACGGCAACGCCGCGGTGTCGAAGGCGGAATCGGTGCGGAAGTTCCGCATTCTTCCCTCCCAGTTCACGGAGGAGTCGGGCCATCTGACCCCGTCGCTGAAGCTCAAGCGGAACGTGGTGGCGAAGGACTACGCGGCCGAGATCGAGGCCATCTACCAGAAGTAGCGGCTTCCTCGCGTCATGGCGCGGTGTCCTCGGCGAGGACCCGCGCCATCGTGCGTTCGGCGAGCGCGGTGATGGTGACGAAGGGGTTCACGCCGATCGAGCCGGGCACCAGCGAGCCGTCGGTGACGTAGAGCCGCGGGTATCCCTTGACCCGGCCGTAGTCGTCGGTGGCCCGGCCGAGGACGCAGCCGCCGAGCGGGTGGTAGGTGAAGTCGTCCGCGAAGACCTTGCCGGCCGGGCCGAAGAGGTCGTAGCGGTAGAGGGTGGCGTTGGCCAGGTTGATCCGGTCGAAGAGCTTCTTCGCCATGGCCACCGACACCGCGCTCTGCTCGGCGGTCCAGCCGAGCCGTACCGCGTCCGTCCGGGAGTCGTACGAGAAGGACGCCCGCTCGGGGTTCCGGGTGATCGCCAGGTACAGGCTCACCCAGTGCTCGAAGCCCATGGGCAGCGGGGCGATCTCGGCGAAGACCGGGTTGTCGGCGTTGTCCCAGTCGTCGATGCCCAGCACCGGCATGGTCGACTGGTCGGCGCCGACGGTGTCCCAGAGGTGGTTGGCGCGGGCGAGCATGGTGTTGCCGTTGGTGCCCCAGCCCGCGCCGACCTCGGCGTTCAGGTCGGGCAGGGTGCCGGTGTCCCGGGCGCGGACCAGGAGTTCGGTGGTGCCGAGGCTTCCGCCCCCGAGGAAGAGGTAGGTGCAGCCGTACTGCTTGCGCTCCACCACCGCGCCGGTGGCGTCGATCCGGTCGGCGGTCAGGACGTACGACCCGTCGCTCGCCCGGCGGACGGAGGTGACCTTCTCCAGGGTGTGCAGGGTGACGTTGCCGGTGCCGAGGGCGGCGGCGAGGTAGGTCTTGTCGAGGCTGCGCTTGCCGTGGTTGTTGCCGTAGATGACCTCGCCGGCGAGCGCGGACCGGGTGGCGGTGCCGGCCGCCTCGGCCTGCATGTAGCCGAAGTCGTAGACGTTGGGGACGAAGGTGGTCTTCAGGCCCGCGCAGGCCGCGGCCTTGCGGGAGGTGCGGGCGAAGCGGTACCAGTCGGTGGACTCGAACCAGGCCGGGTCGACGGTGTTGACGCCGAGCGCGGCACGGGCGCGCGGGAAGTACGTGCCGTACATCTCGTCGGCGTCCACGGTGGGGAACTGCTCGGTGAAGTAGGAGCGTCGCGGGGTCACCGCCATCCCGCCGTTGACGAGCGAGCCGCCGCCGACGCCGCGGCCGACGTAGACGGACATGGCGTCGTGGTGCACGCGGTCCAGGACGCCCGGGTAGGCGCTGATGTCCCGGTTGACCACGTCCAGCCAGAGGAAGGTGGCGAGCGGGGCCTCGGTGCGGCTGCGGAACCACATGGAGCGCCGGTCGGGGGCGGTGGTGGAGCAGAACACCGTGCCGTCGGGGCCGGCCGTGTTCCACAGCCGGCCCATCTCCAGGACGAGGGTGCGGATGCCGGCCTGGCCGAGCCGGAGGGCGGCGACGGCGCCGCCGTATCCGGAGCCCACGACGACGGCGGGGGCGGACTCGGCCGCGGCGGGCTCGGCCGCCCGGGCCGACTGGAGTCCGATGCGGGTGAAGCCGAGGGCGGCCGCGGTCTGGAGGGCGGCCATGCCCAGGATGTGACGTCTCGTCAGCTGACGCTGTATCAGTTTGGGTGCCATGCGCGCAGCATGGGCGGATTACGGGCTTCCGCCAAGCGTCAACGCACCATCCGGTCAAGGAAGTTCGGGCTGGTTCGCGCTACAGCACGGCTTTGAGCCGCTCGGCGAGCAGGTCCCAGCGCCAGCGTTCCTCCACCCACCGGCGGCCGCGCTCGCCCATGCGGCGGCGCAGCTCGGGGTCGTCGAGGAGGGCCACGATGCGCTCGGCGGCCTCGGCCGGTTCGCCGCCCCGGACGACCCAGCCGGTCTCGCCGTCCAGGACCGCGTCGGGAGCGCCCCCGGAGTCGCCCGCGACCACCGGCAGCCCGGTCGCCGACGCCTCCAGGTAGACGATGCCCAGGCCCTCCACGTCCAGGCCGCCGCGCCGGGTGCGGCAGGGCATGGCGAAGACGTCGCCGGCGCCGTAGTGGGCGGGCAGCTCGGACCAGGGGACGGCGCCGGTGAAGCGGACGGCGGAGGCGACCCCGATCTCGGCCGCCATCCGGCGCAGCTGGCGCTCGTAGGGGCCGCCGCCCACGATGAGCAGCACGGCGTCCGGCTGGGCGGCGAGGATGCGGGGCATGGCCCGGATGAGGGTGTCCTGGCCCTTGCGCGGGACCAGCCGGGAGACGCAGACCACGACCGGGCGGTCGGTGAGGCCGAGCCGGGCGCGCACCTCGGCGCCGCCGGAGTCCGGGTGGAAGGTCTTCTCGTCCACGCCGGGCGGCAGCTGCACCATCCGCCCGGCCGCCTCGGGGGTCAGCGCGGTGGCGATCCTCGACCGGGTGTACTCGCCCAGATAGGTGATCGTGTCCGTCGACTCCCCGATCCGCCGCAGCAGCTGCCGGGCCGCGGGCAGCTGGGCCCAGCCCGCCTCGTGCCCGTGGGTGGTGGCGACGAGCCGTTCGGCGCCGGCCCGGCGCAGCGCCGGGGCCATGAGGCCGAGCGGGGCCGCCGCGCCGAACCAGACGGAGGTGCACCCGTGTTCCCGCAGCAGCCCGACCGCGCGCCGGGTCGCCTGCGGGGTGGGCAGCAGCATGGTCGTACGGTCGCGTACGACGGTGAAGGGCTGCTCGGCGTCGAAGGCGGCCGTGGCCAGGGCGCCCTCCCGGCCGCGCTTCCAGGTGGAGGCGTAGACGACCAGCCGGCCGGGTTCCAGGCGGAGCGCCATGTTGTGCAGGAAGGCCTGGATGCCGCCCGGCCGGGGCGGGAAGTCGTTGGTGACGATCAGGGTCTTGCGCATCGCCGCCGACCCTACCGAATCGGACGGCCCGGCCGGGTCTGTGGCAGGTACACAGGAGGGCACGACATCATGGTGCCCGGCCCAGAAATCGAACGGCAGGGGAGCACGTGGAGACGAACGGCACCGGGCGGCCTCCGGCATGGCTGCTCGCGACCTGGGTCGTCACCCGTGCGGTCCTGCTGCTCTTCGTGTTCGGGGTGTTCGTCTTCCCGGGCCCGGACGTCACCTCGGACGTGTCGGTGATCTACCAGGGCTGGTACGAGGTGCTGCGCCACGGAACGTTTCCGCTGGACGACGTGACCTGGCAGTACCCGCCCGCCGCGGCCCTCGCCGTGCTCTCCCCCGCCGCGCTGCCCTTCCTGTCGTATCCGCACGCCTTCTTCGTCCTGGCGTGCCTGGCGGACGCGGTCGTGCTGGCGCTGCTGCTGGCCGCGGGCCGGCGGCCGGGCCGCTCCGCGCACGGCGCCCTGGTGTGGGTGGTGGCGGTGCCGCTGCTGGGCCCGACCGTGTACGCCCGCTACGACGTGATGGTGACCGCGGTGGCGGTGGCGGCGCTGCTGGCCGGGGCGCGGCGGCCGCGGCTGCTGGGCGCGCTGGCCGCGTTCGGGGCGCTGCTGAAGGTGTGGCCGGCGCTGCTGCTGGCCGGTGCCGGGCGGCGGGCGTGGCGGTCGGCGGCGGTGACCGGGTCCGTGGTCGCGGCGCTGTTCGCGGTGTCCATGCCGGGGGCGCTCGCGTTCCTGACCTTCCAGCGGGACCGGGGCACCGAGGTGGAGTCGCTGGGCGGCCTGGTCTTCCATGTGGCCCGGCACTTCGGCTGGCCGGGACAGGTGCTGCTGAACTACGGCTCGGTCGAGTTCGTCGGGCCCGGTGTGGCCACGGTGAGCGCGGGCGCGCTGGTGCTGACCGGGATCGCCTTCGCCTGGCTGGTGCGGTGGCGGCTGCGCGCGACCCGGACCGGGCCGCACTCCCTCGCCGACGCCGCGCTCACCGCGGTGCTGCTGTTCACCGTGACCAGCCGGGTGATCAGCCCCCAGTACCTGGTGTGGCTGATCGGCCTGGCCGCGGTCTGCATGACGCACCGGGCGAGCCGGATGGGCGTCCCCGCGCTGCTGGTGGCGGCCGCGTCCTTCGTCACCGTCCTGGAGTTCCCGCTCGGCTTCCTCCACGTGGTGCTGAGCGACGGCTACGGCCTGACGCTGCTGGCCGTACGCAACGGCCTGCTGGTCACGGCCGCCCTCCTCGCGGCCCGCACCCTGCGGCGCTCGACCGTCCCCCCACTCCCACCACTCCCCTCTGTCCCCGATCAGGCCACCCGCACACGGCACACCTCGGTCCCCTCCTGACCCGGCACGCGGCGCGGGCGCGCCGTCCAGCCATCGGGAAGCTCAGCCGAGCTGGGTCTTGACGTAGGCGCGCCAGCGGGTGGTGAAGGCTTTCGGGGTGGTGGCCAGGACCTTCCGCAGGGCCGTCTCGACCGCGCCGGACCGTTCGTGGTGGGCGCCCACGGCTCGGTAGAAGGTGCCGAGCCGGGCCGTGCCCCAGTGGTCGGCGATCATCCGGCAGGCCAGCCAGCCGCCCTCGTAGGCCCGGGCCAGCTCGGTGGGGTCACTGGTGAAGCGGAAGTCCTTGTCGGCCGGGAGCGCCGAGGGCAGCCGGCCGCCCTGGACCGCGCGGGCCAGTTCCGGCGCGATCTCGTCCGGGGTGCGGCCGGTGCCGAGGTAGCCGATCCAGTCGGCGTAGCCCTCGGAGAGCCACAGCGGGGTCGCCGCGGTGGTGTGGGCGCGGGTGGCCACATGGGTGGTCTCGTGGGTGAGGACGACCTGCCGGCCGAGGGCGCCGAGGGCGGCGTACGCGTCCGGGTTGACCACCACCCGGTCCGCGGGGGCCCGCCCGGCACCCCCCACCTCGCCGGTGGTGACGGCGGCGATGCCCCGGTAGTCGGAGGCGGGCGAGCCGAGCAGGGCCGCCATGCCCGCCAGGGACCGCGGGACGAGCACGACGACCCGCCGGGTCCAGTCCGTGCCCCAGGCCCGGGAGACCGCGGGCACCGCACGGTCGGCCAGCCGGGCGAAGGCGCGCAGCGCGGCGGCGGAGCGGCCGGTGCCGAGGACCAGGCTGTGCGCGCCCTTGACCGCGGTCACCGTGCCCTGGTCCCACAACTGCTGCCCGGCCCGGCCGGCGGGCCGGTCGGCGCTGACGTACCACCTGCCGTCGGCGGTGCGGCCGAGCGTGAGGGTGCGGCGGGCGTCCACGGGGGCGGTGTCGTACCCGGCGACCCGGTAGCGCAGCTCGGCGTCGGCGGTGGCGCCGGAGGCCGTACGGTGCACCGCGGTGACCGTGTAGGCCCAGGAGGCGAGCGGAAGGGCGCGCAGCCGGGTGTACTCGGTCCGGGTGCCGGTGGCGCCGTAGGCCGGTTCGTCGTGGCCGAGCAGCGCCGCCGCGCGCCGGTCCAGCACCCGCTGCACCTCCGCCCGCGCGGAGTCGGCACCCGTCCGCCCGCCGCACCCGGCGAGGGGTACGGCCAGCAGACAGGCCGCCACCGCCGCGGCGCTCCGCACCCGTCTACGACCAGCCATTTGCCGATCGTAAGGGGCACCCCCGGGGCCGCGGCCGGGGAACCGGTCTCACGGCCGGGTCACCGAGGAGACCGGCATCATGTTCACCGGGTCGTAGCGGACCCGCGCGCCCGGGTAGGGGGCGTGGATGACCTGGCCGTTGCCGACGTACATCGCCACATGGCTGGCGTCGGCGCGGTAGACGACCAGGTCTCCCGGGCGGGCCTGGGAGAGCGGGACCTGCCGGCCGGCGAACCGCTGCTCCTGCGAGGTGCGCGGCAGGTGCACTCCGGCGTGTGCGTACGACCACTGCATCAGCCCCGAGCAGTCGAAGCCGGAGGGGCCGTTCGCGCCCCACACATAGGGCCGGCCGAGGGCGGACTGCGCGGCGGCCACCGCGGCGGCGGCGCGGGCGTCGGGAGCGACGGCGCCGGTCAGGTCCGGCAGGTCCGCCGCGCCGGGCATGCCGGGCAGATCGGCGCGGCCGGCGTCGTCGGAGCGCGAGGCCCGGTCGTAGGCGGCGCGGGCGGCCGGCGGCAGCGCGTTCAGCAGCCGCCGGGCCGCGGCGAGCTTGCCCTCCACGGTCTTCTTGTGCGCGGCGACCGCCTTGCGGCTGCGCTCCAGTTCACTGAGCTTCCCCGTGGCCTCGGCGCGCTCCTGGGCGAGGTCGCGCAGCGCGGACCGCAGCTCCTTGAGCCGGCCGGCCTGCTGGCTGCCGATGCGGTCGAGGGTGGACGCCTTGTCGAGGTAGTCCTGCGGGTCGTCGGAGAAGAGCAGCGCCACCGCGGGGTCGATGCCGCCCGCCCGGTACTGCGCGCCGGCCAGCGAACCGAGCTGCTCGCGCAGGGAGTTGACCTGCTGCTGCCGGCGGGCGATGCGGTCCTGCGCGTCGCTCACCTCGCGGCGCAGCGTGTCCTCGCGCTCGGCGGCCTTGTCGAAGGCCTGGGTCGCCTGTTCGGCCTGCTGGTACAGCCGGTCCACCTCGGCACGGGCGTCGCCGGGCGGCGCCGCCTGCGCAGGTACCGCGCCGAACGCGGCGGCCGCGGCGGAGAGTACGCACAGGGCGGCGGCGCCCCGGTCGAATCCGGATGGTGCAAGGCGACGACGGTGGGACCCCACGGCAGTCCTTCTGTTCACGGACAGATACCGTTCCCCGGCGCCTGGGGACGGGGAGGCCCCGGCGCCGGGGAAACGCGGCAGACAGTAGCCGTGCGGAAGGGCTCCGGCCAAAGACCTCGTGCGCCGTCTTCGGCCCGGATACGGTCGCGCCCCGCCGCTGACGCAGGTCACCGGCGGGGCGTGGAGTCAGTTCCGGTCCCGGGGATTCGCTCGTTCGGGCGCCCTCGGGCGGTGGACGTTTCGCGGGTCGGACCGCGGGTCAGACGCGAACGCCGAACTGGAACGGCATGTCCGACATGGCCTCGTAGCGGACCACGGCACCGGTGTGCGGGGCGTGCAGCACCATGCCGTTGCCGGCGTACAGGCCGACGTGGTGGATGTCGCCGTAGAAGAAGACCAGGTCGCCGACCTGGAGGTCGTTGATGCTGTAGATGCGGGTGCCGATGTTCGCCTGCTCCTCCGAGGTGCGCGGGATGGAGACACCGGCCTGCGCGTAGGCCCAGGAGGTCAGGCCCGAGCAGTCGAAGGAGGAGGGGCCGGAGGCGCCGTAGACGTACGGCGAGCCGATCTTGCTCTGGGCGGCGGAGAACGCGGCGCCGGCGCGGCCGGAGGCCGGCGGGGTGTCCTTGTTCCCCATGTCGACCCGCTGGGTGGAGGAGCGGTCGGCGCGCTGCTGCTTCTGCGCCAGCTCCTGCTTCTCCTTGGCCGTCAGGGTGTTGAGGAGCTTCTGCGCCTCGGCGAGCTTGCCCTGGACTTCCTTCTTCTTCTTGCCCAGTTCGGCGCGGGTGGCGGAGAGGTCCTTGAGCTTGTCGCTCGCCTCCGCCCGCTCCTGGGCGAGTTCGCGCTGTTTGTCCTGGATCTTCTTCAGCGCGTCGACCTGCTGACTGCTCAACTGGTCGAGGGTGGACGCCTTGTCGAGGTAGTCGTCCGGGTTCGAGGAGAGGAAGAGCTGGACCGAGGGGTCGATGCCGCCGGAGCGGTACTGGGCCGTGGCCAGCGAACCCAGGCCGTCGCGCAGCTTGTTCAGCTCCTGCTGGCCGCGGGCGACGTTGTCCTGGATGGTGGAGATTTCCTTTTGCAGCTTCTGCTGCTTCTCCTGGGCGCCGTTGTACTTCTCGGTGGCCTGCTCGGCCTGCTCGTAGAGCTTGTCGACCTTTGCCTTGACCTCGTCCTTGCTGAGCTTCTCGCTGGGCGCGGCGTTGGCGGCGTTCGCGCTGAGCGCGACGGCAGCGGCTGCGGCGGTGGTGAGCACGGTCACGCGGGTGCGGCTCGGCTGCTTGGGTCGACGGTGGGACGCCACTGAGGACGAACTCCTTCTTGTGAGTGATCACCCGTTCGGAGGTTCGAGCCCAGACCCTAGTGACCCAGCTGTGATCAGTTCAAATCCTCACAGCAGAAAATCGCATCACGCAAGCCATTCTTTGCCCATAACTCACACGGGGTGAGACGCGATTGACGCTACGTTGCGTGACGATGCGGCCAATTCGGGCATTGAGTATGCCCGTTGGGCGTTCAGGACAGTCGCTTCAGAAGCACCGCAGAGGCGACGGGTCGGGCACCCGCCCTGGCGACCCCGTCGGCCACCTCGCGGTCGGTGGAAGCGACGATGACCGGACGGCCCGGCGGCTCCGCGCGCACCAGCTGCCGGATCAGCTCGTCGGCGGTGATCCCCGGCTTCGAGAACAGCACGCGGACGCCGCGCGGCGGCGCGAGCAGCACCGGCGCGGCCAGTTCGGCGCCGTCGAAGACACAGGTCACCTCGGCGCCGGTCTGCGCGGCGAGCGCCGAGAGCTGGCCGAGCAGCCGGAGCCGCTGCTTCTCCAGCGGCATCTGCGGATAGCCGGTCTTGGTGACGTTGTAGCCGTCGACCACCAGATGCGCCTGCGGCAGCGCGAGCAGCTGGTCGAGGATGGCCGGGTCGTGCTCGGACAGGGCGCGGGCCGCGATGTCCTTGGGAGTCATCCGCCCCGGCTCCACCGCGTCCACCGTCTCCGCCGGGCGCACCGAGACCGGCGGCAGGGCGAGTTCGCGGCGCAGCCCCTGGGTCGCGTCCAGCAGGGTGTCCAGCAGCAGCCGTACCCGCATGTCCTCCACGCTGCGGCCCTCGCGGGCGGCCCGGCGGGTCGCCTCCAGCGCGGCCTCCGCCTCGCCGAGCCGGGCCTTGAGCCGCCGGGACTCGCTCTCGGCGGCCGACAGCTGCGTCTGGCCTTCGGCGCGTACGGCCTCCATCTCGGCCTGCGCCTTGCGCAGCGCGGCCTCGCCCCGCTTGACGTCGCTGAGCGCGGCCCGCAGCTTGCGCTGAAGCGATTCCGCTTCCTTCTTCGCCGACTCCAGCTCCGCGCGCAGCCGTTCGGTCTCGGTCCGGGTGTGCTCGCGGGCCTGGGCCAGCTCGGCGCGCAGCCGCTCCAGCTCCGCCCGGCTCTCCTCGTCGGCGCGCTCGGCGTCCGCGCGCTGGGCCTCCTCGCCGGCCGCGGTGACCAGCTTCACCCAGCCCGCGGGGCGCAGTACATAGGCCGCGGCCGCCACATCGAGCGGGTCCGCGGCCGGGGGCGGCGAGCCGGAGTCCAGGGCGCCGGCGAGTTCCGGATGCGCCTCTCTGAACTTCTCCCCGATGCGCTGCCGGAACAGCGGATCGGTCTCCAGCGCCGCCGCCATGGCGTTCCCGGCGAACTTCGCCCGGCGGTTGGGGGCGAACCGGGCATACTGCCGCAGCTGCGCGGGCAGTTCCGCCACGGTCAGCCCGCCGAAGCCGTCCGAGACGATCTGTACGACCCTGCGGCGCACGCCGTCGGGCAGCGGACGGTCAAGCACCTCAGCGGTGCCGTCTTCCGGCCCCCCGCCTGCGGTCTCCACCATCCGTCACACCCCTAAGCCGTCCGCTGTACCCGGGGCCGCTCCGCTCAGGAGTCGGCGCCCGGCCTGTCCACGAGTTCCACCTGGTCCACCGCGTTGCACCAACGGCAGCGCACCGACTCGATGGTCTCACTGACCACCTCGCGCTCCTCCACCTTCGGCTCACCCGCCAGGTCGAGGTGCACGTACTCGACCACCTTCGAGGAACGGGTCACGTCGAACCGGGTGAGGTTGCCGCACAGGGTGCAGCGCCAACGCGTCGTGGCGGTCGGCAGGGGAACCGTCATCGTGGCTGTTCGCTTCCTTCTCGGGTCGGTCCGCGCCCGGGGGGCGGACCCGTGTGGCCGTAACCCTACGGCCTGCCGGGGACTCGCCGCCCGTCCGTTCACGGCGGCGAGGCGGTCTATCCCCTTGCGTCCCCTTACGTCATGCTCTGTGTCCATGATCGGCAACTGGAGCACGGCGGGCCGGACCGTGAGGGCGGTCCGGAACACATCGGCACCGATGACCTACACCCTCATCGCCCTGTGCTGTGTGATCTTCGTGCTGGGCCCGGCCTCCGGGCTCACCGGGGCGTACGGCTCCGGGGAGTCCCTGCTCGCCGCGCAGCGCGTGTACTTCCACCGCTGGGGCGTGGTCCCGGCCGAGCTGTTCGAGGGCGTGCCGAGGGCGGCGCTCACCCCGCTCACCGCGCTGTTCGTGCACGGGAGCTGGGTGCATCTGCTCGGCAACATGCTCTTCCTCTTCGTCTTCGGCGCGATGACCGAGGAGCGGATGGGCCGGGTGGAGTACACGCTCTTCTACGTCGGCTGCGGCTACCTGGCCCTGCTCGGTTACGCGGCCGCCAACGCGGCCTCGGAGCAGTCGCTGGTGGGGGCCTCCGGAGCGATCTCGGCGGTCCTCGGCGCCTTCCTCTACCTGTTCCCGCGGGCACGCGTGACCAGTCTTCTGCCGTTCCTCCTCTTCCTGCCGGTACGGTTCCCGGCCTGGGTCGTGCTGCCGTTCTGGGCGGCGCTCCAGTGGCTCTCGGCGGGGCGGGCCGGACAGGGCCCGGGGGTGGCGTATCTGGCGCACCTGGTGGGCTTCGGGCTGGGCTTCGGCTACGCGTGGGTGCGCTACGGCCGTACGGATAGAGTGAAAGCCGCCCCTGCCCAGGCGCCCGAGGGAGAGAAGCAGCCGTGATCACCGCGATCGTCCTGATCAAGACCAGCGTGGACCGGATCCCCGAGATCGCGGAGCAGATCGCTTCGCTGGACTCGGTGAGCGAGGTGTTCTCCGTGACGGGGACGTACGACCTGATCGCGATGGTCAGGGTGCGGGAGCACGAGGACCTCGCCGAGGTGATCCCGGGCCGGATCAGCAAGATCCCCGGCGTGGAGGGCACGGACACGCATGTGGCGTTCCGTACCTACTCCCAGCACGACCTGGAGGCGGCGTTCGCGATCGGCCTCGACTCCTGACCGTCCGGACACCGCCTCATCGGGAGGTACGGCCCCTCACACCGCCGGCACGCAGCGGCCGTCCTCCGTGCGGTACGTCCACTTGGCACCGTCCCTGACCAGTTCCCGGACCGCGCTCACAAAACGGTCGACGTGCTCGTCGGGGGTGCCCGCGCCGAAGCTGACGCGCACGGCGTTGAGGGACTTCTCGCCCGGGGCCGCCTCCGGCGCACCGCACTCGCCCTGGGTCTGCGGGTCGCTGCCCAGCAGCGTGCGGACCAGGGGGTGGGCGCAGAACAGGCCGTCGCGGACGCCGATGCCGTACTCCGCGGAGAGGGCGGCGGCGAAGTGGGAGCTGTTCCAGCCGTCGACCACGAAGGAGATCACCCCGACGCGCGGGGCGTCGTCGCCGAACAGGGAGAGGACCCGCACCTCGGGGATCTCGGCGAGCCCCTCGCGCACCCGGCGGATCAGGTGCTGCTCACGGGCGACCAGGGTGTCCCAGCCGGCCTCGGTGAGCGCCTTGCAGGCCGACGCGATGGAGTAGGCGCCGATGACGTTCGGCGAGCCGGCCTCGTGCCGGGCCGCGCTCTCGTGCCACGCCACCTCCACCCCGCCGTCCGGGCGCCGGGTGACCGTGCGGCTGGCGCCGCCGCCCGCGAGGTACGGCTCGGCCGCGCGCAGCCAGTCCGCGCGGCCGGCCAGGACGCCGGAGCCGAACGGCGCGTACAGCTTGTGTCCGGAGAAGGCGATCCAGTCGACGTCGAGGTCGCGGACGTCCACCGGCTGGTGCGGGACGAGCTGGGCGGCGTCCACGACGATCCGGGCGCCGTGCGCGTGCGCGGCGGCGGCCAGCTCGCGCACCGGCCACAGCTCGCCGGTGACGTTGGAGGCACCGGTCACACAGACCAGGGCCGGGCCGTGGGGCTCGCGGGCGGCGAGCGCCCGCTCCAGGGTCTCGACCGCCTGCCGCGGGGTGCGCGGGGCGTCGAGGTAGGTGACCCGGGTGTCCTGCCAGGGCAGCAGGGAGGCGTGGTGCTCGGTCTCGAAGACGAAGACCTGGCAGCCGGCGGGCAGCGCGCGGGCCAGCAGGTTCAGCGAGTCGGTGGTGGAGCGGGTGAAGACCACCTGGTCGCCGGGGCGGCAGCCGAGGAAGTCGGAGACCGTGCGGCGGGCGTTCTCGAAGAGGTCGGTGGAGAGCTGGGAGAGATAGCCGGCGCCACGGTGGACGCTGCCGTAGTAGGGGGCGTAGGCGGCGACGTCGTCCCAGACGCGCTGCAGGGCGGGGGCGCTGGCCGCGTAGTCGAGGGCCGCGTAGGTGACCTCGCCGCCGGTGACTAGCGGAACGGTGACATCCCGCCCCAGAACCGGCAGAGGGGCACAAACGGACTGGTCGGCGGCAGCGGTGGAGACGGACATGGCGGAACTCCCGTGAGGCGTGTGGGATCACCGCGCGAGCAGAGGTCGCTCAAGCACGGAGAAAGGGGAAAAGGGTGCGCGGAGGCGGGGCTCGGCGGCCCTAACGCATTCGCTTGCTCACGGAAGACTCCTCGACGACCAGGACCCCTGGTCCACGCTTCGACTCAGCGTGCGAGGGGTCCGCGCTTGCCGTAGACCTCGCTGCCTACGACCTGGTCCTCACCCGGGGCACCCCGCCACGGACGGAGGGTTGCCGGACAGCCGGCCGGGGCCTTGTGGCTGTCGCTCATGACCTGGACAGGAACGTAACGGAGCTGATCGCCGCGCCGCAACTCCTGTCCGTATATCGGGACCTCGGCATGCCGGCGAGGCATGCCGAGGCCGTCGGTCGTGCCGTCAGCTCGACTCGGGCATGCCGGACTCCGGGTAGCCGCCGTAGCGCCGCTCGCGGTTGCGGAGGTCCTTCATCGCGGCGTCGAAGTCGGCCCGCGTGACGTCCGGGAACAGCAGCGGGGAGAAGTACAGCTCGGCGTACGGGGACATCAGCGGGAAGAAGGACGACATGCGGACGGCGCCGCCGGTGCGTATGACGAAGTCGACCTGTTCCGGGACGTACGCGTTGCTGGCCAGGATCTCCTCGGTCATGACCGGGATCTTCCCGTTGAGCTTGTTGAAGATCCCGATGACCTCGCGGGAGAGGGACATTCCGAGGATGTAGTGGACCGTGAAGTCCGAGTCGGTGTCCGACGCCTTCCGCATGGTTTCGAGCGATTCGAGGTAGCGGTCCGGCACCAGGTCCAGGGAGCCGGAGTACGCGAAGTTGCAGCTGCCGTGGACGCGCTGGGCCAGGTCGTCGAACGCGTCGAGGAACGTCGTCACCGCGGCCTCGGGGCGGTTGAAGTTCTTCACCGAGGACGTCGTGATGTAGAGGGTCTTGATGCCCTCCTCCCGGGTCCAGCCGATGAACTCTTCGAGCTTGTCCGCCATCGCCTTGTAGCCCTCGTCGAGGGAGACACCGTTTTCGATGGACCAGCGGCGCATGCCGTCGGGCAGAAGCATCAAGTTGGTCACCGTGTTCTCCTTTTGCTGAATGCGCTGGCGCGAACAAGTGCGGGTGTGCGTCGACGGCACGTCCGAGGGGATGCCGACGAGGGAGGAGAGGGTGTCGCCAGAGTGCGCAGGCCTGTTCCGCACCCGTGCTGGGTGCGGTTACCGGTTCGGTCTGCGGATGTGACGGCCGTCGAGAAGGCCGGAATGGGCAGAGCAAGGGCCGGTGAGAATGTTCCGGCGCTTGAAGAGCGGTCGATGCCGCCCGGTGGTGAAGACACGCGCATCACGCGCGGAGTGACATGAAAACGGTGCGGAGCCGAGTCGGCTCAGGTATGGACCGGACGTAATCGACGGTCCGGCGGCGTCGGATTCCTATTCCATGGCTGGGTACAGCTGTCCCTCATCCATGCCCCCGTCATCCCTTCGTTGTCCCCGTTCAGATGCGTGCTCCGGACAAAGCGGAGGCACACACATCACCACGAGGGAATGCACTTGACGCTAGCATATCCACAGACCCGGCCAGGTGATCAAGATCTGACGCCAATTTCCCGCAGTGCGGGGCGACTTGTGCGGCCGCCCCGCCGGGCGGACGTCAGGCGTTGGTGGCCGCGACCCACCGCTCGAGAAGCCGGGCCGCAGCCCCGGAGTCGATCGACTCGGCCGCGCGGTCCATCCCGTCCCGCAGCTGCTCCGCCAGGGACCCCGGGCCCGGCTCCAGGGCGACCAGCGCGGCCGCGGAGTTCAGCAGCACGGCGTCCCGCACGGGTCCCTTCTCGCCGTCCAGCAGCCGCCGCGCGACACCCGCGTTGTAGGTGGCGTCCGCCCCGCGCAGCGCCTCGACGGGCACCAGTTCCAGCCCCACGTCCCGCGGGTCGAAGGCCTCCTCGGTCACCTTGCCGTCGCGTACCACCCACACCCGCGAGGTGGCCGTGGTCGTCAGCTCGTCGAGCCCGTCGTCGCCGCGGAAGACCAGGGACGAGTGGCCGCGGGCGGCGAAGACGCCGGCCATGATCGGGGCCATCCGGGGGTCGGCGACACCGACGGCCTGCGCCTTGACCCGGGCCGGGTTGGCCAGCGGGCCGAGCGCGTTGAAGACGGTGCGGATCCCCAACTGGCCGCGCGCGGCGGCCACATGGCGCAGCGCCGGGTGGAACTTCACCGCGGCGCAGTACGTGATGCCGGCCTCCTCGGCGACCTCGGCCACCCGCTTCGGCGCCAGGTCCAGGTTGACGCCGAGCGCCTCCAGCACATCGGACGCGCCGGAGGCCGAGGAAGCGGCCCGGTTGCCGTGCTTGACGACCTTGGCGCCGGTACCGGCGATGACGATCGAGGACATCGTGGAGATGTTGACGGTCTTGGCGCCGTCCCCGCCCGTTCCGACGATGTCGACGGTGTTCCCGGAGACCTCGATGACGGTGGCGTGCCGGTACAGCGCGTCCACCAGCCCGGTGATCTCCTCCACCGTCTCACCCTTGGCCCGCAGCGCCACCACGAACCCGGCGATCTGCGCGTCCGTGGCCTCGCCGCGCATGATCCGGTCCATCGCCCAGTACGTCGCACCGGCGTCCAGGTCGCGCCCGGACAGCAGGGCGTTCAGCACCTCGGGCCAGGAACGGCCCGCCGCGGTGTCGCCTCCAGCGGGGGTCACAGCGCTCATACGGCCGCTCCTGAGTCGTCGGTTTCAGCCATCCACCACCGCGCGCGCGGGGAGGCTCCCAGCCTATCCAGCCGGGCGGGGCACGGGGGCGCCGGTCTCACAGTGCGACCACTCAAAAGTAAGGAATCTTACGTTTGAACACCGGAACCAATGCATGTTGAACGAAGTCCAGGCCGCTTTTCCTGGCACACCCGGACATCGCGGATATCTTCCCCCCAGAGCGACCGTTACCTTACGGTTACCTAACTGAGATCTGGCCGTGACCGTGATGATCATAGAGTTGCCATCGCTTTTGCGCCACTTGCAAGCACGCTCGACATAAACGCCACTCCAAAGCGTCAACGGGGGACTCGAGGGGGGAACGTGCAGCGCATTCTCTTTTTTCTTTCCGCCACACCTCTCCTGGTTCTCCCGGTCAATGCATGACTAGCACTCCCACCGCGAAGATTGGGAATTTTTGTGGTATCGACTCGCGTTGTCGATGTAGTCAATTTCATGCCGGAAAAAGTGGTTCGAAACAGTGAGCTGCTTTCCGAGGACAGCGACCTGAGTGACCATGCGTTCTTCGCGGGCGTTCACGAACGACGTTTCGCGTGGCCCGAGTACACCTCCGCCCGGCTGGGTACCGCCGCTCTCGAGAAGCTGCTCGAGCGCAATGGCGTGGATCCGGCGACCGTGGATCTCATCATCTGCGCCTCCCAGCTGAACGACGCTTTCTCGCCCGGTGTGGGCACCGCCATTCAGCACGCGGTGGGCGCGACCTCGGCAGCGGTTCTCCAGGTGGACAACGGCTGCTGCTCCTGGGTCTCCTCGATCAACACGGCCAAGGCCTTCATCGACTCGGGCCAGTACCGCACGGTGGCCGTGGTCACGGTCACCAACTTCGTCTCCCGGCTGGAGGAATTCCAGCAGAGCCCGGAATCCCGGGTGCTCGGCGACGGGGCCTCCGCCACCTTGCTGACCGCCGGCGAGGAGCCCACCATTCTCTCCGTGCACGAGCAGTCCTTCGGTGAGAACTGGGGTGCGCTCAAGGTCGAGCCGAGTGCCGTCGACGGAATGGAAATTCCCTATTGGGCGCACGGTTCCGGCGCCCTGACGGTAAACTTCGACCAGAAGATGCTGGCGCGGCTCTACACCGTCACCATGGAGCAGCTCCCGCGGGCCGTCGAGACCGCCCTGGAGAAGGCCGGCGTACGGAACGAGGACATCGCCCGCCTCATCACCCACCAGCCGAACGAGAAGTACGTCGCGGAGTGGCGCAAGCGCTGCGGCTTCGACGACTCCCGTGCGCACGACACCCTGGGCATCTACGGCAACCTGTTCCAGGGCTCCCTTCCGGTGACCTTCGCCGACGCCCTGGAGAAGAAGCTGATCTCCCCCGGAGACCTCGTGGCGTTCGGCACGTTCTCCCATGGCGGCGAGCTCGTCGCGTCCATGGTCTGGCGCTGGAACTGAGCCGTCCCGGCCGTCCGGACAGCCCCTCATCGACCATCACCGCATGCCCGGCACCGCCGGCATGTCCGGCATCACCGCATGTCCTGCACCACCTGTATGTGTGTTCACCATTGCTTCATTCAGGAGGAAACATGGCCAACCGCGTCCCCGACGAGTCGGGCCTCGCGCAGAACTACGTCCTCGACCGCTCCGACCTGGTGGAGCTGGGCCTGGTGTGGAACGAGAACACCGGCATGGACGACATGATGAAGCTGATGGAGAGCAAGACGAAGGAGACGTACGACCACAACGAGGTGTTCGGCGACTACTGCTCCCTCGCCGAGCACATCAACGTGCCGTACGACATCGTCTTCGAGTACGCCGCCAACGCCCGTTCCCTGGAGGAGTGGACGTACAGCATCCGCAACATGAGGCACCTGGGCGGCGGTCTGTACAAGGCCGACGAGATGATCCAGCCGAACACGGACATCTACATCCGCGCCGACGCCCAGAAGGGCCCCGAGCACGGCCTGGTGATCTACCCGTGCGCCTGGGACCAGGGCCACGAGCTGTGGATGCGCTACTACCTGACGATCATCGACTCCTCGAAGGTCCTCAACAAGCCGGGCACCGTGGTGCTGTGGACCAACTGCAAGCACCCCTACTACGACCGCAAGACGGAGAACGTCCCGGACTACATCGCCGAGGGCCGGGCCCGCACCGACCGCGTCTGGGTCGGTGACATCTGGCCCATGTTCCACGCCGGCCACAGCATCGAGATGGGCAACCTCAAGCGGATCCTCGAGCACCGTTTCGGTTCGGCGCAGAGCTGACGCGGGGCGGGGCACAGCCGGGGCAGCACATCCACGACGAACGGGGGTAGGACGATGCGGCTGGCCGACGCGCTGGTCACCGTTCTGCGGGACCTGGACACCAGGTATGTCTTCGGTGTCAGCGGCGCGAACATCGAGCACATCCACGACGCCGTCGAACGGCTCGGGCAGGGGCAGCTCACCTCGGTCCTGGCGAAACGGGAGGACGGCGCGGCGTTCATGGCCGACGCCCGGGCCCGGATCCACCGGACCCTGGGCGTGTGCTGCTCGACCTCGGGCGGCGGCATGGTGAACCTGGTGGCGGGGCTGGCCGAGTCCTACGCCGAATCGGTGCCGGTGCTGGCCCTCGTCGGCCAGCCGCCGGCCGCCCTGGACGGCAAGGGGTCCTTCCAGGACTCCTCCGGCATCGGCCGCACGGTGGACGCGCTGCCCCTGCTGAGCGCGGTCACCAAGAAGACCGTCCGGATCACCGGGGCGGACGCGTTCTGGCCCGCCCTGAGGGAGGTGCTCGGCACGGCCCTCAGCGGGCGCAAGGGTCCCGTGGCCCTGCTCATCCCCCGGGACAGCAACGAGCTGGAGGTCGGCGAGCCGCCCGCCGACTGGCCCCGCGACCTCGGCGCCTTCGCCGACCCGGGACCGGTCGACGAGCCGGCGGTGCGGGAGCTGTTCGAGCGGCTGGGCGAGGCCCGTTCGCCGGTGCTGCTGCTCGGCCACGGGGTACGCCGGTCCGCCGCCCCCGAGGCGGTACGGCTCTTCGCGGAGCGCGCCCGGATACCGGTCGTGACGACCATGGGCGCCCGGGGCGAGTTCCCGAACGACAACCCGCTGTACCTGGGGGTCGTCGGCGAGGGCGGCCATCCCTCGGCCGCCGCCTATGTGGAGCGCTCGGATCTCGTGGTGCTGGTCGGTACCGGCCTGAGCATGATGACCCGCCGGGCGATACCCGGCTGGGACCCGGCGAAGGCCGCCGCGGTCAATGTGGACCTGGGCCAGCTGGCCCGCTCCGGCGCCGCCGACCTGCTGGTCCGCGGGGACGCCGGCCGGGTGTTCCAGCTGCTGGAGCGGTTGCGCGAGGTGAGCCCGTTCACCGCCCCGGTGGTCGACGGGTACACGATGACGCGGTTCCTGCCCCGGCGGGCCGACCGGCTCCCGGGCCGGGGCACTCCCTCGGCCGACGACGTGCTCCTCCAGAGCGAGGCCGTCCAGCTGATCCAGGAGCACCTGCCGCCCGGGGGCCATCTGCTGTACGACGCGGGCAACTGCGCCGTCGCCTCCATGCACTACGGGTCCGTGCCGCCGGGGTCGACCTCGACGATCGCGCTGGGCATGGGCGGCATGGGGTACAGCATCGGCGGCGCGATCGGCGCCCAGCTCGGCTGCTCCGAGTCCACCCGGACGGTGGTGTTCTGCGGCGACGGCGCCTTCCTGATGAGCGGTCTGGAGCTGCACACCGCCGTCGAACTGCAACTGCCCATCCTCTATGTCGTCTTCAACAACGGCATGCACGGGATGTGCGCCACTCGGCAGCAGACGTTCTTCGACTCCCGCATCACGGCGGTGGACTACCGGCCGGCCGATGTGTGCACGGTGGCACGGGGGCTCGGCACCCCGGACCGGCTGTGGGTCGCGAGCGCGGGCACCCGTGCGGAACTCGTCCGGCACCTGGACGACCACGCCCTCGACGGCCGGCGCCCCGGTGTGCTGGAACTCCGGCTCCCGGTCGAGGAGATGCCTCCCTTCGCCTCCTTCCTGCCGGCCGACGAGCCCACGGTGTCGGTGCCGCGGCAACGGCGGTCCGTCGACTCGTACGAGATGAGCGGAAGCACCCTCTAGCGGCCGGCCGTCGGGCCGGCCCACACGAAAGAGCACAGACATGACGATGGTTCAAGAGCTCGATCTCGCGGGCATCAAGGACTCCGGTCTTCGCGCCGACTACATCACCGTCTCCCAGCTGTTCCGCAAGATCGGCCGCGGACGCTTCCTGGGCCGGTACATGTTCCCCGAGGCCAAGCGGCCCTACTTCGACGCCTTCATCACCTTCGTCGCCTACGTCGACAACCTGACCGACGACATCAACCTCAGCGTCGATGTCCGCAACCGCCGGCTCGACGAGTGGGAGCGCACCTATCTGGCCGTCGCCAAGGGCGACCCGCTGCCGGTGGACCGGCCGCTGTCCCGCTCGGAGGAGACCGACGCGGCCGTCGCCCGCGCCCTGGTGCACACCCTGCGCACCTGGGACCTGCCCTACCTGCGCGTGCCGGAGTTCGTCGCCGGCAACCGCCGGGCGCTCACGACGTACGAGTACGCGGACGACGCGGCGCTCGACGACTTCCTCGAGAACGTCACCCTGCTGCCCGCCACCTGGATCAACCAGATCTTCGAGCCGCGCGGCGAGGAGGCCGAGGAGCTGTGCCGGCACACCATCACGGCCTTCCAGCTGCTGGACTTCATCTGGGACCTGCGCGAGGACATGGACCTCGGGCGGCTCTACCTGCCGCTGGAGCACCTCGCCCGGTTCGGCGTGGAGCGCGAGGACCTGGACCGGCAGATCGGC
The DNA here is from genome assembly GCF_042672505.1 of Streptomyces sp. NPDC127190. Lineage (NCBI taxonomy): Bacteria > Bacillati > Actinomycetota > Actinomycetes > Kitasatosporales > Streptomycetaceae > Streptomyces > Streptomyces sp. NPDC127190. The sequence continues at coordinate 164,030 of NZ_JBHXVE010000012.1, forward strand.
AGCGGCCGGATCAGCGACCCGGTGCGTGAGCTGATCCGCTACGAGATCGGTGTGGCCAGGAAGCACCTGGACGCCGGCCGCTCCTGGCCGCAGGCGCTGCACCCGACGTCGCGGACGTTCATGGAGGCCGACATCCAGCTCCATGACTCGATGTTCCCGACCCTGGCCAAGGACGACTACGCCTTCTTCAAGACCGCGCGGAAGGGGCTGGGCCTCACCTCGGGGCTGATGATCGCGCGTACCGCCCAGGCCATCGCCCGCGCCCGGAAGATCAACCAGCAGGCGGCGCAGCGGGGTTACCGCGTCCGGCCCGCCTTCGAGGGCGGCAGCGCCGCATAAGGGAGCACCGACCATGACACGCACCGCGGTCCTCGGCGGGCTGGGTACCTGGGTCCCGCCCCGGGTGGTCACCAACGACATGCTCGCGGCCGAGCTGGACACCACCGACGAGTGGATCAGAACGCGCACCGGCATCGAGCGGCGCCATGTGGCGTCGCCCGGCATGAGCACCGGCCATCTGGCGACGGAGGCCGCCCGGCGGGCGCTGAAGTCGGCGGGCACCGAGCGGGTGGACCTGGTGGTGGTGGCCACCAGCACCCCGGACCGGCCGTGTCCCGCGACGGCCCCGGTGGTGGCCGACGCCCTCGGGCTCACCGGGGTGGGCGCGTTCGACGTGGCCGCGGTGTGCACCGGGTTCGTGTACGGCCTGGCCACCGCGGCGGGACTGATCGGCACCGGGGTGGTCGACACCGCCCTGGTGGTGGGGGCGGACACCTTCTCCACGATCCTGGACCCGGCCGACCGCACCACCCGGGTCATCTTCGGGGACGGCGCCGGGGCCGCGGTGCTCCGGGCCGGCGAGCGGACGGAGGACGGCGCGCTGCTCGGGTTCGACCTGGGCAGCGACGGCCGGGGGGTGGACCTCATCACCGTGCCGGCCGGCGGCTCGGAGCAGCGGCTCGCCGAGACCGGTCCGGCGCCGTCGGACGTCTACTTCCACATGGACGGGCCCCAGGTCTTCGCGCGTGCGGTCCGGCACATGAGCGGCTCGGTACGCGCCGTGCTCGACCGGGCCGGGCTGGCACCGGACGACCTCGCCCATCTGGTGCCGCACCAGGCCAATGTGCGCATCCTGGACACCTGCGCCCGCGATCTGGGCCTGCCGGCGGAGCGGGTCGTGAAGAACATCGACCGGGTCGGCAACACCGTGGCCGCGTCCATTCCGCTGGCGCTCGCCGCGGGCGCCACGGCCGGCCGGTTCGAGGCGGGGCAGTCCGTCGTCCTCACCGGCTTCGGCGGCGGACTGACCTGGGGCTCGGCCCTGCTCACCTGGCCGGGCTCGCTCGTCCCCATCACCGAGAGCTGAGCAGTCGTACAAGCGAGAAGAGAACCATGGGCAACCTTGACGAAAACCTGAAGTCACTGCTTGACGATCGTTTTCCCAAATCCACCGACTCCCTTTTCGCGGGGGCCACCTTCAAGGAGTCGGGAATCGACTCGATGGGGGTGGTCGAATTCATCGTGGAGATGGAGCGTCACTTCGGCACCCCGATGCTGAACGGAAACGAGCTGGGCATCGACAACAATCTGGAGGACGCCCGCGAGTTGCTCAGATCCCTGGGTGTGAGCTGATGCCCGGGGAACACCGGCTGGCCCTGAACGAGAATCCGCTTCCGCCGTTGGAATCGGTGACCGCGGAGATCGCCCGGCATGCCGCCGCGGTCAACCGGTATCCGGAGTTCTACCCGGAGCGGCTGAAGGGCGTGCTCGCCGACTGGCTCGGCTTCCCGCGCGAGGGTGTCGTGGTGGGCTCCGGGTCGGTCGGTGTCGCGCTCCAGGCCCTCCAGGCGACCGTGCGTCCCGGCGGCGGCCTGGCGTACGGCTGGCGCAACTTCGACGCGTACCCGCTGCTCGCCCGGATGACGGCGGCCCGTCCGCTGGAGGTTCCGCTGCTGCCGGGCGGCCACCAGGATCTCACCCGTCTGGCGAAGGCGGCGGCGGAGGCCGATGCGGTGATCGTCTGCAACCCGCACAATCCGACCGGACGGTTTGTCACGGCCGAGGAGCTGCGGGACTTCCTCGCCCTGGTCCCGGCCGGGACCACGGTCGTGCTGGACGAGGCGTACATCGAGTTCGTCGCGGCCGAGGAGCGTCCGGACTCGGCGGAGTGGGTGCGGGAGTTCCCCAACCTGCTGGTGCTGCGCACCTTCTCCAAGGCGTACGGCCTCGCCGACCTGCGCGTCGGCTACGGCCTGACCAGCCCCGAGCTGGCCCGGCGGATCAACGAGTTCCAGCTTCCCTTCGCCATCAGCTCGCTGTCGGTGGCCGCGGTGGAGGCCTCCCTGCGCGAGCAGGGCGAGCTGGGCGCGCGGGTGGAACGCATCGTGCGGGAACGCGACCGGCTGGCCCGGGGGCTCACCGCCGCCGGCTGGGCGGTCCTGCCCAGCCGGACGAACTTCCTCTGGTTCGACGAGCCGGAGCGGGTGCCGCAGCTCCGCGCGGCCCTGGAGCAGAGCGGGGTCCTGGCCCGGTTCTTCGAGGGCGAGGGCGTCCGGCTCACCGTCGGCGACGCCGAGGCCAACGACGCGGTGCTGCGCGCGCTGTCGTAACGCCCGCACCGCGGACGAAGAAGAGGGGGGGGGGGGGGGGGGGCCCCCCCCCCCCCCCCCCCCATGATTGTGGGTGCGACGGAGATAACACCCCACCCCGGGGCGGGGCGGGGGAGCGCGGCCGGGGGGGCGGCTCGCACTCGCGCAGCG
>NZ_JBHXVE010000012.1:166798-168946 GCF_042672505.1 Streptomyces sp. NPDC127190
GGGGGTGCCGCCGCGCCCGCCCCGCGGCCACTGGCGGGGGGGGGGGGGGGGGCCACCCCCCCCCCCCCCCGCTCTTCGCTGTTCCCGGGTGCCTTACCAGCCGCCGCCCGGGGCGACCTGCCGTACGCCCGGCAGGGCCGCGGTCAGCACCGTCTCGAACCAGGCGGAGACCGGGGCCGTCGCGCGCAGCGCGTCGAGTTCCGCGCGGTTCACGAAGCGGTAGTCGCCCACCTCCTCCGGGTCCGGCTCGGGCTTGGCCTCCACCACGCCCACGAACAGGTGGTTGTACTCCTTCTCCACCAGCCCGGAGATCTCGTCCGGGTGCTCGTAGGTGACCGTGCCGGCCGTCCGGAGGGAGACGTCCACCAGGCCGAGTTCCTCGCGCACGCGGCGCACGGCGGCGTCCTGCGGGGGCTCGTCGGGGTAGGGGTGGCCGCAGCAGGTGTTGGACCACACGCCCGGCGAGTGGTACTTCGTCAGGGCGCGCTGCTGGAGCAGCATCCGGCCCTCGGTGTCGAAGAGGAAGACCGAGAACGCCCGGTGCAGATGGCCGGGGGCCTGGTGCGCGGACAGCTTCTCGGCGACGCCGATCGTGCGGCCGTCGTCGTCCACCAGCTCCAGCAGAATCGGTTCGGTGGAGACGGCCTCAGCGGCAGAGGTCATGCCGAGGCCTCCCGGGCGGTCACCTTGACGGGCAGCCGGGCCGGGCCCCGCAGCCACAGACCGGGCTTGAGGTCGACCTCGTCCCCCTCCAGCTCCAGGGTGCCGCACCGCCGCGCGAGGCCGATCAGCGCTTCCTTGGCCATCAGACGCGAGAGGTTGTCACCGAGGCAGTAGTGGATGCCCCGGCCGAAGGAGAGGTGCTTGCGGCCGTGCGCGCCCAGCGACACCGCGTCGGGGTTCTCGAACTCCCGCTCGTCGCGGTTGGCCGCGGCCAGCATCAGCAGCACCACGTCGCCGGTCTGCATCGTCTGGCCGTGCAGCTCGATCGGCTCGTTGACGACCCGCCAGGACGCGTGCGTGGGCGGCTCCAGACGCAGCACCTCGTCGAGGACGTCGTCCCCGAGAGCGGGCTCCTCGGCCAGCCGGTTCAGCACCTCCGGGTGCTGGGCCAGCAGCACCACGGCGTTGCCGATGAGGTTGGCGAAGGTGTCCAGGCCCGGGACGATGAGCAGCACGCACATCGCCGCGACGTGGTGCACCGTCAGCCCCTCGATGGTGTCCGCGACGCTCAGCAGCGTGGACATCAGATCGGTGCCGCCCTCGGCCCGGCGGGCCTCGAGGGCCTTGACGAAGTACTCCGTGCACTCGGCCACCGCGCGCTGCGAGGCCGCCGCCAGGTCGTCCGGCGGGGCCGCGCCCAGCTCCAGCAGGCGCGCGATCTCGGTGGACCAGTCGACGAACTGCTTCTGGTCCTCGCGCGGAATGCCCATCATGTCGCCGAGGACACGGACCGGCAGCAGCGCGCCGAGCACCTCCATGGCGTCGAAGTGCGAGGGCAGGTCGGCCAGCAGCTCGTCGGTGATGGCCGTGACCGACGTGATCAGGGCCTCGACCGCGGCCGGCGTGAAGGGCGCCGCCACCAGGGTGCGCAGCGTGGTGTGGTCCGGCGGGTCGAGCAGCTTGAAGAGGTTGCCGTCCCAGCCGTCCATGCCCAGCCCCAGGAAGGGCGGCGGCTCCTCGTCGGGCCCGCCCGCCAGCTGGGCGAAGTAGGCGGTCTTGCTGAGGTCCTTGCCGAGCCTGCGGTCACGAAGCAGGAATTCGACGTCGTCGTACCGGCTCACCACCCAGGAGTTCAGCGGCCCGGGAAGGAGCGGGAATTCATCACGGAGCTTCCGATACGCCGGATAAGGGTCTCGGCGGAAGTTCGGATCGATTGGGTTGAAGAAAAATCCGGCTTCGGCAGCAGGATCCGGCATTACTGTCTCCCCGTCTGTCATGCCGCGGGCACGCCTGTCTGAGCAAGAAATGCCCACGGCTCAAGATCGCGACCACGATGATCCTAGCTTCCCACCCCGACCCAGTCATATAAGAAGTTCCAAAAAAAAAGGGGCGGGGGGGCGCCGCGCGGACGCGCGGCGCCCCGCCCGAGGCGGCGACATCAACACATCGCCCTGGAGACGGGTCCTGGGACTCTGAGATAAACAA
>NZ_JBHXVE010000012.1:168956-236060 GCF_042672505.1 Streptomyces sp. NPDC127190
TTTGTTTTTTAGACTCCCCTCGACACGCCGACCCCCCGACCCCAAATAATAAAACCTCAACAAAAAAACGCGGGGGCGGCCCCCCGGTCTCCGGGGGGCCCGCCCATGTGGCCTTGCAGCAACGGGTGGGATCAGTGGTGGCCGTGACCGGCCGTGATCTCCTTGTACTCCTCGACCGTCGGCTTCGGGATCTGGGAGTCCTCGCCGTAGTAGGCGTTGCTGAGCTTGGCGCGCAGCTTCTCCGAGCCCTTCACCTTGCGCTCGACGCCGTTCTCGTCGACCGTCGGGCCGATCTCGGCCGGCTTGAGCTGCTCGTGAGCCGTGAGCGTGTGCAGCTGCTCCTGGCTGAGCGGCTCGTGCACCTCGATGAACTCACCGTGCGGCAGGCGCTTGATGATGCCGGTCTCCCGGCCGTGCAGCACCTTGTCGCGGTCGCGGCGCTGGAGGCCGAGGCAGATCCGCTTGGTCACGATGAAGGCGATGACCGGTCCGGCGAAGAAGCTGATCCGCACGAACCAGGTGACCGCGTTGATCGACAGGCTGAAGTGGGTGGCCCACAGGTCGTTGCCACCGCCGATCAGGGTCACGCCGTAGAGCGTGAGCCAGGCGACGCCGAGAGCGGTACGGGTCGGCGCGTTGCGCGGACGGTCCAGGATGTGGTGCTCGCGCTTGTCGCCGGTGATCCAGGTCTCGATGAACGGGTAGACACCGATCGCGAACAGGAGGATCGGGAAGAGCATCAGCGGGATGAACACGCCCAGGACGAACGTGTGGCCCCAGACGTTGATCTCCCAGCCCGGCATGAAGCGGATCAGACCCTCGGCGAAGCCCATGTACCAGTCGGGCTGGGCGCCGGTGGACACCTGGTCCGGACGGTAGGGACCCATGGCCCAGATCGGGTTGATCTGCGCGATCGCCGCGATGGCCGCGATGACACCGAAGACCAGGAAGAAGAAGCCTCCGGCCTTGGCCATGTAGACCGGCAGCAGCGGCATGCCGACGACGTTCTTCTCGGACTTGCCGGGACCCGCGAACTGCGTGTGCTTGTGGTAGAAGACCAGGATCAGGTGGGCCACCATCAGGCCCAGCATGATGCCCGGCAGCAGCAGGATGTGCACCGAGTAGAACCGGGCCACGATGTCGTGGCCGGGGAACTGGCCGCCGAAGGCGAAGAACGAGATGTACGTGCCGACGATCGGGATGGACAGGATCGCGCCCTCGATGAAGCGGATACCCGTACCCGACAGCAGGTCGTCCGGGAGCGAGTAACCGGTGAAGCCGGTGATCAGACCCAGGAAGAACAGCAGGAAGCCGAAGAGCCAGTTGATCTCACGCGGCTTGCGGAACGCGCCGGTGAAGAACACGCGCATCATGTGGACGAGCATGCCGCCCAGGAAGATCAGCGCGGCCCAGTGGTGGATCTGCCGGATCAGCAGACCGCCACGGACGTCGAAGCTGATGTGCACGGTGGAGGAGTACGCCTCGGACATCTGGATGCCCTGCAACGGGACGTAGCTGCCGTGGTACACCACCTCGTTCATCGACGGGTGGAAGAACAGCGTCAGATACACACCCGTGAGGATGATGATGATGAAGCTGTACATGCACACTTCGCCCAACATGAACGACCAGTGGTCGGGGAAGATCTTGCGCATGTTGGCCTTGGCCAGGGAGTAGATCCCGAGCCGGCCGTCGGCCCAGTCGGCGACGCGCTCGCCGGCCGGTGCCTTCCCGCGGGGGCGGGACTCGTCGTTGGAGTTAGTGCTCATCCGCGCTCCCAGAAAGCAGGACCGACGGGCTCTTCGAAGTCGCCGAGGGCCTCGAGGTAACCGTCCGAGTTGACCCCGATCCGCAGCTGCGGCAGGGCGTGGCCGGCCGGGCCGAAGATCACTCGGGCACCGTCGGAGAGGTCGAAGGTGGACTGGTGGCACGGGCAGAGGACGTGGTGCGTCTGCTGCTCGTACAGGGAGATCGGGCAACCGACATGGGTGCAGATCTTGGAGAAGGCGACGATGCCCTCGTGCGACCAGTCGAGCTCGCGCTTGTCCTTGATGTTCTCCGGCTGGAGCCGGACGATCATCAGGGCCGCCTTGGCGATCTCGTTCTGGAAGTCCTCCTGGGTCTCTTCCAGGCCCTCGGGCTTCGCGAAGGTGAGCGAACCGACCGCGACGTCCTCGGGACGCAGCGGCTGGTTGGTGTTCACGTTGACCAGCAGCTTGCCCTTGGCCCACAGCGTGTGACGCAGCGAGGTGCCGGGCAGCGGGCCCAGGTCACGCAGCAGCACGACGCCGGAGAGCGGCACCAGGGTGAGCGCGCCGAGCATCGTGTTGCGGATCAGCTTGCGACGGCCGAGCGCGGACTCCGCGGCGCCCTGGCGGAAGTCCGCCATGACCTTCGCGCGGGTCTCGGGGGACGCCTCGATGGGGTGACGCTCGTCGGCGACCTCCACGTCGGACATCAGGGTGCGGGCCCAGTGGACCGCGCCCGCGCCGATGCAGAACAGCGCCACGCCGAGGGTCAGACCGAGCGCGAAGTTCAGCGCGCTGATGTGCCCGATCGGGAAGACGAAGATCGACTTGTCGACCGGGATCGTCACGTACGACGCGATGAAGGCGACGGTGGCCAGCATCGAGACCGTGAACAGCAGGGCGACGACGCGCTCGGACCGCTTGGCGGCACGCTCGTCGATGTCCTGGATCCGGTGCTCGTGGGGCGGCAGGCCGGGGTCGGCGAACGGGTTCTCCTCGTCCGCGACGCCTACGGCGCCGTGGCCGGCCTCCTGCGCAGCGGGCAGGTTCTCTTCTGGAATGTCTTGGCTACTCATGACTTCTTGGCCTTTGCGGTCCGAGCGGCGACCCACACGGCGACGACGATCAGGGCACCGAGGCCGGCGATCCAGCTGAAGAGGCCCTCGGTGACCGGGCCGAGCCCGCCCAGCGCGAGACCGCCGGGGTTCACCGTCTTGTCACCGTCGACCGCGTTGAGGTACGCGATGATGTCCTTCTTGTTCTTCTCGGACATCGTCGTGTTCGGGAACGACGGCATGTTCTGCGGGCCGGTCAGCATGGCCTCGTAGATGTGCTTGGGCGCGACGCCCTCAAGGCTCGGCGCGAACTTGCCCATCGACAGGGCGCCGCCCTTGCCGGCGAAGTTGTGGCACTGCGCGCAGTTGGTGCGGAACAGCTCGCCACCCTTGCCGACGTCCGCGCCGTCCGGACCGTACTGCTGCTTGGTCGGCACGCTCGGGCCGGCGCCCAGCGAGGCGATGTAGGCGGCGAGCTGGTCGATCTGGGCCTGGTTGTAGACAGGCTTCTTGCGCACGGCCTGGGCGCCCTGCGAGGTGGCGGCCGGCATCCGGCCGGTGCCGACCTGGAAGTCGACGGCGGCGGCGCCGACGCCCACCAGGCTGGGGCCGTCGGAGGAGCCCTGGCCACCGGTGCCGTGGCAGCTGGCGCAGCCGACCTCGTAGAGCTTCTTGCCCTCCGAGATGGTGGTCAGGGACTGGGAGGTCTCATCGGCCTGCGCCTTGCCCGCGGGCGCGAACGCGGCGTAGAGCCCCCCAGTGGCCGCCAGCGCGAGAAGTAGGACGACGACCGCCGCCAGCGGATGGCGTCGTCGTGCGGAGAGCTTTTTCACGGATTACCCCGGTGTCAGGATCTTCTGCGTCGTGCTTCTGGATGTGCGGGAGTCGGTCCCGCTACTTGATCAGGTAGATCGTGGCGAAGAGGCCGATCCAGACCACATCGACGAAGTGCCAGTAGTAGGACACGACGATGGCGGCGGTCGCCTGCTCGTGAGTGAACCTCTTGGCCATGTAGGTACGGCCGAGGACCAGCAGGAAGGCGATGAGACCGCCCGTCACGTGCAGGCCGTGGAAGCCGGTGGTCAGGTAGAACACCGAGCCGTACGGGTCGGAGGACAGGGAGATGCCCTCGTCCCTCACCAGGCTGGTGTACTCGTAGATCTGACCGCCGATGAAGATCGCGCCCATGATGAAGGTGAGGATGAACCACCCACGGAGCTTCTTCACGTCGCCCCGCTCGGCAGCGAACACGCCGAGCTGACAGGTGAGCGAGGAGAGCACCAGGATCGTGGTGTTCGTCGCGGAGAAAGGCACATTGAGCGCGTCGGCCATGTGCTTCCAGTGATCCGGACCGGTGACGGACCGGAGGGTGAAGTACATCGCGAAGAGGGCCGCGAAGAACATCAGCTCGGAACTCAACCAGATGATGGTTCCGACGCTGGTGAGGTTCGGCCGGTTGACCGACGGGTGCGCGTGCCCGGTTTCTACTGTCGTTGCTGTCGCCACGACCGACATTATGTCGGTCGCTTATCTCGCGCTCACTCCGGGGGGTGCCGTTCGGAGTGTTGCCACCCGCCGGACCGGTGTTGACGTGGTGTTCATGGGGACTTCGACGGGAGTAACATCCGCCCGAACGGCCCTGTCCGTGCTGTCCGTACGACGCTGACGTCCCGGAGGAACAATGCAGCCGACCGCCACGGTGCTGGTCTACAGCGACGACTCCAACACGCGGGAACAGGTCCGGCTGGCAGCCGGCCACCGGCCCGCTCCGGACGTCCCTGTCGTGGAGTTCGTCGAGTGCGCGACGCCGGAGGCGGTGCTGCGCGAGCTGGACAAGGGCGGCATCGACGTGTGCGTCCTGGACGGCGAGGCCGTGCCCATGGGGGGCATGGGGATGTGCCGGCAGATCAAGGACGAGGTGTTCGGCTGCCCGCCGGTGCTGCTGCTGATGGGCCGGCCGCAGGACGCCTGGCTGGCCACGTGGAGCCGGGCGGACGCGGCGGTCACGCTGCCGGTGGACCCGGTGGAGTTCGCCTCCCAGCTGGCCTCCCTGCTGCGGCAGAAGCGGCTGCTGAGCGCGTAGCGGGACGACGGGGCGCGAGGAGCCGGTGCGGGTGCCGGCCGGGGCCGGGCCGCCGCGCGGTTCCGCGCGCCCCCTGCGGGTGTTCACACCGCCGTGGGCCGCAGGCGTACCGCGTCCTGCGCCGCCGGGCCGTCCGGCGAGCCACTGGACAGGGCGCTGCCCTCGCGCCATTTCCGCCAGTCGACGTTCCAGTCGCCGAAGCCGTTGCCGAACGGCTCCATGGGGTCGCCGTTGGAGTTGACGACCCTGACGATGTCGCCCTCGTGGATGTGGTCGAAGAACCACTCGGCGTTGGACGTGCTCATCCCGGTGCAGCCGTGGCTGACGTTGGCGTAGCCCTGTGAGCCGACGGACCAGGGCGCGGCGTGCACGTACTCGCCGGACCAGGTGACCCGGGTGGCGTAGTAGACCGGCAGGTCGTACGAGTCCGAGCTGCCCGCGGCGATGCCGACCGTGGTGCCGCGCATCCGCACGAAGTACTGCTTGGCGAGGACCACCTTGACGCCGTTGCGGGTCTCGAAGCCGGGCTTGCCGGTGGTGACGGGGATCTGGTTGATCTCCTCGCCGTTCTTGTAGAACGTCAGCTGGTGCGCCGCGGCGTCGGTGACGGCCTCGATGCGTTCCCCGATGGTGAGCTTCAACGGCTTGCTCCGGCCGCCCCACAGCCGGTCGCCGATCCTGATGCCTTCCAGGTTGCTGTGCACCTGGATGGTGGTGTGGGTGGGCCAGTACTCCTTGGGCCGGTAGTGGAGTTCCTTGTCGCTCACCCAGTACCAGGAGCCCTGCACGGCCGGTGTCGACTCCACCCGCAGGGCGCGCTCCACGACGGCCCGCTGGGTCCGGTCCTTGATCTCCTGGTCGAGCTGGGCGGTGATGGGCTGCCCGACGCCGTACTGGCCCGAGTCCGGCCCGAAGGTGACGGTCAGCCGCTTCTTGCTGGTGGGCTTGGTGGTGTCGAAGGCGATGACCTTGCGGCCGGGCGCGCCGTCCTCGTCCTCGGTGCTCACCGTGACCGTGTAGTGGGCGTTGGCGGCCAGCGGGGAGGTGCTGTGCCAGCGGCTGCCGTCGGCGGCGAGTTCGCCCGCCACATAGCGTCCTGTGGAGTCCTGGGCGGTGACGTCGGTGATCCGTCCGTCGCCGCTCCTGGCGGTGACCTCCAGGGGCTTGTCCGGATCGGCCCGCTTCCCCTCACCGACGGGGCCGTTGAAGTCGATCAGGCCCGCTGCGTCGTACGGCTTGGCCGACAGGGGGTTGCCGTCCGAACCGCAGGCGGTGACGCCCGCGCCGAGGGCGGTCACCAGCAAGGTGCAGCTGACGACGGTGCGGGTCCGCGGAGTGTGGTTCATACGATCACGCTATGAGGAGGAGACCCTACCGGCGCGGCACGTAACCCGTACGAGCGAACGACACTGCTGCGAACGACGGATACGCAAAAGCCGGGAGCCCGGACCCCCCTGGCGGAGGATCCGGGCTCCCGGATGGGTACGCGCGTGCTACTGGGTGCGGTTCTCACCGTGGTAGTACTCGAACACCCAGCCGAACAGACCGATCAGGATGAACGGCGCGGAGAAGTAGATCAGCCACCAGCCGACCGCGATGCTGAGGAAGGCGATCGCGCCGCCGACGCCCAGCATGAGCGGCTGCCAGCTGTGCGGGCTGAAGAAGCCCAGCTCGCCCGCGTCGTCCGCGACGTCGGCCTCCTTGTCGTCCTGCGCACCCGCGTCGACCCGCCGGGCGGTGAAGCCCAGGTAGAAGCCGATCATGATGCTCAGGCCGAAGGCCATGAACAGCGCCGTGGTACCGGCCGGCTCCTTCGACCACACGCCGTACACGACGGCCATGATCAGGATGAAGAAGCTCAGCCAGATGAACATCCGGCCCTGGATCTTCACTTGCCGGCCTCCTTGCTGCCCTCGACGGCGCTGGCGCCGTGACCGGCGTACTCAAGCTGCTCGAGCGCGGCGATCTCGGGGTGGTGCAGGTCGAACGCCGGGGATTCGCTGCGGATCCGCGGCAGGGTGGTGAAGTTGTGCCGCGGCGGCGGGCAGGAGGTCGCCCACTCGAGCGAACGGCCGTAGCCCCACGGGTCGTCGACCTCGATCTTCTTGCCGTACTTGGCCGTCTTCCAGACGTTGTAGAGGAACGGCAGGATCGACAGGCCGAGCAGGAACGAGCAGATGGTCGAGACCGTGTTCAGCGCGGTGAAGCCGTCGGCCGCCAGGTAGTCGGCGTACCGGCGCGGCATGCCCTCGGCGCCCAGCCAGTGCTGGACCAGGAAGGTGCCGTGGAAGCCGATGAACAGCGTCCAGAAGGTGATCTTGCCGAGGCGCTCGTCCAGCATCTTGCCGGTGAACTTCGGCCACCAGAAGTGGAAGCCGGAGAACATCGCGAAGACGACCGTACCGAAGACCACGTAGTGGAAGTGGGCCACCACGAAGTACGAGTCGGACACGTGGAAGTCCATCGGGGGCGAGGCCAGGATGACACCGGTCAGACCACCGAACGTGAAGGTGATCAGGAAGCCGGCGGCCCAGAGCATCGGCGTCTCGAAGGACAGCGAGCCCTTCCACATCGTGCCGATCCAGTTGAAGAACTTCACACCGGTCGGGACGGCGATCAGGAAGGTCATGAAGGAGAAGAACGGCAGCAGCACACCACCGGTGACGTACATGTGGTGGGCCCACACCGTCACGGACAGACCGGCGATCGCGATGGTGGCGGCGACCAGACCCATGTAGCCGAACATCGGCTTACGGGAGAAGACCGGGATGACCTCGGAGATGATGCCGAAGAACGGCAGCGCGATGATGTACACCTCTGGATGGCCGAAGAACCAGAAGAGGTGTTGCCAGAGCAGGGCTCCGCCGTTGGTCGCGTCGAACACATGGGCACCGAATTTGCGGTCCGCCTCCAGGGCGAACAGCGCGGCGGCCAGCACCGGGAAGGCGAGCAGGACCAGCACACCGGTCAGCAGCACGTTCCACACGAAGATCGGCATGCGGAACATGGTCATGCCCGGGGCACGCATGCAGATGATCGTGGTGATGAAGTTGACCGAGCCGAGGATGGTGCCGAAGCCGGAGAGGGCCAGACCCATGATCCACATGTCGGCGCCGGCACCCGGGCTGCGGACCGCGTCCGACAGCGGGGAGTAGGCGAACCAGCCGAAGTCGGCCGCACCCTGCGGGGTGAGGAAGCCGCCCACGGCGATGAGCGAGCCGAACAGGTACAGCCAGTAGGCGAACATGTTCAGCCGCGGGAACGCCACGTCCGGCGCGCCGATCTGAAGCGGCATGATCCAGTTCGCGAAGCCGGCGAACAGCGGCGTCGCGAACATCAGCAGCATGATCGTGCCGTGCATCGTGAACGCCTGGTTGAACTGCTCGTTCGTCATGATCTGCAGGCCCGGACGGGCCAGCTCGGCGCGCATGAGCAGCGCCATCACGCCGCCGATCAGGAAGAACGCGAACGACGTAGCGAGGTACATCGTCCCGATCGTCTTGTGGTCGGTGGTCGTCAGCCACTTCACCACGACATTGCCGGGCTGCTTGCGCCTGACGGGCAGCTCGTCGGAGTACGAGCCGTCAGCTGCCGCGGCACCCTGGGGTTCGTTGAGGATGCTCACAGGTTGTTCGTCTCCCGGTTCTTCTCGTGGCTCGTCTGCGCGATGCCGGCGGGAATGTAACCGGTCTGCCCCTTCTTGGCGAGGTCCTTGAGGTGCTGCTCGTACGCTGCCGGGGAGACGACCTTCACGTTGAACAGCATCCGGGAGTGGTCGACGCCGCAGAGCTCAGCACACTTGCCGAGGAAGGTGCCCTCCTTGTTGGGGGTCACCTGGAAGGCGTTGGTGTGGCCCGGGATGACGTCCTGCTTCATCAGGAACGGCACCACCCAGAAGGAGTGGATGACGTCCCGGGAGGTCAGGACGAACCGGACCGTCTTGCCCTTGGGGAGCCAGAGGGTCGGACCGGGGTTGTTCGTCTGCGGGTTCCGGGTACCGGGCGTGCCGACGTCGTAGACACCGCCGGCGTTCGCCGGGAAGTCCTTCTTGAACCGGTCCGGAATGGCGTCCAGGTTCTTGTCGGTCTTCGCGTCACCGGAGACACCCGGGACGTTCTCGACGTAGTTGAAGCCCCAGCTCCACTGGAAGCCGACCACGTTGACCGTGACGTCGGGCTTCTTGGAGAGGTCCAGGAGCTTCGACTCGTCCCGGGCCGTGAAGTAGAAGAGCACCGAGATGATGATGATCGGGACCACCGTGTACAGGGCCTCGATCGGCATGTTGTACCGGGTCTGCGGAGGTACCTCGACCTTGGTGCGGCTGCGCCGGTGGAAGAAAGCACTCCACAGGATCAGGCCCCACACCAGCACGCCGGTGGCCAGCGCGGCAGCCCAGGAGCCCTGCCACAGGGAGAGGATCCGCGGAGCCTCTTCCGTGGTCGGGGTGGGCATGCCAAGGCGGGGGAAGTCCTTGTATGTGCAACCGGTTGCGGTCGCCAGGACCAGGCCCGCGGTCAGTGCCTGCAGCAGCTTCCGCCGCATCGGGCGCCGCGGCGAGCGGTCGGAGCCGTTGGGACTCACGTAGCGCCTTCCCGAGAGTCTCGCCCGCGCGGTCGGCTGCGGCCTTCTCGCTGGTCGGTCGCCGCCCTGCGTCGGGCAGGGGTTTGGATGTTTATGCGGACCAAACCCTAGCCCACCCTCTCCGAGGGTTCGCGAGGAGGGGTGCCTACTAACTCGGGTGGTTCGCTTGATTGGCGGCTGCGGGCCTGTTGTGGCTGGTCGCGCCGTTCCTCGCGCCCCTTTGGGGCGTCCCCCTGACCGGCGGTTTAGCGTTGCCGTATGGCCTACTTTGATGCTGCTTCCGCCGCTCCTCTCCACCCTGTGGCCCGTCAGGCGTTGTTGGCCTCTTTGGATGAGGGGTGGGCCGATCCCGCGCGGCTGTACCGGGAGGGGCGAAAGGCCCGGATGCTGCTCGATGCCTCCCGGGAGGCGGCTGCCGAGGCGATCGGGTGCCGGGCCGACGAGGTCGTGTTCACCTCGTCCGGGACCCGGGCCGTACACACGGGTGTGGCCGGGGCGTTGGCCGGGCGGCGGCGGGTGGGGCGTCACCTGATCGTGTCCGCCGTCGAACACTCTTCGGTCCTGCACTCCGCCGACCGGCACACCTCGGAGGGCGGCACCGTCACCCAGGTGGCCGTCAGCCGGACGGGAGCCGTCGACCCCGGGGAGTACGCCGCCGCGCTCCGGCCGGACACCGCGCTGGCCTGCTTGCAGTCGGCCAACCACGAGGTGGGCACCGTACAGCCGGTGGCGGAGGTGGCCGAGGTGTGCCGGGCGGCCGGGGTGCCGCTGCTGGTGGACGCGGCACAGTCGCTGGGCTGGGGGCCCGTCGAGGGCGGCTGGTCGCTGCTCGCGGCCAGTGCGCACAAGTGGGGCGGGCCCTCGGGGGTCGGGCTGCTCGTCGTGCGCAAGGGGGTGCGGTTCGCCGCCCAAGAGGCGGTGGACGAACGGGAGTCGGGGCGGGCGCCGGGGTTCGAGAACATCCCGGGGATCGTGGCGGCCGTCGCCTCGCTGCGCGCCGTGCGGGCGGAGGCGGCCCAGGAGTCGGTACGGCTGCGGGAACTGACGGCGCGAATCCGGGACCGGGTGCCACAGCTGGTGCCGGACGCGGAGGTGGTGGGCGATCCGGAGCGGCGGCTGCCGGGCATCGTCACCTTCTCCTGCCTCTATGTCTCCGGCGAGACGCTGCTGCACGAGCTGGACCGGGCGGGCTTCTCCGTGTCCTCCGGGTCCTCCTGCACCAGCAGCACGCTGACCCCGAGCCATGTGCTGAGGGCCATGGGGGTGCTCAGCGAGGGCAACGTCCGGGTGTCGCTGCCGTTGGGTGTGGCCGAGGCGGATGTGCGGCGGTTCCTGGAGGTGCTGCCGGGGGCGGTGGCGGGGGTGCGCGAGCAGCTGGGGGCTCCGGCGGCGGCGCCGGCCGGGCAGCCGGGCCCCGGGGAGCTGGTCGTCGACTCGCTCGGCAAGCGCTGCCCGATCCCGGTGATCGAGCTGGCGAAGGTGTTCGGGCAGGTGCCGGTGGGCGGCACCGTACGGGTCCTCTCCGACGACGAGGCGGCGCGGCTGGACATCCCCGCGTGGTGCGAGATGCGGGGCCAGGAGTACGTCGGAGAGGAACCGGCTCAGCGGGGTACGGCCTACGTGGTGCGCAGGGTCGCCTGAGGCGGGTGCCCCGGCCCGGTCAGCTCAGGTGGGCGCGGACCTCGTCCGCGGCCTCCTCGCCGTACGCCTTGGTGAAGCGCTCCATGAAGTGGCCGCGCTGGAGGCGGTACTCCTGGGTGCCCACCGTCTCGATGACGAGCGTGGCCAGCATGCAGCCGACCTGGGCGGCGCGCTCGTGCGAGACGCCCCAGGCGAGGGCGGACAGGAACCCGGCGCGGAAGGCGTCGCCGACGCCCGTGGGGTCGGCCTTGCGCTCCTCCTCCGGGCAGCCGACCTCGATCGGGTCCTCGCCGGTCCGCTCGATCCGCACGCCCCGGGAGCCGAGCGTGGTGACGCGGTGGCCGACCCGGGAGAGGATCTCGGCGTCGCTCCAGCCGGTCTTGGCCTCGATGAGGCCCTTCTCGTACTCGTTGGAGAAGAGGTACGTCGCCCCGTCCAGCAGGATGCGGATCTCCTCGCCCTCCATCCGGGCGATCTGCTGGGAGAAGTCGGCGGCGAAGGGGATCCCCCGGGAGCGGCACTCCTCGGTGTGGCGGAGCATCGCCTCGGGGTCGTCGGCGCCGATGAGGACCAGGTCGAGGCCGGACACCCGGTCGGCCACGGTCTTCAGCTCGATGAGGCGGGCCTCGCTCATGGCGCCCGTGTAGAAGGAGCCGATCTGGTTGTGGTCGGCGTCGGTGGTGCACACGAAGCGGGCCGTGTGCAGGGTCTCGGAGATCCGGACCGAGTCGGTGTCCACACCGTGCCGCTCCAGCCAGGCCCGGTACTCGTCGAAGTCGAAGCCGGCGGCGCCGACGAGGATCGGCCGGGTGCCGAGCTGGCCCATGCCGAAGGCGATGTTGGCGGCGACACCGCCGCGGCGCACGTCCAGGTTGTCGACCAGGAAGGAGAGCGAGACCGTGTGCAGCTGGTCCGCGACGAACTGGTCGGCGAAACGGCCGGGAAAAGTCATGAGGTGGTCGGTGGCGATGGAGCCGGTGACTGCAATGCGCACGACGGAGATTCTCCTGCGGGAGGCGGGATTGACAGTTCACGCTACCCGGTCGGAGGTCGCCACTGTAGGTGGCAAAACTACCCGATAGTAGATCTTTCTTCGCAGTCTTCGTGTGCCTACGGTTCGACTATGACGAACCTCAAGGTCCACTCCACCACCGCCCCGGCCGACCTGGAAGAGGGTCTGGCCGCGCTGCGCGGTGACTGCGCCCGCATGGTTCCGCACTGGGCGGTGCCGGAGCGCCCGAAGTCCCGGCCGGTGCCGCCGTCCCTGATCCACGGGGTGACCGTGCCCGCGCGCTCCGCCCGGCTGCTGGACGCGATGTCCGACTACGGCGACTGAGCCGGGGCGCGTTTTCCGGGAACCGTGCGCTCCTCTGCCGCGTCCCATCGCCGTCCCCCAGGCGGGGGATGCGGGATACGACCCAGCGAGGAGCGATGCGGTGAACAGCGAGCGGCCCGAGAACTCCGAGACTCCCGAGACCCCCGGGGCGTCCGGGACACCCGGGGACGACGTGACCACCGGGGACGACGTGACCGCGGTCGAAGAGGGCGGCGGCGGGCGGGCCGGACGGCGCCGGTCGTCCTGGACCGTCCTCTCCGTCGCCGCCGCCGTGCTGCTGGTCGGCGGCGGCGGGGCGTATCTCGCCGCGGGCGGTGGCCCGGACGGCCGGGGCGGCGCGTCGGCCGGGGCCGGCGCGGGGGCCACTCCCCCGCCGCTCGTCCTGGACGGCGCCGGGGAGCAGGATCCGTACGGCGCCCGGTACGTGGCGCACGGCGAGCTGCCGGCCGGGCCCGGCTCGGCGCCGGTGTACGGGCCGGGGGCGGAGATCGGCCGGGACCGGGTGGCCCGGCTGGCGAAGGCGCTGGGGGTGGCGGGGACGCCGGTGGCCGAGGGCCGGATCTGGCGGGTCGGCGGCAAGGACGGGACCGGGCCGCGCCTCCAGGTGAACCGGGACGCGCCGGGCAGCTGGACCTTCAGCCGGTACGCGCCGGGCACCGACGACTGCAAGAAGGGCGTCCTGTGCGCGCATGACCCGATGGCCCCCGCGGGCACCCCGGTGAGTGCGGCGGCGGCCGAGAAGGCGGCGGCGCCGGTGCTGGAGGCGGCCGGGCTGGGCGGCGCGAGGATCGAGGCGGACCAGGTGCTGGGCGCCCAGCGGGTGGTCGACGCGGATCCGGTGGTCGGCGGGCTGCCGACGTACGGCTGGACGACCGGCCTGACCGTCGACAAGCAGGGCGTGCTGGCCGGCGGGCACGGGCTGCTGGGGACGCCGGTGAAGGGGGCGGTGTATCCGGTGCTGGGGGCGCGCAGGACGCTGGAGCTGATGAACGCGGCGCCGAAGGGCGGGCACCGGATGGGGATCGGCGGGTGCACCCGTTCGATGCCGCTGAAGGACCGGCTGGAGAAGCCGTGCCGGACGGCGCCGTCGGCGGGGGCGTCCGGGGACACGATGACCGTGGGCAGGGCGGTGTTCGGGCTGGCCGCGCACTCCGTCGCGGGGCGGCAGACGCTGGTGCCGTCCTGGCTGTTCGAGGTGCGCGGGGCGGAGCCGGGAAGCGCGTCCACGGTGACGTACCCGGCGGTCGATCCGCGGTACGTGGCCTCGGCGACGCCGGCCACTCCCCCGGCGCCCACCGGGCCCGCGACACCGGGGACGGTGAAGGTGACCGGCTATACGGCGAAGGGCCGGGAGCTGACCGTGCGCTTCTACGGCGGAGTGTGCGCCGACTACACGGCGGCGGCGCGGGAGAGCGGTGAGCGGGTGACCGTGACCGTGACCGAGCACCCCTGGCGGGGCAAGGTGTGCGTGATGATCGCCAAGGAGTTCGTGAAGACGGTACGGCTGGCCGCGCCGCTGGACGGGCGGACGGTGGTCGGCGCGGACGGCGGCCGGATCGCGCCCGGCGCGCCGCAGGCGCCCTCGCGCCCCTGAGGGGTGCGGACGGAGGACGTACGACGAAGGCGGCGGCCCGCTGCACGGACCGCCGCCTTCGTCATGCCCTGGGCTCAGCTGAAGGAGTCGCCGCAGGCGCAGGAGCCGGTCGCGTTCGGGTTGTCGATCGTGAAGCCCTGCTTCTCGATGGTGTCCACGAAGTCGACGGTGGCGCCGCCCAGGTACGGAGCGCTCATGCGGTCGGTGACGACCTTGACCCCGCCGAAGTCCTTCACCACGTCGCCGTCGAGCGAGCGCTCGTCGAAGAAGAGCTGGTAGCGCAGGCCGGAGCAGCCGCCGGGCTGGACGGCGACGCGCAGCGCGAGGTCGTCGCGGCCTTCCTGGTCGAGCAGGGCCTTCACCTTGGCCGCGGCGGCGTCGGTCAGGATGATGCCGTCGGTGACGGTGCTGGTCTCGTCCGATACGGACATCTACATCTCTCCCGGGTTGTACGGAGACTGCTTGCCGACGAGTGCAACCGGCGCTTCCGCGGATTCATTCCGGGCCGGGCAGTCGCGTTGTCGCGTTGGCGGTTCTGTCTTCATGCTCGCACATGCCCGCAGACGCGGACAGCGATCCCGGGGGCTGCGCGCACGGGATTCACGTCACATCGACGCTATGGCCATCGTCAAAGTGACGTGAAGCGGTTATGATAGATAGCGTCAGTTAGACGAAAAGTAGAAAGGGTGCGTGTCGTGACCACCGCCCAGACCCCGGAGCTCGACGTGCAGCCGACTCCGCTCGCCCTGTTGCTGCTCGGCCGCGAGGCCGACCCGAAGAGCGAGCGGGGCGTCGAGTGCCCCGGTGACCTGCCGTCGCCGTCCGACCCCGACCTGGTGATGCGCGCCCGCGCGGCCAAGGAGAAGCTCGGCGACAAGGTCTTCGTGCTCGGTCACCACTACCAGCGTGACGAGGTCATTCAGTTCGCCGACGTCACGGGTGACTCCTTCAAGCTGGCCCGGGACGCGGCCGCGCGCCCGGAGGCCGAGTACATCGTCTTCTGCGGTGTGCACTTCATGGCCGAGTCCGCGGACATCCTGACGTCCGACGCCCAGAAGGTCGTGCTGCCGGACCTGGCGGCCGGCTGCTCGATGGCCGACATGGCGACGGCCGAGCAGGTCGCCGAGTGCTGGGACGTGCTGACCGAGGCCGGGATCGCCGAGCAGGTGGTCCCCGTCTCGTACATGAACTCCTCGGCCGACATCAAGGCGTTCACCGGCAAGCACGGCGGCACCATCTGCACCTCCTCCAACGCCCAGCGGGCCCTGGAGTGGGCCTTCCGGCAGGGCGAGAAGGTGCTGTTCCTGCCGGACCAGCACCTGGGCCGCAACACCGCCGTGCGGGACATGGGGATGTCCCTGGAGGACTGCGTCGTCTACAACCCGCACAAGCCGAACGGCGGGCTGACGACGGAGGAACTGCGTGCCGCCAAGATGATCCTGTGGCGCGGGCACTGCTCGGTGCACGGCCGGTTCAGCCTGGACTCGGTCAACGACGTGCGCGAGCGCATCCCCGGGGTGAACGTCCTGGTGCACCCCGAGTGCCGGCACGAGGTCGTGGCCGCGGCGGACTACGTCGGCTCCACCGAGTACATCATCAAGGCCCTGGAGGCCGCCCCGGCCGGCTCCAAGTGGGCCATCGGCACCGAGCTGAACCTGGTACGCCGCCTGGCGAACCGTTTCGCTCCCGAGGGCAAGGAGATCGTCTTCCTCGACAAGACGGTCTGCTTCTGCTCGACCATGAACCGCATCGACCTGCCCCACCTGGTCTGGGCCCTGGAGTCCCTCGCCGAGGGCAACCTGGTCAACCGCATCGAGGTCGACCCGGAGACGGAGGCGTTCGCCAAGCTGGCGCTGGAGCGGATGCTCGCCCTGCCGTAACCGGTGCGTCCGGTCGCTCCCGGCCTCGGCGTGCGGTCACGCCGAGGCCGGAGTGCGTTCCGGGTGCGCCGGGTCCAGTGAGAAGACGGTGCCGTCGGGCGCGGTGACCAGCAGCGCACCCCGGTCCAGGAAGGCCAGCGCGGGGTAGCCGCTCTGCGCGCCGCCGGCCAGGGGGTACGACTCCCACAGCCGGTGCCCCCGGCGGGCGTCCAGGGCGGCCGCGCGGCCGCTGACACTGGCCAGGAACACGGTGCCGTCCGGGCCGTCGGCCACCGGGCGGCCCGGCTGCTCCAGGGTCGTCCGGGTCCGCCACAGCCGCTTTCCCGTCTCCGGGGAGTGGGCGGTGACCAGCCCGTTGGAGACGGTGAAGCAGAGCATGCCGCCCACGAGGGTCACCTCCCCCTTGGGCGCGCCCGCCAGCGCCACCGTCCGCTGCGCCCCGGTCTCCCGGTCCACCAGGATCGCGTGGCCGTAGGCCGTGTCGTCCGGGCCCTGACTCCCCGTCCCGCTCTGCTGGGCGAAGACCAGACGGCCGCCGAGGGCGCCCAGATAGGTGGTGCGGGTCGGTAGCACGGCCAGCGTGCGGGTGGTGCCGTCGGCCGGGTCGACGGAGAGCAGCCGGGCGCCCGGCCGGGCACCCGTGAACCGGCTGCACACGGCGTACAGGCCGCCGTCCGGGTCGTACACGTCGCAGGAGTGGTCCGCGGGCAGCGGCATCGACCAGCGGCGGCCGCCGCCGTGCAGGGAGTACGCGACGAACGCATGCCCGGCGCTCTCGTCGGGCGCCAGGGCCAGGCCCGCCACCAGGGCCGGCATGTCGGCCATCCGGTCCGTCATCGGCCGGGACCACAGCACCTTCCCGGTCCCTGCGTCGAGCGCGACGACGGACGGCACGCTGTCGCCGCCCATGTCCAGGAACCGGGTCCGGCGCAGCAGTACCACGCCGTCGTGCACGCCGAGGACGTAGTTCTCGTACCGGATCGCGCCGGTGCCGGGCCCGTCGTCGGCGCGCCAGAGCACCTTGCCGGTCAGCGCGTCGAGCCGGACCGGCAGGACCTGGTCACCGGCGCAGTAGAGGGAGCCGGACTCCTGCGCGCAGGAGAGGGAGCCGTCGCCGGAGCCGTGGGGCGCCTTGGTGACGCCGTGCGCGGCGTTCGCGAACACCGTGGTCCGCCAGGGGCGCCAGCCGGCCGGCACCGGCGCCCAGCGGCGGGCCTCCGTGGCGCCGACGGTGCCGCCGGCTCCGGTGGTGCTGCCTCCCTGCGGGGGGCCGAGCAGCAGATAGGCGGTGAGTGCGATCCCCAGCACCCCGGACGCCCCGGCCAGGGCGAGCAGCCGGGCGCGGTGACGACGCACCCCGGTCCGCCGCCCGGACGCCGTGGGCCGGGTCGGCTCCGGGTCGGGCCGGCGCAGGGTCACGGTGGGCAGGTCGCCGGGCGCGGGGGCGGGCAGGCCGGTCGCGAAATCCTCCGCCAGCGCGTCCAGTCCGGGCCGGTCGGCGGCGTCCTTGGCCAGACAGCGGGTCAGGATGGCGCGCAGGGCCGGAGTCAGCGGTTCCAGGTCCGGTTCCTCGTGGACCACCCGGTAGGCCGTCAGATACGGGCTGTCGGTGTCGAAGGGGCCGCGGCCGGTCGCCGCGTAGACCAGCAGCGCGCCGAGGGAGAAGACGTCCGAGGCGGGGCCGACCGTACGGGCGTCGGTGAGCTGCTCGGGAGACATGAACGGCGGAGTGCCGATCATGTGGCCGGTCTCGGTGAGGGTCCGGTCGCCGGCGGCGCGGGAGATGCCGAAGTCGATGACGCGCGGGCCGTCCTCGGCCATCAGGACGTTGCCGGGCTTGAGGTCCCGGTGCACGACGCCGGCCCGGTGGATGTCCCGCAACGCCTCCACCAGCCCGAGGGCGAGGCCCCGCAGCTCGGCGGCGCGCAGCGGCCCCACCTGCTCGATCCACTCCGCGAGCGAGCGCGCCGGCACGTACTGGGTGGCCATCCAGGGCCGTACGGCCTCCGGGTCGGCGTCCACGACCGGCGCGGTGAAGGCGCCGCTCACCTTCCTTACGGCGGCGATCTCCTGCCGGAAGCGGGCCCGGAAGACGGGGTCCTCGGCGTACTGGGCATGCACGATCTTGACGGCGACCTCGCGCCCGGAACGGGCCCGGGCCCGGTAGACGACCCCCATGCCGCCGGACCCCAGCCGGTCGACGATCCGATAGCCGCCGACCGACCTCGGCTCCTCCATGCGCAGTGACACCGCCCCGTTCCCCTTCCCCCGCGAAGCAGCTGGAGTCCACA
Organism: Streptomyces sp. NPDC127190; assembly: GCF_042672505.1. Classification (NCBI taxonomy): domain Bacteria; kingdom Bacillati; phylum Actinomycetota; class Actinomycetes; order Kitasatosporales; family Streptomycetaceae; genus Streptomyces; species Streptomyces sp. NPDC127190. The sequence goes on from NZ_JBHXVE010000012.1 coordinate 187,166, forward strand.
GGATAAGGACAGCTCAGGGGGGAAGGGGCCACGGGTGCCGAACCGCTACACCGCCGCGGGCTCGGGCTCGTCGGAGGTGGGCTGCGCCGGGGCCGGTGCGCCCTTCTTCGCCGCCCGCTTCTTCGCCCGCCGCTCCTTGCGCAGCTCCAGCATCGCGTAGAGCGTCGGGACCAGGAGCAGGGTCAGCAGGGTCGACGTGATCAGACCGCCGATGACGACGACCGCGAGCGGCTGGGCGATGAAGCCGCCCTCGCCGGTGACGCCCAGGGCCATCGGGAGCAGGGCGAAGATGGTCGCCAGCGCCGTCATCAGGATCGGGCGGAGCCGGTGCCGGCCGCCCTCGACCACGGCCTCGACCACACCGTAGCCCTGGCCGCGGTACTGGTTGATCAGGTCGATCAGCACGATCGCGTTGGTGACCACGATGCCGATGAGCATCAGCATGCCGATCATCGCCGGGACGCCCATCGGGGTGCCGGTGGCGACGAGCAGACCGATCGCGCCGGTGGCCGCGAAGGGGATCGACACCAGCAGGATCAGCGGCTGGGCCAGCGAACGGAAGGTCGCGACCAGCAGCATGAAGACGATCGCGATCGCCGCCAGCATGGCCAGGCCCAGGTTCTTGAACGCGTCGTCCTGGTCGGAGCTGACCCCGCCGATCTCCGCCTTGGCGCCCGCGGGCAGCTTCAGGGCCTTGATCTTCGCCTGGAGCTTGGTGCTGATCGCACCCGTGTTGTCACCGGTCGGCTTGGCGGTGATGGTGGCGGCGCGCTGGCCGTCGATCCGGGTCAGCGACACCGGGCCGTCCACCAGCTTCACCGTGGCGATGTCGCCGAGCTTCACCGGGCCGAGGCGGAGGTTCCGCAGCTGTGCGAGCGTGGTCGCGGGCTTGGCCGACCGCACCACGACATCGCGCTCGGTGTCGTCCAGGACCGCCTTGGCCGCCGTCGTGCCGCGCACCGCCTCGGCGACCGCCGCGCCGAGCTTCTGGTCGTCGAACCCGGCCGCCGCCGCCTTGGCGTTGGCCTTGACCGAGATCCGCGGCACGCTCGTCGCCAGGTCGCTGGTGACGTCCGTGACGTGGTCGAGCCCGGCGACGGTGGAGCGGACCTGCTCGGCCGCCGTGCGCAGCGCCTGCGGGTCGGAGGCCTTCACCACGACGCTGAGGTCCTGGTTGCCGAAGCCGTCACCGGCCGCCACCGTGGTCGTACCGATGCCCTTGAGCTTCTTCAGCCCGTCCTCCAGGCGCTGCTGGACCTCGTCGTAGGACTTCGAGTCCTTCAGCATCACCTGGTAGGTGGCCTGGTTGGTGTCCGTGCCGCCGCCGAAGGCCGCCATGAAGCCGGAGGAGCCGACGGTGACCTGATAGTCCTTGACGCCGTCGGTGGCGGCGATGAGCTTCTCCACCTTCTTCGCCTGGGCGTCGGTGGCCGCGAGGCCGGTGCCGGCCTTCAGCTCCTGCTTGACGGTGAGGACCTGCTGCTCGCCCTGGTCGAAGAAGTTGGTCTTCAGCAGCCCGGACATGCCGAACGTGACGACCAGGACCACGATCGCGATCAGGACGCTGGTCAGCCGGCGCCGGGTGGCGAAGCGCAGCACGGGGACGTACGCGCGCTGGAGGCGGCTGTTCGCCTCCTTCTCCTCGGCCCGCCGGCGCGCCTCCTCGGCGTCCTCCGGGGTGCCCTTCGGAGCACGCAGGAACCAGTACGACAGGACCGGTACGACGGTCAGCGACACCAGCAGGGACGCCAGCAGGGCCGCCGTCACCGTGATGCTGAACGAGCCGAACAGCGCGCCCACCATGCCGCCGACCAGGCCGATCGGCAGGAACACGGCGACCGTGGTGAGGGTGGAGGAGGTGACCGCGCCGGCCACCTCGCGCACCGCGGTGAGGATGGCCTCCTTGCGCTCCTCGCCATACCCGAGGTGCCGCTTGATGTTCTCCAGCACCACGATCGAGTCGTCCACGACCCGGCCGATGGCGATGGTCAGCGCACCCAGCGTGAGCATGTTCAGGGACAGGCCGTCGGTCCACAGCACGATCAGCGCGAGGACGACGGACAGCGGGATGGAGACCGCCGTCACCAGCGTCGAGCGGAGCGAGGCGAGGAAGAGCAGGATGATCAGGACCGCGAAGAGCAGACCGAGCGCGCCCTCCGTGGTGAGGCCCTTGATGGACTTGGAGACCGCCGGGCCCTGGTCGCTCACGACCGTGAGCCGGGCGCCGGAGCCGAGCTGACGGCGCAGGTCGGGCAGCTTGTCCTTGACCGCGCCGGAGATGGACACCGCGCTGCCGTCGTGGTCCATGGTGACGCTGACGGCGAGGCTGGGCCGGCCGTCGGTGCGGGTGATGGAGTCGGCCGGGGCGGGCTGCTCCTTGACGGTGGCCACGGCACCGAGGCGGACGGGCTTGCCGCCGTTCGCGCCGGCGATCATCAGGTCCCGGATCTGCTGCACCGAGGTGAAGCCGCCGCCGACCTGGACGGTGCGGTTGGCGCCGTTCTCCTCGAAGGAACCGGCCGGGACGGTCGCGCCGCCCGCCTGGAGCGCCTGGCCGAGGGCGGCCGGGGTGAGTCCGGCCCGGCCGAGCGCGGCCTCGTCGGGGGTGACGGTGACCTGGACGTCACGGACGCCGGTGACCTGGACCCGGCCCACGCCGTCGATGTCCTTCAGGGACGGTACGACCGTCCGGTCGAGCTGGTCGGCGAGGGACTGCTGGTCCTTGTCCGAGGTGACGGCGAGGACCACGGTCGGCATGTCGTCCGTGGAGCCGGAGATGACCTGCGGCTCGACGTCGCCGGGAAGCTGGTTGCGGGCCCGGTTGACGGCCTGCTGGACGTCGGAGACGAGCTGCTTGGTGTCGTTGCCGTAGTCGAAGGACGCCATGATCACGGCGTTGCCCTCGCTGGCGGTGGAGGTGACACCCTTGATGCCGGAGACGCCCTGGAGGTTGTTCTCGATGGGCTCGACGACCTGCTTCTCGACGACGTCGGGCGAGGCGCCGTGGTACGGCGCGATGACCGACACCATGGGCAGGTTGATGGTGGGCAGCAGCTGCTGCTTGATCTGGGGTATCGCAATCAGCCCGAAGACCAGCGCGACGATCGACATGAGCCCTATGAGGGCCCGTTGGGCGAGGCTGAATCTGGACAGCCAGGACATGGGTCAGGGTCCTCTTCCGTGAGCGGCAGAAGCACGGCGGGGCGCACGGGTGAGCGCCCACCTCACCACCCTGAGCCATGGCCAGGGGCCGTTCCGTAGGCCCCAGGTCCCGTTCCTTATGCCATCTCTACTCCGCGCGCAGTACACGCGGGTGGAGATCAGTCCATCCTCGGGCGCACCAGCCCGGACTCGTAGGCGATCACCACGAGCTGCGCCCGGTCCCGCGCGCCGAGCTTGGCCATGGCGCGGTTGACGTGCGTCTTCACGGTCAGCGGGCTGACCTGGAGCCGCTCGGCGATCTCGTCGTTGGAGTGGCCGCCGGCGACCTGCACCAGCACCTCCCGCTCCCGGCCGGTGAGCGCGCCCAGCCGCGCGGAGCGGGCGGGGTCGCGGTCGTCGTCGCCCTGGGCCAGGAAGCGGGCGATCAGCCCCTTGGTGGCGGCCGGGGAGAGCAGCGCCTCGCCGCCCGCCGCGACCCGGATGGCGTTCAGCAGCTCCTCCGGTTCGCTGCCCTTGCCGAGGAAGCCGGAGGCGCCGGCCCGCAGCGCCTGGACGACGTAGTCGTCCACCTCGAAGGTGGTCAGGATGACCACGTGGACCTGGGCCAGCTCGGGGTCGGCGCTGATCATCCGGGTGGCGGCGAGTCCGTCGGTGCCGGGCATCCGGATGTCCATGAGGACGACGTCGGGGGCGTACTCCTTGGCGAGCCGGACCGCCTCTGCGCCCTCGCAGGCCTCCCCCACCACCTCCATGTCGGGCTCGGAGTCGACCAGCACCCGGAACGCGCTGCGCAGCAGTGCCTGGTCGTCGGCGAGCAGGACACGGATCGTCATGCGGGCTCCCCCTGGGCCGTCGTACGCGCGTCGGCGGTGCGCGTGTCGGTTGCGAGGGGCAGGATCGCATGGACGCGGAAGCCGCCGCCGTAGCGGGGCCCGGTGGTCAGCCTGCCGCCGAGGGCCCCGACCCGCTCGCGCATCCCGAGCAGCCCGTGCCCTCCTCCGTCCTGCGGTACGGCCGCCTCCCCGGCTCCGTCGTCCAACACGCTGACCTCGATGGCCGACCCGACGCGTACGACGCTGACCTCCGCCCTGGCGCCCGGCCCGGCGTGCTTGCGGGCGTTCGTCAGGGCTTCCTGGACGATCCGGTAGACGGCCAGGTCGACGGCGGCCGGCAGGTCCCCGGTCCGGTCCGGAAGGGCCACCTCCACCGGCAGGCCCGCGCTGCGGAAGGTGCCGGCCAGCTCCTCCAGGCGGTCGAGGCCGGGGGCGGGCTCGGTCGGGGCCTCGGGATCACCGGACTGGCGCAGCAGGCCCACGGTCGCCCGCAGCTCGTTCAGCGCGCTGCGGCTGGCCTCGCGGACATGGGCGAGGGCCTCCTTGGCCTGGTCGGGCCGCTTGTCCATGACATGGGCGGCGACACCGGCCTGCACATTCACCAGGGCGATGTGATGGGCGACCACGTCGTGCAGATCGCGGGCGATGCGCAGCCGCTCCTCGGCGACCCGGCGGCGGGCCTCCTCCTCACGGGTGCGCTCGGCGCGTTCCGCCCGCTCCCGCATGGCCTGGACGACCGCGCGGCGGCTGCGGACGGCGTCCCCGGCGGTGGCGCCGATGCCGGTCCAGGCGAGGACGCCCAGGTTCTCCTGCGCGTACCAGGGCAGCGGGCCGCCGAGCATGGCGGCGGCCGTCAGCACGGTGGTGGTGAGCAGGCCGATGCGCAGGGTGGTGGTGCGGTCGGTGGCCGAGGCGACGGTGTACAGGGCGATGACGGCGGACATCCCGACCGGGGCGCGCGGGTCGCCGGTGACGAACTCGACGAGGGAAAAGGCGCCGGTGAGGGCGAGGACCAGCATGGGGGCGCGGCGGCGGAAGACCAGGGCCGCGGCGCCGAGCAGCATCAGCAGCAGGCTGAGCGGGTCGGGGGTGCGGACGCCCCAGGTCACCCCGTGCGGTCCCTGGGGCACCACGAAGGAGCCCGCGATCATGCAGGCCAGGACGCCTGCGGCGAGGGCCGCGTCCAGGGCCAGGGGGTGGGCCCTGAGGCGGCAGCGGGCGCGGTCGAGAGTGCTCACGGTGTGAACAGTACGGCGGCGGTCGAGGCTCCCTTGTCCGTCACCTTTCCCGGCACCCGGGGGGTCAGCCGGGGATCAGGCCGTCGTCGCTCAGCAGGTCGCGGACCTGCTCCAGGCTCGCGTCCGCCGACGGCAGGATGAGGTCCGACGGTTCCAGCGCGTCGTCCGGCAGCGGGACGCCCAGCCGGTGGACCGCGGACAGGAGGGCGTCGAGGGTGCGGCGGAAGCCGGCCTCGTCGCCGCTCTCCATCTCGGCCAGCAGCTCGTCGTCCAGCTGGTTCAGCTCGGCCAGGTGGGCGTCGTCCACGCTCACCTGGCCCTCCCCCATGATCCTTACGATCACGTCGGCCTCCTCGGCGTGACCCCTACTGCTTGTCGAAGCGCGGGGTGTCCTGCGGCTGCTGCTGGGACTGTCCCTGACCGGTGCCGCCCTCGATGGCCTGCTGCGGCGCGCCGCCGGCCAGCTCGGCCTTCATGCGCTGAAGTTCCAGCTCTACATCACTACCACCGGAGATCCGGTCCAGCTCGGCGGCGATGTCGTCCTTGGCCATGCCGGTCGGGTCGTCCAGGGCACCGGAGGCGAGCAGCTCGTCGATGGCGCCGGCCCGGGCCTGCATCTGCTGCGTCTTGTCCTCGGCGCGCTGGATGGCGAGCCCGACGTCGCCCATCTCCTCGGAGATGCCGGAGAAGGCCTCGCCGATCCGGGTCTGCGCCTGGGCGGCGGTGTAGGTGGCCTTGATGGTCTCCTTCTTCGTACGGAAGGCGTCCACCTTGGCCTGGAGCCGCTGGGCCGCCAGGGTGAGCTTCTCCTCCTCGCCCTGGAGGGTCGCGTGCTGCGTCTGGAGGTCCGTCACCTGCTGCTGGAGGGCGGCACGCCGGGACAGCGCCTCGCGGGCCAGGTCCTCCCGGCCCAGCGCGAGCGCCTTGCGGCCCTGGTCCTCCAGCTTGGAGGACTGCTGCTGCAACTGGTTGAGCTGGAGTTCCAGGCGCTTGCGGGAGGTCGCCACGTCGGCGACGCCGCGGCGGACCTTCTGGAGCAGCTCCAGCTGCTTCTGGTACGAGTAATCGAGGGTCTCGCGCGGGTCCTCGGCCCGGTCAAGGGCCTTGTTCGCCTTCGCGCGGAAGATCATCCCCATACGCTTCATGACACCGCTCATGGGCTTCGCGCGCCCCCTTCTGACGGACTCCAGCTCACAGATCCAGCGACAGAACCCACAGTACGGGCCCTGCCTCCATTACCGCACTGTCCGGGGGCTGATGCGCTCATCCCCGAGAACGACTGCGGACGGCACCGCTCCGGCCTGAGGAGTAGGTGGCCCCTCAGATCCTCCTCCGGGTCCCCGGATCTTCCGACCCCGGTTCGGTCCCGGTTGTGTCCCGGTTCTGTCCCTTCCCGAGGCCCGCGCGCACGCCGGTACGCGTCCGGTGTTGCCGGATCGTTCCCCGAAGGGCTGGGGTCCATGCCCGGGAAGCCCGTACCCTTGGGTTTTGTGTTCCGTAGCCGTGCCAAGGAAGAGAAGGCGCCCGCCGACAAGGCCGTGGTGACCGACTCCAAGCAGCCCCGTGACCCGCAGGCCCCGAAGGGCCGGCCCACGCCCAAGCGCAGTGAGGCCCAGTCCCAGCGCCGAAGCGTGGCCCATACGCCGACGACCCGCAAGGAGGCAGCGCAGCGCAACCGCGAGGAGCGCCGGCAGGCGCTGGAGCGGCAGCGCCAGGCGCTCGCCGGCGGCGACGAGCGGTATCTGCCGGTCCGGGACAAGGGCCCGGTCCGCAAGTTCGCCCGGAACTGGGTGGACTCCCGGTTCAACGTGGCGGAGTTCTTCCTGCCGCTCGCCGTGGTGATCCTCGTGCTGAGCATCGTGAAGGTGCCCGCGATCCAGTCCGTGGCACTGCTGCTGTGGCTGGTGGTGATCGTGCTGATCGTGCTCGACGCGGCGTTCAGCGGCTTCCGGCTGAAGAAGCGGCTCAAGGAGCGCTTCCCGGACGAGAACACCCGCGGCGCGGTCGCCTACGCCCTGCTCCGCTCCCTCCAGATGCGCCGGCTCCGGCTGCCGAAGCCGCAGGTCAAGCGCGGAGAGCGGCCCTGAGCGCAGAGGCTTTCACCGGGGGCGCGGCCAAGGCCTGGCTGCACAAGCTGGGCGGCCTGCGCGATGTCGTACGGCAGGAGCTGGTGGCCCGCCAGCTGGACGAGCAGATAGCCGGGCGGTTCCCGGTCGGGCAGCGGCTGCGGGTGCTCGACGTCGGGATGGGCCAGGGCACGCAGGCGCTGCGGCTGGCCCGGCTCGGCCACCAGGTGACCGGGGTCGAGCGGGAGCCGGCGATGATCGCCGCCGCGCGCGAGGCGCTGGCCGCCGAGCCGGAGGGCATCCGGGCGCGGGTCCGGCTGGTGCAGGGCGACGGGCGGGACACCGGTGTGCACTTCCTGCCAGGCAGCTTCGACGTGGTGCTCTGCCACGGCGTACTGATGTACGTCGAGGAGCCCGACCCGCTGGTGGCGGGGCTGGCGCGGATGCTGGCCCCCGGCGGGCTCCTCTCCCTGCTGGTCCGCAACGGCGACGCGCTGGCGATGCGCCCGGGCCTGTCCGGCGACTGGGCGGGGGCGCTGGCCGCCTTCGACACCACCGCCTACAGCAACCGTCTGGGCCTGGACGCCCGGGCCGACCGGCTGTCCACGCTCACCGCGACGCTCGCCGGGATCGCGGCCCCGCTGCACGCCTGGTACGGCGTGCGCGTCTTCACGGACACGGCCGCGGACGGCACACAGATCCCGGACGACCTCGAGACCCTGCTGGCCGTCGAGGAACGCGCGGGCCGCACGGACCCCTACCGCCGGGTGGCGGCACTGCTGCATCTGTGCGGCGTACGGGGCTAGATCCGTTCGGGGCAACAGCGCGGGCTTCGTGATCACCGGGCGGTGAGACTCGGGGCATGGATGCTTTCCGTACCGGTGTGCTGCGGGCCGTGGTGGTGCTGGCGTGCTGCGCGGGCCTCGCCACCGGCTGCCAGCGCCCCTCGGCCGAGGCGGGCCAGGATCCGCCGGCGGCCACCCGGGCGGCCGTGCCGATGGCCGTGGGTGATCTCCAGAGCCAGTACCAGAAGGTCATCCGGGAGGTCCTGCCGTCGGTCGTGCAGATCCGGGCGGGCAACCGGCTGGGCTCCGGGGTGGTGTACGACGGCAGGGGACACATCGTCACCAACGCGCATGTGGTCGGCTCCGCGAAGGCGTTCACGGTGACCACGGCCAGCACCGAGGAGCCGCTCACCGCGCGCCTGGTCTCCTCCTACCCCGAGCAGGATCTGGCCGTGATCAAGCTGGACCGGGCGCCGGCCGGGCTGAGACCGGCGGTGCTCGGCGACTCCGACAAGGTCGAGATGGGCCAGATCGTGCTGGCCATGGGCTCGCCGCTGGGGCTGTCCTCCAGCGTGACCCAGGGCATCGTCTCGGCGACCGGACGGACCGTCAGCGAGGGCAGCGACGGCGGGGGTACGGGCGCCACGATCCCGAACATGGTGCAGACCTCGGCGGCCATCAACCCCGGCAACAGCGGGGGCGCCCTGGTGAACCTGGACGGGCAGGTCATCGGCATTCCCACGCTCGCCGCGGCCGACCCGGCGCTGGGCGGCAGCGCGGCGCCCGGCATCGGGTTCGCGATCCCGGCGTCGATGGTGCGGACGGTCGCCGGACAGATCGTCGACAAGGGCAGGGTCGTCGACTCCGGGCGGGCCGCGCTCGGCGTCACCGTGCGGACGGTGGTGGACGTCCGCTACCAGCCGGCCGGGGTGGCGGTGGTCACCGCCAAGAGGGGTGACGCGGCCGACCGGGCGGGGCTGCGGCCCGGGGACATCATCACCAGGCTGGGCGACCAGCCCGTCACCACCGTCACCTCCCTGTCGGAGGCGCTGGCCGCGGACCGGCCCGGGCAGCGCACGACGGTGACCTATCTGCGGGGCAGCGGCGAGAAGACGGTGCGGGTGACGCTGGGCGAGCAGTGAGGAGGGGTACGGCGCTCTCCCCCCACCGCTCGCCACCGGGCCGCCCGGCCGGGCTGCTAGGCGTCGGCGTGCAGGCTCATCGGCCCGTAGATCTCGCTGTTCTCCTCGTACAGCCGCACCTGGTCCGCGCCGCCCTCGCAGAGCGCCTTCCAGTGCTCGCCGATCCAGGACTCGGCGTCCCCCTGGGTGGTGAACTCCTCGGGCTGCACCGCGGGCTGGACCTCCGTCCCGTCGGCCTTCTCGAACCGCCACGTCCATGCCGTCATATGGGCCTCCTCGTGATCCAACTCCTGGCAGCCTAGCCGGAAGCGCAAGACCTGCCAGGACAAGCGAAAATCGTCCCGTGGAAATCACTCTGCTCGGTACTGGTGCCCCGGCGGGACTGCCCCGGCCCGACTGTCCCTGCGCCGCCTGCGCACGCGCGCTGGGGCCCGACGCGCGGGCGGCGACCGCCGTGCTGGTGGACGGGGCGCTGCTGCTGGATCTGACGCCGGGGGCGGCGTTCGCGGCGGCGCGTGCCGGGCACTCGCTGGGCGGGGTGCGGCAGGTGCTGCTGTCGCATCCGCACGACGGCCCCGCAGTCGAGGTGCCGGCCGGGCTGCCGCAGCCCGGACGGGTGCCGGACGGCCGGGAGTTGGCGCTGCTGACGGGGCATCGGGTGCGCGCCGTGGCGATGGACGCGGGCGGCACCGGGTACGCGGTGACCGGGCCGGACGGGCAGCGGCTGCTGTATCTGCCGCCGGGCGGGGCGCCGGCCGGGCTGGAGGAGGCGCGGGCGGAGCCGTACGAGATGGTCCTCGCGGACGTGGTGGGGCGCCCGGACGCGCTGGCCCGGCTGCGGGCGGTGGGCTCGGTGGGCCCGACGACGGATGTGCTCGCCGTGCATGTCGGCCACGACGTGCCGCCCGGCCCGGAGCTGCGGCGGCGGCTGGCGGCGGCCGGGGCGCGGGCGGTGCCGGACGGTACGACGCTGGTGGTCGGGGCGTACGAGGACGTGCCGGACGTGCCGCGGCGCACGCTGGTGCTGGGCGGGGCGCGGTCGGGGAAGTCGGTGGAGGCCGAGCGGCGGCTGGAGGCCTTCCCGGACGTGCTGTACGTGGCGACCGGTGGGACGCGGGGCGGGGACACCGAGTGGGCGGCGCGGGTGGCGGCGCACCGGGAGCGGCGGCCGGGGTCGTGGCGTACGGCGGAGACGACGGATCTGGTGCCGCTGCTGGGCGAGGAGGGGCCGCCGCTGCTGATCGACTGCCTGTCGCTGTGGCTGACGGATGTCATGGACTCCGTGGGCGCGTGGGACGACGCGGAGTGGGCGGGCGGGGGTGAGAAGGCGCTGCGGGAGCGGGTGCGGGAGTTGGCGTCGGCGGTGCGGGGGGCGCGGCGGACGGTGGTGGCCGTGTCGAACGAGGTGGGCTCGGGGATCGTACCGGCGACGGCGTCGGGGCGGAGGTACCGGGACGAACTGGGGCGGCTGAACGCGGCGTTCGGGGCGGAGTGCGAGCACGTCGTGCTGGTGGTCGCCGGGCAGGCTGTGGTGCTGCGGGGCTGAGAGGTCGCCGCGCGGCTGTGGCGGGCTCAGTTCTTGCGGGCCAGGATGCGGTAGGAGTTGGCGAAGGGGGTGTGGCGGAGGAGGGGGGCGAGGGTGTGGTCGAGGATTGAGGCCAGGCCGATGAGGGGGGTTGCCGTCGCCCGGAGTGCGGGGTGGGCGTGGGCCAGGGAGAGGGAGACGGCGGCCGCGAGGTCGTAGGGGAGGTGGGGTGCGCTGCGGTGGGTGGACAGGACCGTGCAGCCCCGCTCGGTCAGTTCCGCGCAGAGGTTGCGGAGCGGGATCAGATGCAGATGGCGGGGCTGGCCGTACGGCAGCCACCGGCGGCCGAGCAGCGGCGCGAACGCGCAGCGCGGGTCGGGGACCTCGATGAGCAGATGGCCGCCGGGGCGCAGGGCGCCCAAGGCCGCGCGGAGTTCGGCGCGCGGGTCCGGGGTGTGCTCCAGGTGGTGGAACATGCTGACGACGTCGTAGCGGGCGCGCAGCCGGGCGAGCAGCTCCGGTGTGGTGAGTTCGCCCTGGTGCGCCTCCTCTACGCGTTCCTCCAGCAGGGCCTTGGCCACCCGGTGGGTCGGGTCGTGGCCGTCGAAGGAGGTGTACGGGAAGACCTCCTTCGCCGTCTCGGGGAAGGAGCCGTACCCCGTGCCCACGTCCAGCCAGCTCTCCGGCTCGGCCAGCGGCAGCACCGCGCGGGCCACGGCCCGGTGCCGGCGGCGCACCGCCCGGGGGGACAGGACCCGTTCGGCGAAGTCCTCCAGCCGGCCCTCGTGGAAGTCCCGGTGGTGCAGGGCGAGGCCCTCCGCGGTGAGCCGGGGGTTCTGGAAGACGTGGCCGCAGTCGCGGCACTCGTCCACGGCGCAGCTCTGCGGGCCGTGCCGCCTCTCGGCCGCCGCGCGCACCCGGGTGCGCAGGGACCGCGAGCCGCACCAGGGGCAGTCCTCGCGGCGCGGTGCGTGGCAGGGGTCGGCGGACCGGGGCAGGCTCTGCGGTGGGGTGTTCGACGTCGGTACGGACGGCACGGACGGCACGGTCGGCATGGGCGGCTCCCTGAGCGACATTCCGCTGCAAACCGGAACGTATGGGATACCGGTGGTGGGTGCAACGACGTCGCCGGAGTGTGGTGGCGATGTGGCACGGAAGCGTTTGTTCTCTGGCGGTACTGTTCGGCGAATGAGCAGGCTTAATCTGGACGACTTCACCGATCTGATCGAGCGCCCGGACGGGGGCGTGCGCCGTGACGCCGAGACCTGGCGGGAGCGCCGGATCGTGCCGCCCGGCGCGCTGGGGCGCCTCGACGAGCTGGGCGAGTGGCTGGCCGCCGCGCAGAGTGCCGTACCGGTACGGCCCATCGAGCGGCCCCGGGTGGTGCTCTTCGCCGGTGACCACGGGATCGCCGGGCTGGGCGTCTCGGCGCGGCCGGCGGGCAGCGCCGAGCAGCTGGTGCGGGCGGTGCTGGAGGGCGCGAGCCCGGTGTCCGTGCTCGCGCGGCGGCAGGACGTGCCGGTGCGGGTCGTGGACATGGCTCTGGACTGCGCGCCGGACGCCTTCCCGGAGGAGGTCGTACGGCACCGGGTGCGGCGCGGCAGCGGCCGTATCGACATCGAGGACGCGCTCACCCTGGACGAGGCCGAGGCGGCGCTGCGGGCGGGGGTCGCCGTCGCCGACGAGGAGGCCGACTCGGGTACGGACCTGGTGGTGCTCGGCGATGTCAGCGTGGGCGGCACCACGGCCGCGGCGGTGCTGATCGCCGCGCTGTGCGGGACCGACGCGTCGGTGGTGACCGGGCGCGGCGGGCTCGCGATCGACGACCTGGCGTGGATGCGCAAGTGCGCCGCGATCCGGGACGCGCTGCGCCGGGCGCGGCCGGTGCTCGGGGACCAGATGCAGCTGCTGGCGACCGTGGGCGGGGCGGACCTCGCGGCGATGACCGGGTTCCTGTTGCAGTGCGCGGTGCGCAAGCTGCCGGTGGTGCTGGACGGGGTGGTGGCCGCGGCGTGCGCGCTGGTCGCGCAGCGAGTGGCGTTCCGGGCGCCGGACTGGTGGCTGGCCGGGCACGACAGCGGGGAGCCGGGGCAGGCCAAGGCGCTGGACCGGATGGCCCTGGAGCCGCTGCTGGAGCAGGGCGTGAAGGTCGGCGAGGGAGTCGGCGGGCTGCTGGCGCTGCCGCTGGTGCGGGCCGCCGCGGCGCTGGCCGCGGAGCTGCCCGAGAAGCCGGACGCCGAGAAGCCCGAGGCCGCGGAGGCGCCGGAGGCGGACGAGTTGGCGGAGGAGTAGCCCGGTCGCGGAGCCGGTTCGGCAACACGGGGTTCGGCGGTGAGCCGTTGTGGTCGCCGTGGGCCGAAAAGGTGCGGTTCACCGGAGCAACGCCCATATGATCCTTCCCCATGGGAGATGCCCGAATTGCCGTTCCGCAGCGAGCCGAACCGGGGCGCTCGAGTGAGGAGGGGCGGCGGTCCACCGGGGCCTCCCGGCGGGCCGCCGCCCTCGCCGTCTGGTATCTGCGGACCGTCGCCTTCATCAACTTCCTCAGCGCGGTGTGGGTCTCGCTCTACCAGGACGTGCGCCGGCACAACCAGGACGACTTCTTCACCCCCTACCTGCTGACGGCCGGCTTCGCCTCCGGTGTCTTCACCACGTTCCTCGCCATCACCATGCGGCGCCGCAAGCGGGCCGCGTGGATCCTCAACCTGGTGCTCAGCGGGGCCTTTCTGGCCCTGTTCGCGTTCGCCATGGCGTTCCCGGAGATCCGGCGGTACGCGCAGAACTGGGTGTCGCTGGCGCTGACGGCCGCGTTCACCGGGGCGCTGCTCGTCGGGCGGCGGGAGTTCTACGCCAAGGGCGACCGGTCCAACCCGCGGCTCGCCGCGACCGTGGCCGTCGGCGGCGGGCTCGCCGCGAGCCTGCTGGCCGGGCTGATCGTCACCGTCACCAACCGGGCGCCGGACGCGGGCCGTTCGACCTTCTGGGAGCGCTGGCACTACGGCACCCTGCGCCTGGTGTCGGTCACCGCCGACGAGAGCCGCTTCCCCGGCATCGCCCCGCCCAACTGGGCCAATGTCGCCGTCAACGTGCTCAGTACGGTCCTCGTCCTCGCGGTGTTCTACGCCGCGTTCCGCTCCCGGCGCGCCGTCGACCCGCTCACCGAGGACGACGAGAAGCAGCTGCGGGCCCTGCTGGACCGGCACGGCGAGCGGGACTCGCTGGGCTATTTCGCGCTGCGCCGGGAGAAGAGCGTCGTGTGGTCGCCGACCGGCAAGGCGGCCGTCGCCTACCGCGTCGTCGGCGGGGTCAGTCTGGCGTCCGGGGATCCGCTCGGTGATCCGGAGGCCTGGCCGGGGGCGATCGCCCCGTGGCTGGCACAGGCGCGGGCGCACGGCTGGATCCCCGCGGTGATGGGGGCAAGCGAGGAGGCCGGGACCGTCTACGCCCGGCACGGCCTGGACGCGCTCGAACTCGGTGACGAGGCGATCGTGGAGGTCGCCGACTTCACCCTGGAGGGGCGGGCGATGCGGACCGTCCGGCAGGCGTACAACCGGGTGAAGCGGGTGGGCTACCGGGTGCGCATCCGGCGGCACGCGGACATCCCGGCGGACGAGATGGCGTACCTCCTGGAGCGCGCGGACGACTGGCGGGACGGCGCCACCGAGCGCGGGTTCAGCATGGCGCTGGGCCGGCTCGGCGATCCCGAGGACGGGCAGTGCGTGATGCTGGAGTGCACGGACGCCGAGGGGCGGCTGCGGGCGCTGCTGTCCTTCGTGCCGTGGGGGCCGCACGGGCTGTCCCTGGACCTGATGCGGCGCGACCGGGACTCCGACAACGGGCTGATGGAGTTCATGGTCATCGAACTGCTGCGGCGGGCCGACGAGATCGGGATCACTCAGGTCTCACTCAACTTCGCGATGTTCCGGTCGGTCTTCGAACGTGGCGCGCGCCTCGGTGCCGGTCCGGTGCTGAGGCTGTGGCGCTCGCTGCTCAGCTTCTTCTCCCGCTGGTGGCAGATCGAGTCGCTGTACCGCGCCAACGCCAAGTACCGGCCCATCTGGGAACCGCGGTTCCTGCTCTTCGAGAAGAGCGCGGACCTGCTGCGCATCGGCCTCGCGGCGGCCCGCGCGGAGGGGTTCCTGGAGGCGCCGGGGCTGCCCAAGTGGCTGCATCGCAGGCATCTGGGGTCGCGCAGATGACCGTACGGGGATGAGGAACGCTTGATGGGAACGCTCGCCCGCTGGGCCCGTACCGAGTGGGGGCTGCTGTACGTCACCGTGCGCGAGCCCCTGGTGAAGCGGCGCCTGCGGGTGATGCCGATGACCCTGTCGGCGGTGGCCCTGACCGCCTTGCTCCAGTGGGTGCAGAACCAGCCGTGGGGATACCAGCCGGTGCAGGACTTCGGGGCCGTGCAGGCCGAGGACCCGCTGTGGCTGGCCCTGCTGCGCACTCCGCTGTCCCTGTTCGTGCCCGCGCTGGACCTGCCGGTGTGGGGCGCGCTGGCGCAGATCCTCTTCGTGTTCGGGATCGCCGAGGTGTGCATCGGCTGGTGGCGGACGCTGACCATCGCCTATGTCGCCACGCTCGCCGGGACGCTGTACGCGCGCATCGGCATCGGGCTCGGCGCGCACGCCCCGTTCGGGCTGCCCTGGACGGACGCGGAGGTGGTGGACACCGGTCCGTCGGCGGCGGTGGTGGGGCTCGCCGTGTTCGTGGGCTGGCGGTACGGCGCCTATGTCACGACGGGCGCGGTGACCGCGGCGATGGTGGTGGAGGTGCTGGTCAAGGAGAACCTGGCCGGCAAGGAGCATCTGGCGGCGCTGATGGCCGTGGGGCTGCTCTGCCTGGTGGCGGCGGTGCGGCACCGGCAGCGGCCCCGGTTCCGGCCGGCCCGTCGGCCGGGGCAGGGGCACCGGCGGTGGCAGCGGCTGCGGCACCGGCTGCGCGGGGGCGGCCGGCGCCTGCTCCGGGAGGCTCAGCGGCGGCCGGGCAGCCGGGCCGGGCGCGGGTCGGGTCTGCCGCCGATCCAGTCCTGAAGGGCGCGGCGCGGGCCGGACCAGCGGCGGTCGTGGTGGTAGGCACGCAGCGCGGCCTTGGCACGGGCGCGGGGCCGGCGGCCGTAGAAGCGGCGGGCCCACGGGGAGCCGGGGCGGGCCAGCCGTACGGCCCCGACGAGCGCGACCAGCGGCACGATCACGCCGATCACCGCCATCCGCGCCTTGCCCTTGCTCAGGGCCAGCAGCGACAGGAGGAAGTTCCCGGCGATGTTGAGGATGACCGTGCCGCGGTCGGTCAGCTCCTGCTGTGTCAGGTCGTTGACGCCGAAGGGGGAGAATCCGGCCAGCAGCAGTCCGACGAGGGCGCCGGTGAGGACGACGACCTCGACGCTCTTGCGGCCCTCCTCGGTCCAGTAGACGTCGTCCAGGTGCACGATCAGCGCGAACTCGTCCAGCACCAGCCCGACGCCCATGCCGAAGACGACGGCGGCGACGGCCGCGCCCGCGCCGTGCCGGTCGCTGGCGACGGCGCCGAAGCCGCCCACGACGGTGAGGAGCACCCCGGGGACGACGTGGTGGATGTGCAGCCCGCCCGCGCTGACATTGCCGAAGGGGCCCTTCCCGGCCCGGATCAGCCGGGTGATGATGCGGGTGACCAGAAAGGTCAGCACGAAGGCGGCAAGGGCGAGCAGCAGCGGAAGCTTGCCCGGTTCCACGATGTTCCGCACCCACCAGTGCCCCATGTGCGCACTTTATCCCCAGCGCCTGCCGGAGGCTCCGCAAGCGCCTAGTACCCTGCGCCGGTGCTCAAGTCCTCTTCGTTCGACGGTGTTCGGTTCGCCTTCGGCACGCTCACCGTGCTGCCCGTTCCGGTGACCCGGTGGGACCGGGCCGCCGCGCGCGGGGGCATGCTGAGCGCTCCGCTGGCCGGGCTGGTCGTCGGCGGCTGCTCGGCCGGGGTGGGGCTGGGGCTGCTCGCCCTGGGCGCCGGCGGGCTGCTCGCGGCCGTCGGCTCGGTCGCCGTACCGGCCGTCCTCACCCGTGGTCTGCACCTCGACGGGCTCGCCGACACCGCCGACGGGCTGGGCAGCGGCAAGCCCGCCGAGGACGCCCTGCGGATCATGAAGCAGTCGGACATCGGGCCGTTCGGGGTCATCACGCTCGTGCTGGTGCTGGCCGCCCAGATCGCCGTCTTGGCGCAGCTGTACGGCGGCTCGTGGGCGCGGGGCGCGCTGGCCGCCGTGGTGTCGGCGACCGCCGCCCGGCTGGCGCTGACCCTGGCCGCCCGCGCCGGGGTGCCGGCCGCCCGGCCGGAGGGGCTGGGCGCGGCGGTGGCCGGGGTGGTGCCGGGTGGTGCGGCGCTGGCGGCGGCGGGCGTGGTGACCGTGGCGGCCGGGGCGGCGGGCGGCTGCCTCGGCGGGTACGACGGGCTGCGCGCCGCGCTCGCGGTCCTGGCCGCCGTCGGCGTCGCCGAGCTGCTGCTGCGCCGTTGTGTGCGGCGCTTCGGCGGGGTGACCGGGGATGTCTTCGGCGCCCTCGCGGAGACGGCCGCGACGGCCGCGTTCGTGGTGCTGGCGCTGGGCCGCTAGGCTCGACGGCCGTACACGGACAGGAAAGCAGGATCGGGGGGACTCCGTGCCTACGCTGCGCCGCGTTGCGGCCTGGTTCATCGACTTCGCACTGGTGCTGGCGGCGGCCTCGCTGCTCGCCGTGCTCACCTTCCACCGGATCACCGCGCTCGTCACCGACGTGCCGGAGCTGGCCACCAAGGGCGGCCTGGACCTGCTGGCCTCGCGCGGTGACGTCATCGGCGCCTCCGAGCACCTGGGGCTGTCGCTGTGGGACAAGGTGGTGCTGGACGTGGAGGAGGCCTTCGGGGCGCTCGTCCTCGTCACCTTCCTCTACCAGTGGGCCTGTCTGCGCTGGCTCGGCCGCACTCTCGGCAAGGGCCTGCTCGGCCTGTGCGTCACCCCGCGGCTGTCCCGGCACATCCTGCGCCGGGCCGCCGTGACCACCGCCGCCGACATCGCCGTCTTCGCGCTCGCCTGTGTGCTGCTGGTCGAGGGCCAGTTCCTGCTGTCGGTGGCGGTGTGGGCGGTCGCGGTGCTGCTGTTCCTCGTCAACGCGCTGACCGTCCTCTTCCCCACCCGCCGCTCCCTCGCCGACCGGCTGGCCGGCACCACGGTGGACAGCGCGTTTCAGCGTCCGGTGCCCAGCCCGTGGGGCAGTGTGCCCCAGGGGTGAGCGCCGGTGCCGGGCACCGCGCAGTGCACGGCGGCGCCCCGCTCCCGCGCGGCGCCGGCCAGGTCGACGCCGGCCGGGACGCCGTACACCAGATGGCAGTGACGCGCCCCCGCCGGAGAGGGTTCGGGCCGGGCGGGTGTGCGGCGGTACGCCGTCCAGGGGCCCTCGAAGGTGACGAGCAGCTCCGCCAGCGCCGCGTACGCCGGGTGCGGGGGCGTGCCGTGGTTCAGGGCGAGCGTGCGGCAGCCGAGGGCGCGGGCGGCCGCGGCGAGCCGCTCGCAGGCCGCGAACTCGCCGATCCCGGTGCTCACCTGGTCGAGGAAGGCGCCCTGGACGCCGTACCAGTCCCGGTGCCGGGTCAGGTCGCGTACGACGTCCTCGTACGGCCGCCCGCCGTAGCCCGTGTCCACATAGCCGAGCACGGTCACCCCGGCCGCCCGCAGCCGCGCGGCCGTGTCGGCGAAGTCCGCGTCGGGGCGCTCGCCCGGGCCGCTCGCGGGGTTGAGGACGACGCCGTACAGCCGGGGTGCGGCGGCGAGGACGGCCGCCCACTCGGCGGGACGGACCGCGGGGTGTTCGTAGTACGGGACCAGCAGAGTGCTCATCGGTGCGCGGTCACCCTTCCGAGCAGGCCGCACGCCAGCGCGGACTGGGCCAGGGCCGCCGCCGCGTACACGGCGAGCGCCACGGTGTGCGGGTGGCCCGTGCGGGCGAGCAGCGCCAGGGTCTGGGCGAGGGCGGCCGCGCCGCACCCGGCCGTGGCACCGAGCACCGCGCCGAAGGACTGGAGCAGCAGGCCGGTCCACAGCACCGCGCCGAGCGCGAGCAGACCGGCCGCCTGCGGGCGGGGCAGGAACAGGGCGGGGACGAGCAGGGTCGCCAGGTAGGCGGCGAGGCAGCGGGCCAGGGCGCGGGCGGTGCTCCGGCGGAAGGCCCGCGGGGTGTCGGTGGTGCGCAGGGCGGAGCGGGTGCGGGTGCGGAAGCGGTGGAGCAGGTGTTCCGCGGGCCCCATGCTGAGCGTCAGCGCCACCGCGGTGCGGGGGTCGGACAGCGAGGTGTGGAGGACGAGGGTGCCGGTGGCCAGGCCGAAGAGGGCGTAGGGCAGGGAGGCGACCGGCCGGGGGCCCGTCGTGGCCGCCCGGTCGCCGGGCTGCCGCGGCCCCTTCGGGCGCACCTCGCGCAGCCCGAGCACGGCCACGGCGGCGAGGGAGGTCAGCAGCAGCGCCGGCCGCCAGGGCCCCGGGAGCGGCAGGAACGGAGCGAGCAGGCCGCCGGCCGTCAGCGGGAGCAGGGCCGCCAGCAGCACCCGCTCCCGGCCCATGACCAGCAGGGCGCTGGACGCGCCCAGGTAGCAGGACTGGGCGGCCGCGAAGGCGATGGTCCCGGGGTGGCCGGGGCCGGTGACCGCCAGGGCCGTCAGGGTGCCGAGGAGCATGCCCGCCGGGGTGCCGGTAAGGAGGCAGCGGCGGGCCGCTGCCGGGTCGCCCAGGCCCAGCCAGGAGTAGGCGCGGTGGGCGAGGCCCTGGTTCCAGGCCCAGCCGCACAGGGCGCCCGCGAGCAGCGCGCGGGGGTCGGAGAGGAACGGGGCGCCGAGGACGTAGGCGAAGCCCGGCAGCGCGAAGAGGAGGCCGCGCAGCAGGCAGCCGAGGAGGCCGGTGTGCCAGGGCTCGGGGGGCGGGGCCGCCGGTTCGGGGTGGCGGCGGGGGGTGCGGTCGTAGAGCCGCTCGGCGAGGGCGAAGGAGTCCGGTACGCCGTAGCGCTCGCGTATCTGCTCGTCGGAGAGGCCGTCGGACTCCAGCAGGGCGGCTATCTCGTCCGGGTGGACCGCGGCGGCCGCGAACTCGTCCAGTTCGCGGGCGAGTCGGTCGATCGGGTCGGGCCGGGCCCAGCCGGGCCGGACGCGCGGGCGGGGCAGGGCGGGCGGGGCGGGCAGGGTGCGGGCCTGCCCGGGGGTGGTGTCGGTCATCGGCCGGTTCCGTCCGTGAGCGCGGTGTACCAGGGGTCGCGCAGTTCCGCGGTCCAGTCGGCGACCGTCTCGACCGTGGGTTCGTACCGCTCGGGCAGGCCGGCGAGTTCCTGGTAGACGGTGCGGAAGTTGTCGACCGAACGGCGCAGGGTGAACCGGTCGATGACCCGCCGGCGCGCCGACTCGCCGAGGGCGAGGCGTCGTTCGGGGTCCTTCAGGAGGGTCAGGGCGGCCGCCGCCATCTTCTCCGGTTCGCGCGGCGGGACGACCAGGCCGGTGTCGCCGACGGCCTCGCGGACCCCGCCGACGTCCGTGGAGACCGTCGTACGGCCGCAGGACATGGCCTCGATGAGGGAGAAGGGGAAGCCCTCGGAGATGGAGGAGAGCATGACGAGGTGGCCGGCCGCGTAGGCGCGCCACACCTCGGTGATGCGGCCCTCGAAGGTGAGGCCGTCGGTGACGCCGAGTTCGGCGGCGAGCTTCTCCAGGCGGGTGCGGTAGGCCTCGCCGCCGGGCGGGACCGGGCCGAAGAGCCGCAGCCGGGTCTCCGGGAGTTCGGCGCGGACCAGGGCGTAGGCGCGCAGCAGCGTCTCCAGGTCCTTGATGGGGTCGACGCGGCCGCACCAGGTGAGGGTGGGGACGTCGGGTTCGGGGCCGGCGTGCGGGAAGGCGTGCGGGTCGACCCCGTTGTAGACGGTGCGGATGCGGTCGGCGTCGGCGCCGCCGCGCTCCTCCCAGCGGCGGTTGTACTGGTTGCAGGGGGTGATCAGGTCGGCCGCCCGGTAGGCGTGTGAATTGAGTTCACGGTAGAAGCCGAGGAGGAAGGCCTTCACGGGCCAGCGGTAGGGCTGGTCCCGGTGGCCGAGGTAGCGCTCGCGCAGATAGATGCCGTGCTCGGTGAGCAGGAAGGGCACCCCGTCGAGGCGGTGCGCGGCCAGGGCCGGCAGGGTGGCGAGGCCGTTGCTGACGGCGTGTGCGACGGAGTCCTCGGGGATCCGCACGCCGAGCGGGCGCAGGGCGTGTTCCAGCAGGTCGAGGGCGGTGAGCGCGTCGTGCACGGTGGGCCGGGCGACCGCCGTGGGCAGATGCGGCATGGTCCAGATCCAGTGCAGCGAGCGCAGCGCGGACTCGGTGCGCAGGGCCGCCGCCAGCCGTCCCTCGCGGGCGATGACGGCGAGATCGTACAGCGCCGCACCGAAGTCGGTCTGCGGCTCGGGGTCGAGGAAGGACAGCAGCAGGCGCTCGTAGGCGTCGGTGAAGCGGCGCCGGGCCCGGCCGTACGGCGGCCGGGCGTGGCCGGGGCGGGGGCCCCAGGTGGGCACGGTGTGGTGGTGGCGGACGTTGGCCGGCAGCTCCCAGGTGACGGGTTCGCGGCCGGTGCCGGTGAGCGACACGACGTGGAAGCGGACCTCGGGCATGCCCCGGATCAGCTGGTCGCACCAGGTGCTGACGCCGCCGTGGATATGCGGGTAGGTGCCTTCGGTGAGCATGGTTATGTGACGGCCGGTACGGATGGTGTCCCCCCTGTGGTGTGTCCCGCGGTTCGCCGCTCGCCGCTCCCCCGGCGCGGTCACCCCTGGGGGAGTTGCAGGGTGAGCCCCGACTGGAGGGCGCCCGGCGTGGCCCATGCCTGGCGGTCGCCCGCGTAGGGCGTGCCGAAGGCGGTCGTGGTCAGCAGGTTCTGCTGCTGGGTGCCCTCCGGCGCAGTGACCGGGATCGGGGTGCCGGACGGGGCGGTGACGGTGACGGTGGTGCCGATGCGGTAGGCGGTGACCCGGCCGGAGTCCAGGGCGGCCTGCCAGGTGGCCCGGTCGTGCAGTTCGGTGCCGATCGCGCTCTCGCGGAGGTTCACGACCGGGGTGTTGTCGGCGAACAGGGCCTGGTAGTCGGCGAGGACGCGGTCCAGGACCGGGTAGAGGATGCGGTCCTCGGCGAGGTTGGACTGGTGGGCGTAGTGCGGGCGCGGGTCGTTGGCCAGCACATGGCCGAGGTCGGTGTGCGCCTCGGCGGGCACGATGCGGTCGGTGTAGCCGGTGGCGGTGTCCAGCGGCGCGGGCAGGCAGGTGGAGGTCGGGTTGTTCTCGCACAGGCCGCTGCCGCCGTCCGCCTTGGACGTGTAGATCCAGTTGTACTCGTCGGCCATCTCGGCCCGGGTGCCGACGTTGTAGTACACGTTCATCGGGTAGCGCGGCACGGTGAGGGTGGTGCCGCCGGTCACGGTGCGCTGCTCGGGCTCGCGGGAGTCGTCCGAGCCGGTCCACTGCACGCCGTTGTCGGCGAGGGCGGGCGCGAGGTTGGGGTTGTCCTGCGGCTGCTGCGGCAGGGTCCGCAGGCCCGAGTGCTCGCCGGTGACCAGTTCGGTGCGGTCGACGGACAGGCCGTGCCGCACCGCCCAGCCGCGGTTGTCGGAGATCTGGGCGGAGATGGCGGAGCGGCTCACCCACTGGGTGGAGCCGTCGGTGTTCTTCGCGCAGCTCCAGGGCACGGTCGAGGTGTCCTGCACACAGCCGAGGAACAGATGGGTGTAGGTGTGGTTGATCCAGCGGTACCTGGCCCGGTCCGCGAGGAGCTGGTCGGTCAGCGGGTCCGTGCCGCCGTGCTCGCTCTTCCACTCCTCGCCGGCGCCCGCGTTGAACGCCAGGTCCAGGGTGAAGCCGTGCGCCTGCTCCCAGGAGGCGGCGTACCGGGCGTCGTCGGCCGTCATCCGGATCGGTGCGGTGGTGTCTGTGCTGCCGTCGCCGCAGTCGAAGTCGCCGGGGGTGCAGTTGCGCCCGGTGTCCCAGCGGGCGTCCGGGGCGAAGACGTCGTCCACGTGGACGGCGAAGTAGTTGCGGGCCTGCCCGAGGTGCACCCCTTGGGTCAGCCACTCGACCATGCCGCGGACCAGCACCCGGAACTGCTGCTGGTACTGGTTGTAGACGAAGGTCACGACCAGCTCGCGGCGGCCGTCGTGGGCGTACTCGCCGAGCAGGCTGCCGGTGCCGGTGCCGCCGGGCACCGGGATGTCGACATAGCTGGTGAAGCCGGTGCGGGGCCGCGCGACGAAGCCGTAGCTCTCGTCCACGGTGGGCGAGTTGTCCTCGAAGGAGAAGGAGCCCCGCAGATAGCCGAAGGGGCTCAGCCGGCCGGCCGCGGTGACGGTGGCGGTACGGCCGTCCAGCGGCCCGGCGTAGCCGCCGGCGTCCGTGTAGTCGAGGCCGACCTCGGGGTGGGCCCAGGTGGAGGCGTCCAGCTGCGGGATGCCGTACGTCCTCTCGTACGCCTCCAGGGCCGTCTGCTCGGCCGAGCCCGCGCCGAAGGGTGCCTCGTTCGGCAGGACGACGCCCTGGAACTTCGCGCGCGGCCGGCCGTCGACGGTGTCGCCGAGGAAGGTGCCGGTGAGGGCCGGCCGCGCGGAGTCGTTCAGATCGACCCGGGTGTACGGCACGCCCTCGCTCCGCAGCTGTGCGGTGATGGCACCGACCGGGCCGGCGCCGTCGTCGACCACCAGCACCCTGAGGTCGATGCGCGGCTCGGGCGCGGCCGCCGCGCCCGGCACGGCGGTGCCGAGCGCGAGCATTCCCGCGGCCGTCGCGGTGACGGTCGCCGCCTGCCAGCGGCGCGCACGCTGAGTCATGACTGGTTCTCCCCCCGGAGGATCCCCGTCCGTGGGCCGTGACGGTACGGCGCGGGATCGGTGGAATTCAGGTGAAACCGCGGGTCACGGACCCGTCGGAACCCGATGAGTGTGGCTCACGCCACGGGTGCGGAGGGGGCGGAAGCGGCCATGACGCCACGTCCGGGTGAACGTCCGCAGGCATGATCGAACGCCCCCACGCGCGTAGTCTCGTCCCAAGTGTTCGCCGACAGGGTGAAGGCCCCGGTGCCGACAGTCCCCAGGCCTGGGCCTAGGGTCGGCTCTCGGGCCCGGTCGACCCACCCCGTTTCGGCCACAGCAACTTCACATCGGAAGCGAGAATTCACCACCGTGACTGCTCTGACTCTCAGCACCGCAGCGGCGCCCGGCCTGCGGGCCGACGCGATCGTGATCGGTGTCGCCAAGGGCGCCCAGGGCCCCGTCGTCGCCCCCGGCGCCGAGGCAGTGGACAAGGCGTACGACGGCAAGCTGGCCGGCGTCCTGGAGACCCTGGGTGCCTCGGGTGCCGAGGGCGAGCTGACGAAGCTGCCCGCCCCGGCCGGTTTCAAGGCACCGCTCGTGGTGGCGGTGGGCCTGGGCGCCGAGCCCGGCACCGAGGCCGAGGACGGCGAGGACGGCGCGGCCGGCTACGACCCCGAGGCGCTGCGCAAGGCCGCCGCCGTGGCCGCCCGGGCGCTCACCGGCACCAGGAAGGCCGCCTTCGCGCTGCCCGTGGACGGCCCCGACGCCATCGAGGCGATCGGCGAGGGCGTGCTGCTCGGCGCGTACTCCTTCGACCTCTACAAGGAGAACGGCAAGGACGCCAAGGCCGGCAGGAACGGCAAGAACGGCAAGGCGCCGCTGGCCGAGGCCGCGCTGCTCGGCGGCAAGCCGCGGGACGCCGCCCACAAGGGCGCCGTCGCCCGCGCCGTCGCGGTCTGCGAGGAGCTGAACCGCGCCCGCGACCTGATCAACATGCCGCCGAACGAGCTGAACCCCGCGATCTTCGCCGGGCTCGCTCAGACCGCGGCCAAGGAGCACGGCATCAAGGTGCAGGTGCTCGACGAGAAGGCGCTGGCCAAGGGCGGCTACGGCGGCATCCTCGGCGTGGGCGGCGGCTCGGCGGCGGCTCCGCGCCTGGTGAAGCTGACGTACGCGCCCGCCGGGGCGGAGAAGCACCTGGCCTTCGTCGGCAAGGGCATCACCTACGACTCGGGCGGCATCTCGCTGAAGCCGGCCGGGCACAACGAGACGATGAAGTGCGACATGAGCGGTGCCGCCGCCGTGTTCGCCGCGGTCGTCGCCGCCGCGCGGCTCGGCCTGGAGGTCAAGGTCACCGGCTGGCTGGCGCTGGCCGAGAACATGCCGTCCGGTGCCGCCCTGCGCCCGGGTGACGTGCTGCGCATGTACAGCGGCAAGACGGTCGAGGTCCTCAACACCGACGCCGAGGGGCGTCTGGTGCTGGCCGACGCGCTGTGGGCCGCCTCGCAGGAGAGCCCGGACGCGATCGTGGACGTCGCGACGCTGACCGGCGCGATGATGCTGGCGCTGGGCAGCCGGACGTTCGGTGTCATGGCCAACGACGAGGCGTTCCGCACCACGGTGCACGAGGTCGCCGAGGAGGTCGGCGAGCCGGCCTGGCCGATGCCGCTGCCGGAGCACCTGCGCAAGGGCATGGAGTCCCAGGTGGCCGACATGTCGAACATGGGCGAGCGGATGGGCGGCGGCCTGGTCGCCGGTCTCTTCCTGCGCGAGTTCGTGGGCGAGGGCATCCCGTGGGCGCACCTCGACATCGCCGGTCCGGCGTTCAACGAGGGCGGCCCGTTCGGGTACACCCCGAAGGGCGGTACGGGCACGGCGGTGCGCACGCTGGTCCGGCTGGCGGAACTGACCGCCGCGGGCGAGCTCGGCTGAGCCGCCGTACGCCGCGAGCCGTACGATCCATACCGTTCGCCCGGTTCGTACGGTTCGTACGGCCTCCGCAGGGGCGCCAGGGACTCTCGCACAGCCCCCCGCGCCCCCGCGGAGCCGCTCTAGTGGCCCGTCTCACACACCGGCCCGGCGTCTCGGTCCCCTCCGACAAGTGCAAAGATGGAGCCCGGCAGGACAGGGCCCCCACCGAAGGGCCGAAGCATCAAGCGGCCGGACACCAGCCGCCTGCCGGTCATCGGAGACCGGCGCACGGCGCACATGCATGGAGGACGTGACGTGGCGAACGACGCCAGCACCGTTTTCGACCTAGTGATCCTCGGCGGTGGTAGCGGTGGTTACGCCGCGGCCCTGCGCGGGGCCCAGCTGGGCCTGGACGTCGCCCTGATCGAGAAGGGCAAGGTCGGCGGTACCTGCCTGCACAACGGTTGCATCCCCACGAAGGCCCTGCTGCACGCGGGCGAGATCGCCGACCAGGCCCGCGAGAGCGAGCAGTTCGGCGTACGGGCCACCTTCGAGGGCATCGACATGGCGGCCGTCCACAAGTACAAGGACGATGTGATCGCCGGCCTGTACAAGGGCCTCCAGGGTCTCATCGCCTCCCGCAAGGTGACGTACATCGAAGGTGAGGGCCGCCTGTCCTCCCCCACCTCCGTGGACGTGAACGGCCAGCGCATCCAGGGCCGCCACATCCTGCTGGCGACCGGCTCCGTGCCGAAGTCGCTGCCGGGCCTGGAGATCGACGGCAACCGCATCATCTCCTCCGACCACGCCCTCGTCCTGGACCGCGTGCCGAAGTCCGCGATCATCCTGGGCGGCGGTGTCATCGGTGTCGAGTTCGCCTCGGCGTGGAAGTCCTTCGGTGCCGACGTCACCGTGATCGAGGGCCTGAAGCACCTCGTCCCGGTCGAGGACGAGAACTCCTCGAAGCTTCTCGAGCGCGCCTTCCGCAAGCGCGGCATCAAGTTCAACCTGGGCACCTTCTTCCAGAAGGCCGAGTACACCCAGGACGGTGTCAAGGTCACCCTGGCGGACGGCAAGGAGTTCGAGGCGGAGCTGCTGCTCGTCGCCGTCGGCCGCGGCCCGGTCTCCGCCGGTATCGGCTACGAGGAGCAGGGCGTCGCGATGGACCGCGGCTACGTCCTCGTCGACGAGTACATGCGCACCAACGTGCCGACCATCTCCGCCGTCGGTGACCTCGTGCCCACGCTCCAGCTCGCGCACGTCGGCTTCGCCGAGGGCATCCTGGTGGCGGAGCGGCTGGCCGGCCTGAAGGTCGTCCCGATCGACTACGACGGTGTCCCGCGGGTCACGTACTGCCAGCCGGAGGTCGCCTCGGTCGGTCTCACCGAGGCCAAGGCCAAGGAGGTCTACGGCGCGGACAAGGTCGTCTCGATCAAGTTCCCGCTCGGCGGCAACGGCAAGAGCCGGATCCTGAAGACGGCCGGCGAGATCAAGCTGGTCCAGGTCAAGGACGGTGCCGTGGTCGGCGTCCACATGGTCGGCGACCGCATGGGCGAGCAGGTCGGCGAGGCGCAGCTGATCTACAACTGGGAGGCGCTGCCGGCCGAGGTGGCCCAGCTCATCCACGCCCACCCGACGCAGAACGAGGCGCTCGGCGAGGCTCACCTGGCGCTGGCCGGCAAGCCGCTGCACATGCACGACTGACGCCTTCCGACATCGGGCGCGACGACACAGACTTCCGCAATTCGTTAGGAGCAACCGAAACCATGGCGGTTTCCGTAACCCTTCCGGCGCTCGGCGAGAGCGTCACCGAGGGCACTGTCACCCGCTGGCTGAAGGCCGAGGGCGAGCGCGTCGAGGCCGACGAGCCGCTGCTCGAGGTCTCGACCGACAAGGTCGACACCGAGATCCCGGCCCCGGCCGCCGGCATCCTGGCCTCCATCAAGGTCGCCGAGGACGAGACGGTCGAGGTGGGCGCCGAGCTGGCGATCATCGACGACGGCACCGGTGCCCCCGCCGCCGCCCCGGCCCCCGCCGCCGAGGCCGCTCCGGCTCCGGCTCCGGCCGAGGCTCCGGCCGCCCCGGTGGCCGAGGCCCCCGCCGCCGCTCCGGCCCCCGAGGCCCCGGCCGCTCCGGCCGCCCCGGCCGGTGGCGCCCAGGGCACGGACGTGGTCCTGCCCGCGCTCGGTGAGTCCGTCACCGAGGGCACCGTCACCCGCTGGCTGAAGCAGGTCGGCGACTCCGTCGAGGCCGACGAGCCGCTGCTCGAGGTCTCCACGGACAAGGTCGACACCGAGATCCCGGCGCCCGCCTCCGGCGTGCTGCTGGAGATCGTGGTCGGCGAGGACGAGACCGCCGAGGTCGGCGCCAAGCTCGCCGTCATCGGTGCCGCGGGTGCCGCCCCGGCCGCCGCTCCGGCCCCGGCCGCCCCGGCTCCGGCCGCTGCTGCCCCGGCCGCCGCTCCGGCTCCGGCCGCCCAGGCTCCCGCGCCCGCCGCCCCGGCTCCGGCTCCGGCCGCCGCCGCTCCGGCGCCGGTCCAGCCCGCCGCCCCGGCCCCGGCCCCGGCTCCGGCGCCCGCGCCGGCTCCGGTCACCCCGGCGCCCGCCGCCCCCGCTCCGGCCGCCCAGGCGACCGACGAGGGCGCGTACGTGACCCCGCTGGTGCGCAAGCTCGCCGCCGAGAACGGCGTCGACCTGGGCGCCGTCAAGGGCACCGGCGTCGGCGGCCGTATCCGCAAGCAGGACGTCCTCGCCGCCGCCGAGGCCGCGAAGGCCGCCGCCGCTGCTCCGGCTCCCGCCGCTGCCGCCCCGGCCGCCGCCAAGAAGGCCCCCACCCTGGAGGCCTCCCCGCTCCGTGGCCAGACCGTCAAGATGCCGCGCATCCGCAAGGTCATCGGCGACAACATGGTCAAGGCGCTGCACGAGCAGGCGCAGCTGTCCTCGGTCGTCGAGGTCGACGTCACGCGCCTGATGAAGCTGCGCGCCAAGGCGAAGGACTCCTTCGCGGCCCGTGAGGGCGTCAAGCTCTCCCCGATGCCGTTCTTCGTCAAGGCCGCCGCGCAGGCGCTGAAGGCCCACCCGGTCATCAACGCCAAGATCAACGAGGCCGAGGGCACGATCACCTACTTCGACACCGAGCACGTCGGTATCGCGGTGGACTCCGAGAAGGGCCTGATGACCCCGGTCATCAAGCACGCCGGCGACCTCAACATCGCGGGCATCGCCAAGGCCACGGCGGAGCTGGCCGGCAAGGTCCGCGCCAACAAGATCACCCCGGACGAGCTGTCCGGCGCGACCTTCACCATCTCCAACACCGGTTCGCGCGGCGCGCTGTTCGACACGATCATCGTGCCGCCGGGCCAGGTCGCGATCCTCGGCATCGGTGCCACGGTCAAGCGCCCGGCGGTCATCGAGACCGAGGAGGGCACGGTCATCGGTGTCCGCGACATGACCTACCTGACCCTCTCCTACGACCACCGTCTGGTCGACGGCGCCGACGCGGCCCGCTACCTGACGGCGGTCAAGGCCATCCTGGAGGCGGGCGAGTTCGAGGTCGAACTCGGTCTGTAGTCCCCGGGCCCTGTGCCTGTACGACGCCCCGTCCGGAGCTTCTCCGGGCGGGGCGTTTCGTGTTTGCCGGCACACGGTGCGTGTAAGGCTCGTCTCACCTGCGCGAAAGCGGCCCCACCCCTCCTACCCGCGGAGCGAACGCGCCGTATTGTCTAATCGTCAGCCCTCCCGAAGGAGCCCTCATGACCGCGCCCGTCGTCCACTCGCTGCGCGAACAGATCCGCGAGCACATCGTGGAAGGGATCGTCAGCGGGCGCTGGCAGCCGGGTGAGCGGATCGTGGAGCGCCGGATCGCCACCGAGCTGGAGGTCAGCCAGACCCCGGTGCGCGAGGCCCTGCGCGAGCTGGAGTCGCTGCGCCTGATCGAGTCCGCGCCGAACAAGGGCGTCCGCGTCCGGAACCTGACGGCGGCCGATCTGGAGGAGAGCTACCCGGTCCGGGCCGGCCTGGAGGCCATCGCCGCGGAGCTGGCGGCCGACCGCCTCGCCGAGGACTGCTCGGCCCTGGAGCCGCATGTCGCGGCCCTGTACGAGGCCGACCGCAACGCCGACGGCACGGCCCAGGTCCGGCACACCGTCGGCTTCCACCGCGAGCTGGTCCGCGCGGCGGACAACTCGGTGCTGCTGCACACGTGGGAGGGGCTCGGCATCGAGGTGTTCACGGCGCTGTCCATCCGCTGGCTGGGCACGGTGCAGCAGTCGTACGCGGAGGAGCACGAGGAGCTGGTGCAGGCCTTCCGCAGGCGCGACCCGCGGATCGCCGAACTGGTGAAGGCGCACGTCCTCGGCTGCGCCCCGCGAGCCTGAGCACACCGTCGCTCACCTGCGAAAACAAGGCATTTTCGCGTCACCCGGTGCCAGTACCGAAGGCACCGGGTGCCGACTTTCTCCAAATCGAGAGGTTTTCCGGCTCAACCCTTTGATCGATCATCGATCAGGGAGTTACAGTCGCCGACGGACTTCCACCGAAGTCCGCTGCCCTGTCCTGCCAAAGACCTAGGGCACCCCCGAACCCTTGCCTGTGAGGGAACCCCCTTCGACTGAGGAAGGCGGCGACATGACCGACCCCAACGCCATCCAGCCGAGCGCGCTCGACCAGCTCCCGGACCGCGACCCGGAGGAGACCGCCGAATGGCAGGCCTCCCTCGACGCCGTCGCCAGGGAGGCCGGGCCGCACCGCGCCGCGTACCTGATGCGCCGCACGCTGGAGCGCGCCGAGGCGGGCGGCATCGCGCTGCCGAAGCTGCTGGAGACGGACTACGTCAACACCATCCCCACCTCCGCGGAGCCGGCCCAGCCCGGTGACCCGGAGATGGAGGCCCGGATCACCGCCTGGAACCGCTGGAACGCGGCCGCGATGGTGACCCGGGGCAGCAAGTACGGCGTCGGCGGCCACATCGCCACCTTCGCCTCGGCCGCCTGGCTGTACGAGACCGGCTTCAACCACTTCTTCAAGGGCAAGGAGGGCGACGGCTCCGGCGACCAGCTGTACATCCAGGGCCACGCCTCCCCCGGCATCTACGCCCGCGCCTTCCTGGACGGCCGGCTGACCGAGGCCCACCTGGACAACTTCCGCCAGGAGGCCGGCGGCAACGGCCTGCCGTCCTACCCGCACCCGCGCCGGCTGCCCTGGCTGTGGGAGTTCCCGACGGTGTCGATGGGCCTCGGCCCGCTCTCCGCCATCTACCAGGCGCGCTTCAACCGCTACCTCACCAACCGCGGCATCAAGGACGTCTCGTCCTCGCACGTGTGGGCGTTCCTCGGCGACGGCGAGATGGACGAGCCGGAGTCGACGGCGGCCCTCGCGCTCGCCGCCCGTGAGGAGCTGGACAACCTCACCTTCGTCATCAACTGCAACCTCCAGCGCCTGGACGGCCCGGTCCGCGCCAACTTCAAGATCGTGCAGGAGCTGGAGGCCCAGTTCCGCGGCGCCGGCTGGAACGTCGTCAAGACGCTGTGGGGCTCCGCCTGGGACGAGCTGTTCGCGCTGGACACCACGGGCGCGCTGGTACGCCGGCTGCGCCAGGTACCGGACGCGCAGATCCAGACGTACCAGACCCGTGACGCGGCCTACATCCGCCAGGGCTTCTTCGGTGCCGACCCGGCGCTGGTGGAGATGGCGAAGCTGCTGAGCGACGACAAGATCCTCGAGTGCTTCCACCTCTCGCGCGGTGGTCACGAGGCCCGCAAGGTGTACGCCGCGTACAAGGCCGCCGTCGAGCACAAGGGCGCGCCGACGGTGATCCTGGCCCAGACGGTCAAGGGCCACACCCTGGGCGAGGGCTTCGCGTCGAAGAACGCCAACCACCAGATGAAGAAGCTGACGGTGGACGAGTTCAAGGCGATGCGCGACCTGCTCGAGCTGCCGATCAAGGACAGCGACTTCGTGGACGGCGTGGTGCCCTACGGCCACCCGGGTGCCGACTCCCCCGAGGTCCGCTACCTCCAGGAGCGCCGCGCGGCCCTGGGCGGTCCCGCCCCGGCCCGCCGGACGCACGCGCTGGCCCCGCTGCCGGCCCCGGCGGAGAAGGCCTTCGCCTCCTTCGACAAGGGCTCCGGCTCGCAGAACGTGGCCACCACCATGGCCTTCGTCCGCCTGATCAAGGACCTGGTCCGCGACAAGGAGACGGGCAGGCGCTGGGTGCCGATCGTCCCCGACGAGGCGCGCACCTTCGGCATGGAGTCGCTCTTCCCGTCCCTCGGCATCTACTCCCCGAAGGGCCAGACGTACGAGCCGGTCGACCGGGACCAGCTGATGTACTACAAGGAGGCCACGAACGGCCAGATCCTCAACGAGGGGATCACCGAGGCCGGTTCGATGGCCGACTTCATCGCCGCTTCGACGTCGTACGCGACGCACGGCGAGGCGATGATCCCGTTCTACATCTTCTACTCGATGTTCGGCTGGCAGCGCACCGCCGACCAGATGTGGCAGCTCGGCGACCAGCTCGGCCGCGGCTTCCTCATCGGTGCCACGGCGGGCCGTACCACCCTGACCGGTGAGGGCCTCCAGCACGCCGACGGCCACTCCCCGGTCATCGCCGCCACCAACCCGGCCGCGCTCTCCTACGACCCCGCGTTCGCCTACGAGATCGCGGTGATCGTCCGTGAGGGTCTGCGCCGGATGTACGGCGAGGCCAAGCCGGGCGAGGACCAGAACGTCTTCTACTACCTGACGGTCTACAACGAGCCGCTGCCGCAGCCCGCGAAGCCGCAGGGCCTCGGCATCGACGAGGGCATCGTCAAGGGTCTGTACCGCTTCAACACGGCGGAGTCGGCGGGCGTGACCGTGCCGGCCAACGCGCCGCGCATCCAGCTGCTGGGTTCCGGTACGGCGATCCACTGGGCCCTCAAGGCGCAGCAGCTGCTGGCCGAGGAGTGGGGTGTGGCCGCCGACGTGTGGTCCGCGACCTCCTGGGGCGAGCTGCGCCGGGACGCGCTGGAGGCGGACGCGGCGCTGCTGCGCGGCGAGGAGCGCGTCCCGTACATCCGGCAGGCCCTCCAGGGCGCCGAGGGTCCGGTGCTGGCCGTGTCCGACTACATGCGCCAGGTGCCCGACCAGATCGCGCAGTGGGTGGAGCAGGACTACTCCTCGCTCGGTGCGGACGGCTTCGGCCTCTCCGACACCCGTGAGGCCGCCCGCCGCCACTTCGGCGTCGACGCGGAGTCGATCGTCGCCGCGGCCCTGGCCCAGCTCGCCCGGCGCGGCGAGGTCAAGGCGACGGCCGTGAAGGAAGCGCGCGAGAAGTACGGTCTGTAGGCCCCGGCACACACCGGGTACCGCCGCGGCGGGCAGCAGGGCACACGCCCCGCTGCCCGCCGCTGTGCTTTTTCCGCGTGCGGCTGGGCGGCCGAGGCTGGATGCTGGTGCCGTGATGGACGAGACGGAGTTCTGGGAGCTGGTCGACAGCAGCCGTGCGGCCGCCGAGGGCGACCCCGAGGAGCAGGCCGACCTGCTCGTGGAGCGGCTGCTCCAGCGGGATCCCGATCAGGTCCTGGACTTCGCCCGGCACTTCGAGGCCCGGTACAACCGCGCCTACCGCTGGGATCTGTGGGGCGCCGCCTGGGTGCTGCTGGACGGGTGCAGCGACGACGCGTTCGACTTCTTCCGGTGCTGGCTCATCGGCCAGGGGCGAGAAGTGTTCGAGGGGGCGCTGCACGCACCGGACGAGCTGGCCGAGCTGCTGGAGGACTTCGACGAGGAGGTCGACGGGGACGGCGAGGAGCTGGGGTACGCGGCGGACGAGGCGTACGAGCAGCTCACCGGCACCGTGGCCCCGGAGCTGGGGATCGCCCCGGCACCGGCGGAGCCCGAGGGCACCCCGATCGACTTCGAGAACGAGGCGGTCCTCGCAGACCTTTATCCCAAACTTTGGGGTCGTTTCAAGGGCTGATTCCCTCGCGGAATTCGACCGAAAACGTTCCATCGGGGCCCGTCGAGTGCCCTCCAGCCCCCCTGAGCTGGGGCTTCAACCGTTTCCTCGGCATCTCTCGCCCCACTGGACACACCATCAGAAAGTATGCGCAGCGGGTGTGTTCCGGGTTCGGCGTGCGCCGGAGGTAGGCTGAGCGCAATCCGCAGGGCAGCCAGGTAGCAGGCGGCCCGGAAGCAGGTTGCCACCTGGCAGTCTGCCACCAGCCCGACTGCCAGGTGGCGGCTCGAAGTCACCCTCGACAAAGAATCGGGACCGCGAGGAGATGACATCGAAAGATCCGGCTCTGGAAAAGCGCAGGGTGCGTCTGGCGCTGCGCAGCTTCCGCAATGACGCGCACATCAGCCAGCCCGAGGTGGCCGAACGCCTCGCGTGGTCGCCCTCCAAGGTCATCCGGATCGAGGGCGGCTCGGTGGGGGTCTCCGTGACGGACCTGCGCGCGCTCCTCGATCTGTACGGCGTCACGGACGACACGATCCGCCGCGACCTGGAGCAGGCCACCCGGGAGAGCCGGCGGCCGCCGTGGTGGCACGCGTTCCGGGATGTGGTGAGCCCGCCGTTCAAGGCGTACCTCGGCCTGGAGAGCGCGGCGGACGAACTCTCCGCCTACGACCCGACCCTCGTCCCCGGCCTGCTCCAGACCGAGGGCTACACGCGCGCCCTGCTGGCCCACAGCGAGCTGCCGCCCCAGCGGATCGACGCGATCGTCCGGCTGCGGGCCGAGCGGCAGCGGCGGCTGCTGCGCGAGGCGATGGGGCCACGGCTGCGGTTCCTGGTGGACGAGGCGGCGCTGCGCCGCTGGGTCGGCGGTGCGGACACGATGCGCGAGCAGCTGGCCCGGCTGACGGCGGACGCCGCCGCGGCCCATGTGGACCTGGGCGTGGTGCCCTTCACCCGGGGGGCGCACCCGGTGCTGCGCCAGGGGTCGATCGCGCTGGTCTTCCGCAACGACGACGACGTCCTGTTCGTGGAGGGCCCGAACGGCGCGCTGACGACGCGGGACGACCAGCAGGCGGTCGCGGAGTACCTGGCGAGGTTCGAGGAATCCCGCGAGCAGGCTCTGTGCGGCGCCGAGGCGATCGCGTTCATCGACGAGGTGCTGGCCCAGTACCCGTCCTAGCAGGTTCCCACCGGACTGGAGACAGTCGGGCAGAGATCGGAGAGGGCCCGTGGCGGGTGTGCTCACCTGGATACGGCGGTGGTGGACAGGCGACGGCGCCTCCCGCCCCGGCACCGCTGTGCCGGAACCCGCTTCACCGGAGGGCCAGGGCGGCTCCGCCGGCCCGTCGGACCCTCCGGCCCCGGCTGCGGAGCCGGCCCCGGCGCCGGCCTCCTTCGAGCTGGCCTCGCCCCGGGACGTGCTCCCGGACCGGCCGCCGACCCTGAACGACCTGGCGCTGTTCCTGCTGCACTCGATCCTCGGCTCGACCCGCGCCC
The DNA here is from genome assembly GCF_042672505.1 of Streptomyces sp. NPDC127190. Classification (NCBI taxonomy): domain Bacteria; kingdom Bacillati; phylum Actinomycetota; class Actinomycetes; order Kitasatosporales; family Streptomycetaceae; genus Streptomyces; species Streptomyces sp. NPDC127190. Next base: position 222,071 of record NZ_JBHXVE010000012.1, read on the forward strand.
TGTTCAGGTTTCTCGCGGTGCTCGTGGTCATCGGCGCGGTGCTGGCATGGCGGAACATGCCGGCCGACATCCACGCGCTGAGCCATCTGCTCGCCCCGGTCTCCGGTCCGGCCCTGCACGCCGTCCGGGCGAGCTGGCTATGGCTCGGCGGCGTCGGCGCGCTCACCGTCGGCTACCGCCGAATACGCGCCCGGCGCGCGGGCCGTGCCCAGGAACCGTCCGGCGGCACCGCGCCTAGTCCGGCGCCCGGAACCGCCGTACCTCCGCAGCCCGACCCGCCAGCTGCGGAAAGCGACGTACGGCAGCCGTAGCCCCCCGGTCCAGCAGGACTCCGGTGGCGGCCGCCGTGACCGTGCCCACCACCCCCCACACCCAGGGCCGCAGTTCCGGTGTCACCGGCAGGGAGAGGAGGACGCCCGCCAGTGTCCCGGTGCTGCCCGCGAGCACGAAGCCGAGGACGAGCAGGACGATCAGCGGTAACAGGGGTCTGCCGCGCTGCCGTTCGGCGTCACCGACGGCAAGCCGCGTCTCAGCGGATTCCCCCATCTCGCCCCCAGACAGCTGAATTGGACTCTGGCGGTGATGCGGATGCCCTCTCACTGCTGGGCCCAATCGAATCACAGCCACCCCCCGTCCCTCGTGTCCACCCCGTCCCCTGGCCGGAAGTCACCCCTCATACGGGTTCCATTCCGGTCCATTGGGGCTCTTCAGTGGTTGTACCGCATAACGCGGCCAGAAATGCCTGCCAGGCCGGCCCCCCGAAGGCGACGACATGGGTACGCGGACGATGGGATTCACGCACTCGGACTCCCCCGTCCGTCACCGCGACCTCCACGCATTCATACGGGTCGCACGCACTGCTTCGGTGCCAGTCGAGCCCGAGCAGACCACCCTCGCTCACCCCTGACTACCTCTCACCCCGCGGTCGGAAGACCGATCGGGCGAGGCCCCGCGCTGGACACCCCCGTGCCGGAAACCCCCCGTGTTTCCCACGTGCGACGGTCCGCACGCACCGTATCGCACGCGCGTGGACGCCCGCAGGAGGACGGCGGGAGTGGCCGGTGCGCGGCACGACCCGACCGCCGGTCACACACTCCTGCCCCACTTTTACCCTGAAAGGGTAGGCTCTCCGAACCCGCTGCGCCAAGTTGCAATCAGGCCCTATTTCCTTGTGCCGTAAGGGACTTCACGGTTGCGTGCCCCCAAGTGGGCAGCCTGGGCCGGGTGTTGACCCGCCGGTCGGCTGCTGTGCGGCACGACGGTGGGGTGCACAGTGGGCAGCGGGCTGCGCGCGGCCTGTGGCGGGCCGGTGGACGGCGTGGTGGCGGGCGGCACGGGTGCGGGCGGGCGGCCCTGGAGCCGGGCGGCGCGCTCCCTGATCTCGGGCAGGCGGGCGGTCAGGGCGGCGCCGGGACAGCTGGTCATATAGCCGGCGTCGTGACCGGCCAGGGCGGGCAGGGTGGCGACGGTGCCGGCCGGATAGCGGCTGCCGCCGTTGCTGGAGACGAGCCGGACGTGCTCGCGCGGGTCGACCCCGGCCGGGCCCAGCTTCCAGGCGGCGAGGGCGGCGATCGCCTCGGTCATGGCCCGGGGCACGGGGACCCCGGCGGTGAAGGTGCCGAGGGCGGCGATGCCGGCGGTGCGGTGGTTGAAGCCCTGGGTGTGGGCGCCGGTGACGGGCCGGTCGACGCCGCCGGCGCGCCCTTCGTAGATGGTGCCGCAGCGGTCGACGAGGAAGTTGTAGCCGATGTCGTCCCAGCGCCGGGCTCCGGTCTGGCCGGCGTAGAGATGCCGGATGATGCGGGGCGCGTCGGCGCAGCGGTAGCCGTTCGGCGAGTCGGTGTGGTGCACGAAGACGGCGATCACCTGGTCGTCGTAGCGCGGCGGCGGCTGTCGGTGCGCCGCGGTGGGGCCGGTCAGCCAGACGGAGCGGGGCACGATGGCCGGCCGGGCGACCCGCCGCAGGTTCTGCGGCCGGCCCGCGGCGGGCGGGTCCAGGCGGACGGCGACGGGGCGGTCGGCGCCGCGCGCGCACAGCACCAGTGCCAGCACGGCGAGCACTCCGGGCAGACAGCCCAGCAGCACCAGGACGGCACCGGGTATCCGGCCGGCTCGCGGCGATCTTCTCGGGACACGCATGGTCCCACTCTCGGGCCGGAGCGCCGCGCCCGCGATGTGCGCTGTGCCACCTGGTGGAACCATCGTCCCTGTACAGGACGTTTTGGTGATACAGGCACAGGGACAGAGAAAGGCGGCTCCGTGGACCTGCTCGATCTGCTGCTCGTGCTGGTGGTCCTGCTCTACGCGGCCTCCGGTTACCGGCGCGGACTGGTGGCCGGCTGTGTCTCGCTGGCCGGGTTCGTCGGCGGCGCGGCCGTCGGCGTGTGGCTGCTGCCCTGGGTGACCGGCCTGGTGGCGCGGGGGACGCCGCAGGCGACGGTGGTCGCGGTGCTGACGGTGCTGGGGCCGGCGGTGCTGGGGCACGAGCTGGCGGGCCGGCTGGCGCTGCGGCTGCGCGGGGAGCTGGACCGGGGACCGGGGGCGCTGCGGGTGGCGGACGGCGTCGGGGGCGCGGCGGCCAACTCGGCGGCGGTGCTGATCGTGGCCTGGGTGGCGGCGAGCGTGCTGGCCGCGGCCCCCTCGCAGACCCTGACGACGCAGATCCGGAACTCGACGCTGCTCGGCGCGGTGCAGCGGACGATGCCGGACACCACCCCCGCGTGGTTCTCCCGGGCCACCTCCGCGCTGACGGAGGCGGGCTTCCCGCAGGTCTTCAACCCGTTCGAGAACGAGTCGACGGCCCAGGTGCCCCGGCCCACCGGGGACAGCGTCACCCCGGCCGCGGCGAACGCCGCCAAGGCGAGCACGGTGAAGATCGAGGGCGCCGCGGGCAACGAGGGCCGGGAGGGCAGCGGTTTCGTGTACGCGGCGCGGCATGTGATGACCAACGCGCACGTGGTGGCGGGCATCGACCGGCCGAGCGTGCGGATCGGCGGGGTGGGGCCCTCGTATCCGGCCCGGGTGGTGCTCTTCGACCCCGACCGGGACGTGGCGGTGCTGTACGTGCCCCGGCTGCGCGCCCCGGTGCTGCGCTTCGACGGCGGCGCGGGGCGCGGGGACTCGGCGGTGGTGGCCGGCTATCCGCAGGACGGCGGGCTGAACCTCCAGGCGGCGACGGTGGCGGGCCGGCTGCGGGCGAACGGCCAGAACATCTACAACGACCGCGTGGTCACCCGGGAGATCTACCAGGTCCGCTCGACGGTCCGGCCGGGCAACTCCGGCGGCCCGCTGCTCACCACCGGCGGCAAGGTCTTCGGGGTGGTCTTCGCGCGCTCCACCTCGGACGCCGAGACGGGGTACGCGCTGACGGCGGCCGAGGTGGCGGGCGACGCCGCCCGCGCGGCGACGGCGACGGCCCCGGTGGACACGGGCGCCCTGGTCGACTCCTAGCACTCACGCCGTACGGCTCATACGGCACGGCTCACAGGCTGCGGCCCATGAACACGTCGTCCACGTACGTCCCGTCTATGAGGAACTCCTCCGGCAGTACGCCCTCCACGGCGAACCCCTCGGACGCGTAGAGCCGTCGCGCCGGGGTGTTGTGCCCGAGCACGCGCAGGGTCAGCCGGCGTGCGCCGCGCCTGCGCGCTTCCTCGGCGGCGGCCCGCAGGAGTGCGCGGGCGAGCCCCAGCCCGCGCGCCTCCGGGGCGACGGCCAGGCCCTGGATCTGGAGGACGTGCGCGTTGACGGCGAGCGGGGTCGGCCGGCCGAGCCGGATGTAGCCGGCGACGCGCCCCTCCAGCTCGGCGACCAGATGGTCGCGCGGGTCGTGCCGCTCGTCGAAGAAGGGCTGGTACGGCGGCTTCGGCTCGGGGGAGACCGCGTGCAGGGGGGACCAGGTGATCCGGTCGAGGAGCGCCAGCTGCTCCTCGTCGGCGAGCACGGCGGGCCGGAGGGAGGGTCGGGGCATGGCGCTCACCCTACGGCGCGCCGCGCGGGGCCCCCAAGGGGTTTCCGGGCCCGGAAAAAGGCGGTCGACCGGATGCGACCTGGCGAGGCCAGCGCGGCAGCGGAGAACCGGCGTGACCACATGCGACCTCTATGCGACCGTGCCCTGTCGATGCGCGACTGCCGTTGACCGGTCGGCACCCTAACCTCGACCCGAACTCGGGTATCCCCGGAGCCTGTTGGGGGCATGACGTCTCCACCGGCCGCGCAACCACAGGAGGGGCCTCGTGCTTGAGCCCGCGTACCAGGTGGACGTCGTCATCGTCGGAGCCGGAATCGCCGGACTCTCGGCGGCTCACCGGCTGACCAGTGCAGGAGTCACCACCGCGGTCCTGGAGGCCGCCCCGTACGTCGGCGGCCGTATGTCGACCGAGAAGGTCGACGGCTTCCGGCTGGACCGCATGGGACAGCTGCTGTCCACGTCCTACCCCGAACTCCGCCTCACCCCCGGCCTCGACGCCCTCACCCTGCGCCGCTTCGCGCCGGGCGTCCTGCTGCACCGCGACGGCCGCCGGCACCGCGCGGGCGCGCCGGCGAGCACGGGGAGCGCAAGGGGCGCACTCCATGTGGTGCGCGCCTTCGCCAGCGCCCCCCGGGGCACGGCGGCCGCGCCCGGCCGGGCCGGCGCCCCGGTGAGCGCGGTCGACCAGGCGCGGCTCGGCGCCGCGCTGGGCCGGATCGCCGCGACCCCCGTCGAGCGCCTCCTGGCCCGCCCCGAGATGCCCGCCGCGCAGGCCCTGGCCACGCGCGGGGTGCCGGCGCGCACCATCGAGGGCTTTCTGCGGCCGCTGCTCGCCGCGCTGCTGTGCGACCCGGAGCTGAGCACCTCCAGCAGGTGCGCCGATCTGGCGCTGCGCGCCTTCGCGAGCGGCCGGCTGGCGGTGCCGGAGGGCGGTGCGGAGATGCTGCCGGAGCTGCTGGCCGGGGCCCTGCCGCCGGGCACGGTGCACACCGGGGTGCGGGTCACCTCGGTCTCCACGACCGCGGTGACGACCGCGGAGCACGGCGAGATCCGCTGCCGGGCGGTGCTGCTCGCGACCGACGCGCGGGCCGCGGCGGAGCTGCTGCCGGGGCTGCGGGTGCCGGAGTTCCACGCGGTCACGGTGGTCCACCACACCACCGACGACCCCGGGCCGGCGTTCTCCGTCGGCACCTCGCTGCTGCTGGACGCGGACCGGGGCGGGCCGGTGGCGCACACGGCGGTGCTGAGCACGGTGGACCCGAGCCGGGCGCCGGCCGGCCGGGTGCTGATCTCCTCGACCGTCCTCGGCCCGCCGCCCGAGGGCGTGGAGACGGCCGTACGGATGCACCTCGCCCGGCTCTACGGCACCTCCACGCGCCGCTGGGAGACGCTGGCCGTGCACCACACCCCGGAGGCGGTCCCGGCGATGCGCCCGCCGCACGATCCGCGCCGCCCGGTACGGCTGCTGGCCGGCCTGTACGTGTGCGGCGACCACCGCGACACCAGCACGGTCCAGGGCGCCCTGCACTCCGCCCACCGCGCCGCGGCAGCGATCCTGACGGACCTGGGCGCGGCGGGCTCGATGCACAGCGCGGACCCGGCCCCCGTGCTGCCGAAGGCGGCGTAGCCGGGGAGGGGGTGGCCTATCCGAGCGCCGCCACCCTCTCCCGGTAGCCCCGCACGGGTGCCGCGTCCTTGTACGGCTCAAGGCGGCGCTCGAAGTCCCGTACGTACTCCACGGCGCGAGCGCTCCGCATCTCCGCCGCCTGCCCCGCCGCCTCCGCCGCCAGCGCGCACGCCTGGTCGAGCTCGCCGAGGCCGAGGCGGGCGGTGGCGAGGACGACCCGGCAGAAGAGGCGGCTGCGGGCGAAGGAGGGGGCCCGCAGCTGGAGGGAGCGTTCGGCGTGCTGGGCGGCGGCCCGGAACTGCTGCAGATCGCGGTGGCAGTGCCCGAACTCGTCGGCGAGCTGGGCCTCGTCGAAGAACCTGGCCCAGTACGGCACGTCGTCCCCGGGCCGGGCCGTCTCCAGCGCGCGCTCGGCCCGCACCAGCGCGGCCGTGCACGCCCGCACCTCGCCCAGCACCGCGTGCGCCCGCGCCTCCGCCGAGTGCAGCAGCGCCTGCACGACCGGCGGGGCGCCGGTGCCGACGCCCTGCTGGGCGACCCGGGCGAGCTGGACGGCCTCCCGGCCGTGCCCGAGGTAGACCGCCTGGCGGCTCATGGTGACCAGCACGAAGGAGCCGTACGACCGGTCGCCGGCGGCCTGGGCCAGCCGCAGGGCCTGCACGAAGTACCGCTGGGCGAGCCCGTGCGCGGCGATGTCGTACGACGTCCAGCCCGCGAGCCGGGTCAGATCGGCGGCGGCGCCGAACAGCCGGCGGCCGGTCTGCTCGTCGTAGGTGCCGCGGAGCATCGGCTCGCACTCGTGCTCCAGATAGCGCACCAGGGCCTGGCGGGCGTGGCCGCCGCCGAACCGGTCGTCGAGGGTGCGGAACAGCTCGCCGACCGAGCGCAGCGCGGCGATGTCGCCGCCGGTGACCTTGTGCCCGGGGGCGCGTTCGGCGTGCCCGCGCGTCCGCGGCGGTGCGAGCGGCTGCGGCCGCACCACCCCCGGGCGGCCCTGCGGGGGCACCCGGGGCACCGGCTCCCGGGCCACCTTGTCGTCGGGCTTGCCGATCAGCCAGTCCCGGCTGGGCACCACGAGCCCGGCCGGGGTGAAGGCGATCTTGCGCAGTTCGGCATGGCTGCCGGAGTCCTTGCGCCACAGCCCGCTGACGATGTCGACGGCCTCCTCCGGGGAGGCGGCGAACTCCAGCCCGGCGTAGACCGGCGCACAGGCGTCCAGGCCGAGGTCCTGGGCGGTGAGCCGGCGCCCGAGCCGGCGGGTGAACACCTCGGCGATCAGGGCCGGGGTGGTGCCCCGCGGCTGCTGCCCGCGCAGCCAGCGGGTGACCGAGGTCTTGTCGTATCTGAGATCCAGCCCGTGTTCCAGACCCAGCTGGTCGACGCGACGGGCCAGACCCGCGTTGGAGAACCCAGCTTCTGCGATGAGCGCGGCGAGCTGGCGGTTGGGGGTGCGCTGCGCGGGTCGGTCCGTCATCTGCGGTGCGGTCTCCTGCCTTCCGGTCATCTGAAGTGCCCGGTTTGCCTCTGAGCAGCCCTTATGGCCTCACGAACGGCGCGAATGTAGCGGTAAGTGAACAGGCAGTCGCATAATTCGCCCCCCATTCATCCGATCGTGTGAGGAACGCCCTCCCGGCTGACGTACTCCGGACGGACGTACAGTGGCGTGAGCGCAGAACATGCCTGACAACCGTCGCCGAGGGAGGCGCTTGCCGTGAGTGAGTTGCGGTTCGTCCGCATGGGGTTCGGTGCGGACCTCGTGGACTACCAGGTGGCCTGGGACGAGCAGCGCCGGGTGCACGCGGCGCGGTTCGCCGACGAGGTGCCCGACACCGTGATCCTCCTGGAGCACCCCCCGGTCTACACGGCGGGCCGCCGCACCGAGGACAGCGAGCGCCCGCTGGACGGCACCCCGGTCATCGACGTGGACCGCGGCGGCAAGATCACCTGGCACGGCCCGGGCCAGCTGGTCGGCTACCCGATCCAGAAGCTGCCGCGCCCGGTGGACGTGGTCGCGCACCTGCGCCGCCTGGAAGAGGCGATGATCCGGGTGTGCGCCGAGTTCGGCATCGAGACCTCCCGGGTCGAGGGCCGCGCCGGGGTCTGGGTCCTCGGCGACCCGATCGAGCAGCGCCCCGCGCTCGGAGGCCTGACGCTCGACTTCGCGCCGCGCGCCGACGACGACGAGTTCGACCACCGCCTGGTCGGCCCCGAGTACGCGCCCTCGCGCGCGGGCCGCCGGCACGAGGACCGCAAGATCTGCTCCATGGGCATCCGGGTCGCCAAGGGCGTCACGATGCACGGCTTCGCCCTGAACGTGAACCCGGACACGGCGAACTTCGACAAGATCATCCCCTGCGGCATCCGTGACGCGGGCGTCACCTCCCTCTCCCACGAACTCGGCCGCGAGGTCACCATCGAGGAGGTGCTGCCGGTCGTCGAGAAGCACCTCCAGGACGTCCTGGGCAACGCGGACCTGAAGCCGCGGGTGATCGAGCAGGCGTCCGCCTGACCGGCCCAGGCCGGAACCGACTCGGGGCCACCAAATCCACGGGCGTACCCTTGGGAACGCCGAAGAATCAATCGCTAGGGAGCCGACGTGTCCGCAGTCTCACCCGACGGACGCAAGATGCTGCGCCTGGAGGTCCGCAACAGCCAGACCCCCATCGAGCGCAAGCCCGAGTGGATCAAGACCCGGGCGAAAATGGGCCCCGAGTACACGAAGATGCAGAACCTCGTGAAGAGCGAGGGCCTGCACACGGTCTGCCAGGAAGCCGGCTGCCCGAACATCTACGAGTGCTGGGAGGACCGCGAGGCGACCTTCCTCATCGGCGGCGACCAGTGCACCCGACGCTGCGACTTCTGCCAGATCGACACCGGCAAGCCCGAGGCGCTGGACCGCGACGAGCCGCGCCGCGTGGGTGAGTCCGTGGTCACCATGGACCTGAACTACGCCACCATCACCGGCGTCGCCCGCGACGACCTGGAGGACGGCGGCGCCTGGCTGTACGCGGAGACCGTGCGCCAGATCCACCAGCAGACGGCGGAGCGCGAGGGCGGCCGGACCAAGGTCGAGCTGCTGGCCCCCGACTTCAACGCCGTCCCGGAGCAGCTGGCCGAGGTCTTCGCCTCCCGCCCCGAGGTCTTCGCGCACAACGTCGAGACGGTCCCGCGGATCTTCAAGCGGATCCGCCCCGGCTTCCGTTACGAGCGTTCCCTGAAGGTCATCACCGAGGCCCGCGACTTCGGCCTGGTCACCAAGTCCAACCTGATCCTCGGCATGGGCGAGACCCGCGAAGAGATCAGCGAGGCGCTCAAGCAGCTGCACGACGCCGGCTGCGAGCTGGTCACCATCACCCAGTACCTGCGGCCCTCCGTGCGGCACCACCCGGTGGAGCGCTGGGTGAAGCCGGAGGAGTTCGTGGAGCTGAAGGAGGAGGCCGAGCAGATCGGCTTCTCCGGGGTGATGTCCGGCCCGCTGGTCCGGTCCTCCTACCGGGCCGGGCGGCTGTACCAGATGGCCGTGGAGAAGCGCGGCACGTACGTCGCCGCCCAGGCGGTCTGACCCACCACCGACAGCGCGTGTGAATTCACGCATACGGCACGACCGGCCCGTTGTGGCCGACTCGACGCGGTCCCGCGCGTCCTCGCTGATGAGGGCGCGTTCCGGGGCCGCGTCCGCGTTTCCGGTCCGCGCATCAGGTCTTCATGGGTGTTTGACCGGTCGGACATGCACTGGTAACACCGATCAGTGAGCATGGCATCACACCCCGTAGAACCTACTGAGGGGGGACCCCGATCATGCAGGCCGCGCCCGTACGCGCCACCGCCATCCCGTCCTTCACCGACGCCCTGCGGGCCGTGGAGTCGCTGCTGATGAGCGGCGGCCAGCGCACCGCACGCCGCAACGCCTGGACCTCCGTGCTGGAGGACCGCCGCCGGGCCAAGGACCGGGTCGAGGCCCAGCGGGTCCTGGACCGGGCCGCCACCCTGCCCTGACGTCCGCCGTCGCAGGGCGCCGCCGGGCACTGCCGTCGTCGGCGCTCCCGGCGCCACGTAGACTTCGTGGCATGGCGAGGAAGGAACCCGCGGCGGACGCCGCGAACGCAGGGCGACTGAAGCAGATCGCTCTCACGTACAAGATGACCCGCAAGGCCGACACCAAGATCGGTCTTGTACTCGCGGCCGTCGGCATCGGCACCCTCGGTGTCTTCCTCGCGATCGGCTTCTTGATCGGTCACCCGGTCTACCTGGGCATCTTCGGCCTGCTGGTCGCGGTGCTGGCGACGGCGATCGTGTTCGGCCGCCGTGCCGAGCGGGCCGCCTTCGGTCAGATGGAGGGCCAGCCGGGCGCCGCCGCGGCCGTGCTGGACAACATCGGCCGGGGCTGGACGACGACTCCGGCGGTCGCGATGAACCGCAGCCAGGACGTGGTGCACCGGGCGGTCGGCAAAGCCGGCATCGTGCTGGTCGCCGAGGGCAACCCCAACCGGGTGAAGAGCCTGCTGGCCGCCGAGAAGAAGAAGATGAACCGCATCGTCGCCGATGTGCCGGTGCACGACATCATCGTGGGCAACGGCGAGGGACAGGTCGAGCTGAAGAAGCTGCGGACCACCATGCTGAAGCTGCCCCGGGTGCTGGCCGGTCCCCAGGTGACGGCCACGAACGACCGGCTGCGGGCCATGGGTGACCTGATGAGCAACATGCCGCTGCCCAAGGGGCCCATGCCCAAGGGGATGCGGATGCCCAAGGGCGGGCAGCGGGGGCGCTAGCCCCTAGGAGCACCTGAACTGGGGGCCGTAGGTGCCCGGCCTGTGGTGGAGGGGGATCTCCATCAGCTCCACGGCCGGGGCCTCCATCGCGCGCATCGAGCGGATCGCCGCGCCCAGGCTGCGGGAGCCGCCGCCGGACCAGGCGTCCTCCAGGGCCGCGAGCACATCGGTGTAGGTGCCGTCGAACCGGTCCAGGAGGCGTTGCACCTGCTCCGGCGGGTCGGGCCAGCCGCCGGCCGGGACCCGGGCCATCGGGCGGGCCTCCGGAAACGGCACGGGGGCGCCGGTGAAGTGCCAGCCGTGCTCGGTACGGCGCAGCTGGCGGCCGTGGTAGATCTCGGCGAAGGCGTAGTAGTGGGCCGGGTGGTCGTCCTGGTAGGCGTCGGCCGGTGAGCCGGCGGTGCCCTCGCCCTGCTCCTTGATGATCTCGATGGCCTGTTCCACGTCGTCCAGGTTCGCCACCGGCTTCAGCTCGTCGGCGCCGATCCGGCTGGACAGCTGACCCTCGGCCGACAGCTCCGGCGCGGTGCGGTGGAACGCCTCCAGCAGACCGCCGTAGAAGTCGCCGATGCCCGGCGAGAGTTCCCTCTTCCGGGCGAGCGGCTCGTCGGGGGCCTCGATCGCCATCATCACGTCGTGCACGAAGGACCGGGTCAGCCCCGACAGGTAGACGTTCACCCCGGCGCGTACGCCGCCGGGCAGCGGACCGGGGTAGACGGGTGCCGCGCGCCTGAGGCGGGGGCGGCCGCCGACCGCCGCGAGCAGGTTGCAGACCACGCCCAGGTGGTACATCTCGTCGCCGACGATCCGCTGGATCAGCCGCGCGGCCTCGCAGCCGCGGTCCGTGACGGACCACCACGCGCACAGGTAGGGCGGGATCGTGGAGAGTTCGATCTCCGCGGCGACCTGGAGCGCCGCCCGCAGCCAGCCGACCCCGCGGCCGCCGCCGGGAACGGCCAGCAGCCGCGCCACCGGGCCGGGGAACGGGTCGTCCGCCGGCGGTTCCACGGCCTCGGCCGGGGCGGCCGCCGTGACCGGCGCCGCGGCGGCCAGCGCGGCCGTCGCCAGGAAGCTCCTACGTCCGAACGGGGCGATCTCCGGCCCGTCCGCGTCGTCCGTCGTACCCGTCACCGCTGCCTCCGCTCGTGGCCTGGGACCCTCCGACAGCTCGCGAAGCTAGCAGCCGGTGCCGCCGTTGCCGGGGCATCAGGGCGCCGGTGGGGCCGTACTCCCCCGGACACGCCGCCGAACGGAGCATCCGGCCGGTTATCGGCTCATCCACTCCTAGCCTTCGGAATGTGACAAAACGCCATATCGCATACGTTTCGTGCGCCACCGCGCTGTGCAGCGCGCTCCTGGCCGCCGCCCCCGCCTCCGCCGCCCATCGCACCCTGGTGGTGCGTCCGGGTGAGTCGATCCAGAAAGCGGTGAACGCCGCCCAGCCCGGCGACACGGTGCTCGTGCTCGCCGGCACCTACCGCGAGAGCGTGAAGCTGACCACGCCCGGCCTGACACTGCGCGGCATGGGCTCGCGCACCGTGCTCCAGCCCGCCGCGCAGAAGACCACGGCCTCCCGCATGGCGGAGAAGTCCTGTGCGGAGCAGGGCAACGGCATCTGTGTCGTCGGGGCCAAGAACCAGCCGGTCCAGGACGTCACCGTCGCCCACCTGACCGTCCGCGGGTTCTCCCGGATCGGTGTCATGGCCGTGGGCGCGGACCATCTGACCGTGCGCGGGGTGACCTCCGAGAAGAACGGCCAGTGGGGCATCGCCGAGGAGCGCTCCACCCGCAGCGTCTACCGGGACGACATCGCCCGCGACAACGGCGACGCCGGCCTGTTCCTCGCCAACACCGTGAAGGACGAGGCGGGCGCCACCGACACCCGGGGCACGGTGATCGAGCGGAACCTGCTGGAGGGCAACCGGATCGGCGTCACCGTGCGCCGGCTGCGCAACCTCACCGTCGCGGACAACTCCGTCACCGGCAACTGCGCGGGCGTGTTCGTCGTCGGCGACGAGAACAAGCCGAAGGCGGGCGCGCTGACCGTCAGCGACAACCGGATCGAGAAGAACAACAAGTACTGCGAGAAGACCGCCCGGCTGGCCTTCCTCCAGGGCTCCGGCATCGTCCTGACCGGCGCCGAGGACACCGAGGTGACCCGGAACCTGATCACCGGCAACTCCGGCAAGTCCCCGCTGTCGGGCGGCATCGTGCTGTTCAAGAGCTTCGTGGGCGTGACCAGCGAGCGGAACCGGATCAGCGGCAACACGCTGTCGGAGAACGGCCCCGCGGACCTCGTCAACCAGGAAGCCACCAAGAGCGGCAACACCTTCCAGAGCAACTCCTGCCGGACCTCGAAGCCCGCCGGTCTGTGCTGAGGGCACGGCCGTACCACCCCCACCCAAGGAAGGAGGGCGGCGCATGACCGCACCATCCCGCGAGTTCCAGGCCCCCGCGGTGCAGGAGGCCGCTTCCGCCCCGCCGCCGTCGATGCGGCTGCGGGAGCTGGTGTTCGGCGCGGCGTGCGCCGCCGCCGTCCGGGCGGCCGCCCGGCTGGGCGTCCCGGACGCCCTCGGGGACGCCCCCATGACCGTGGAGGGCCTGGCGGCCGCGGTGCACACCGAGCCCAAGCCGCTGCGCCGGCTGCTGCGCGCCCTGTCCTGCTACGGCGTCTTCGCCGAGCGGCCCGACGGGACGTTCGCGCACACCGAGATGTCCCGGCTGCTGCGCACGGACGACCCGCACAGCCTGCGGGACATCGCCCTGTGGTGCACCGAGCCGTGGACCTGGGACGCCTGGCCGAAGCTGGACGAGGCGGTGCGCTCCGGCCGGAACGTCGTGGAGGGCCTGTACGGCAAGGAGTTCTTCGTCTATCTGAACGAGGACGCCCCCGAGTCCGCGGACGTCTTCAACCGGGCGATGACCACCTCCAGCGAGCAGTCGGCCCGCGATGTCGCCGCCCTGCTGGACCTGTCGGGCGCCACGTCGGTCGCGGACCTCGGCGGCGGCCAGGGGCACGTGGTGGCGAGCCTGCTCGACAAGTACCCGGCGATGCGGGGCTATCTGCTGGACCTGCCCCGGGTGGTGGAGAACGCCCTACCGCGGCTGCGCCCGGGCGGGGACCTCGCGGACCGGGCGGAGATCGTGCCCGGTGACGTCCGGGTGTCCGTGCCGGTCGAGGCCGACGTCTACATCATCAAGAACATCCTGGAGTGGGACGACGGGTCCACCGCGCGGCTGCTGGCCAACGTGGTGGAGCGGGGCGGTCCGGGCACCCGGGTCGTGGTGATCGAGAACCTGGTGGACGACACCCCGTCGATGCGGTTCAGCACCGCCATGGACCTGCTGCTGCTGCTGAACGTGGGCGGGGCCAAGCACACCACCGCCAGCATGGTGGAGCGGCTGACGGCCGGGGGGCTGACCGTCGGGGACATCCGGCCGGTCAACCCGTATCTGCACGCGTTCGACTGCACGGTCTCGGGGTGAGCCGGCTCCCCCGGAACGCCACCGGTGCCGGGTCCGCGTACGACGCGGGGCCCCGCCCCCGGGGCGGGGGGGGGGGTGCCCCAAGCGCGGGGCGCGCCCCCAGGGTGTAACGCCGCGCCCAGGGCGTCGGTGGGGGGC
>NZ_JBHXVE010000013.1:0-17057 GCF_042672505.1 Streptomyces sp. NPDC127190
AAACGCCCGGTTACATTCCGAACCCGGAAGCTAAGCCTCACAGCGCCGATGGTACTGCAGGGGGGACCCTGTGGGAGAGTAGGACACCGCCGAACTCCTTTTACAGCTCCGGCTCTTGGGCACTGCCCAGGGGCCGGAGCTTTTTTGCGTTGAGGTAAGGTCAGGGGGCATCGTTGGCTCGTTTCGCACAGGAGGCCCCCGGGTGGAGGTCCAGGAGACCCGTGTCCAGACAGACCGGGTCCTCACCATCCCCAACATCCTCAGCATGGCGCGGCTCGTCGGCGTACCCGTCTTCCTGTGGCTGATTCTCCGGCCCGAGTTCGGTGGGCCCAACAGCGATGGCTGGGCCCTCCTCATCCTGGCTTTCAGCGGGATCAGTGACTACCTCGACGGCAAGCTCGCCCGCCGCTGGAATCAGATCAGCAGCCTCGGCCGGCTCCTCGATCCCGCCGCAGACCGGCTCTATGTCCTTTCCACTCTCCTGGGCCTGACCTGGCGCGAGATCCTGCCGCTCTGGCTGACCGCCGTGTTGCTGGCGAGAGAACTGGTTCTGCTGGTGATGGTGGGTATCCTCCGCCGGCACGGGTATCCGCCGCCGCAGGTGAACTTCCTCGGCAAGGCGGCCACCTTCAACCTGATGTACGCGTTCCCGCTGCTGCTCCTCAGTGACTGGAGTGGTTGGATCGGGTCACTCGCTGCTATTTTCGGATGGGCGTTCGCCGGATGGGGTACAACCCTCTACTGGTGGGCAGGAGTGCTCTACGTAGTACAAGTCCGCCGATTGGTTCGTGCGGATGCCATAGCCGATTGAGCTCGGCGATTGTCCGGACGTAGCGCCTCGATGGCCCACTGTGGAAAAGTGCGGGACAATCTGGACGGGTGAAGTCGGCTAGACCGTCGTCTCTTGGAGGAGGACGCTTCCGACATGAAGGCCGTCGTGATGGCCGGGGGCGAAGGCACTCGCCTGCGCCCCATGACCTCGAGCATGCCCAAGCCGCTCCTGCCCGTGGCGAATCGCCCGATCATGGAGCACGTGCTACGGCTGCTCAAAAGGCACGGGCTCACCGAGACCGTGGTCACCGTGCAGTTCCTGGCCTCGCTCGTCAAGAACTACTTCGGTGACGGCGAAGAGCTCGGGATGGAGCTCACTTATGCCAATGAGGAGAAGCCACTCGGTACCGCCGGAAGCGTCAAGAACGCGGAAGAGGCATTGAAGGACGATGCCTTCCTCGTCATCTCCGGTGATGCCCTGACCGACTTCGACCTCACTGAGCTGATCAACTTCCACAAGGAGAAGGGCGCGCTGGTCACGGTCTGTCTGACCAGGGTGCCCAATCCGCTGGAGTTCGGTATCACGATCGTCGACGAGGAAGGCAAGGTCGAGCGGTTCCTGGAGAAGCCGACCTGGGGGCAGGTCTTCTCCGACACCGTCAACACGGGCATCTATGTCATGGAGCCCGAGGTCTTCGACTACGTCGAACCGGATGTTCCGGTCGACTGGTCCGGCGATGTGTTCCCGCAGCTGATGAAGGAAGGCAAGCCGGTCTACGGCTTTGTCGCCGAGGGCTACTGGGAGGACGTCGGCACGCACGAGAGCTACGTCAAGGCCCAGGCGGACGTCCTCGAGGGCAAGGTCAACGTCGACATCGACGGCTTCGAGATCTCGCCGGGCGTGTGGGTGGCCGAAGGCGCCGACGTGCATCCCGACGCCGTGCTCCGCGGACCGCTGTACATCGGTGACTACGCCAAGGTCGAGGCCGGCGCGGAGATCCGGGAGCACACCGTCGTGGGCTCGAACGTCGTCGTCAAGAGCGGCGCGTTCCTGCACAAGGCCGTCGTGCACGACAACGTCTATGTCGGGCAGCACAGCAATCTGCGGGGCTGTGTCGTCGGCAAGAACACCGACATCATGCGGGCCGCCCGGATCGAGGACGGCGCGGTCATCGGTGACGAGTGCCTGATCGGTGAGGAATCGATCGTCCAGGGCAACGTCCGTGTCTACCCGTTCAAGACCATCGAGGCCGGTGCCTTCGTCAACACGTCGGTCATCTGGGAGTCCAGAGGGCAGGCGAACCTGTTCGGCGCCCGCGGGGTGTCCGGCATCCTGAACGTCGAGATCACACCCGAACTGGCCGTGCGGCTCGCCGGCGCCTACGCGACGACCCTCAAGAAGGGTTCCACCGTCACAACGGCCCGCGACCACTCCCGAGGCGCCCGGGCGCTCAAGCGGGCGGTCATCTCCGCGCTTCAGGCCAGCGCCATCGACGTACGCGACCTGGAGAACGTACCGCTGCCCGTGGCGCGGCAGCAGACCGCGCGGGGCAGCGCCGGCGGCATCATGATCCGGACCTCGCCGGGCGTGCCCGACTCGGTCGACATCATGTTCTTCGACGGCAACGGCGCCGACCTGTCGCAGGGCAGCCAGCGGAAGCTGGACCGGGTGTTCGCCCGGCAGGAGTACCGGCGGGCGTTCCCCGGTGAGATCGGCGACCTGTACTTCCCGGCGAGCGTCTTCGACTCGTACACCGGCTCGCTGCTGCGGAACGTGGACACCACCGGGATCGCCGAGGCCGGGCTGAAGGTCGTCGTCGACGCCTCCAACGGCAGCGCCGGTCTGGTGCTGCCGAGCCTGCTCGGCAAGCTCGGCGTGGACTCGCTGACCATCAACCCCGGTCTGGACGAGTCCCGGCCCACGGAGACGGGCGAGATGCGCCGGAAGGGTCTGGTGCGGCTGGGCGAGATCGTGGCGTCCTCCGGTGCCGCGTTCGGTGTGCGGTTCGATCCCGTCGGCGAGCGGCTCTCGCTGGTGGACGAGAAGGGCCGGATCATCGAGGACGACCGGGCGCTGCTGGTGATGCTGGACCTGGTCGCCGCGGAGCGGCGCAGCGGCCGGGTGGCGCTGCCGGTGACCACGACCCGGATCGCCGAGCAGGTCGCCGCCTACCACGGCACCCAGGTCGAGTGGACCACCACCTCGCCCGACGACCTCACGCGCGTGGGCGGCGAGGAAGGGACCATCTTCGGCGGTGACGGCAAGGGCGGGTTCATCGTCCCCGAGTTCAGCAGTGTCTACGACGGTACGGCGGCCTTCGTACGGCTGATCGGTCTGGTGGCGCGGACCCAGCTCACCCTCAGCCAGATCGACGCACGGATCCCGCGGGCGCACGTCCTCAAGCGGGACCTCGCGACGCCGTGGGCCGTCAAGGGGCTGGTGATGCGGCGGGTGGTCGAGGCCGCCGGGGATCGCTTTGTCGACACGACGGACGGTGTCCGGGTCGTGGAGACCGACGGACGATGGGTCATGGTGCTGCCGGACCCGGCCGAGGCGGTCACCCACCTGTGGGCCGAAGGGCCCGACGACGCCTCCGCACAGGCCCTGCTGGACGAGTGGTCGGGGGTCGTGGACAGCGCCGGACGGTGACGTGGAGCGCCCCGGGCGGCACCGCCCGGGGCGCTGCCGTACGGCGGCCTGATGTGGGGAAATGCGCTGCACGCGTGCGTGCCGGACACGTGTCCCTGGGGGGCCTGTCCGGCACGCCGGTGGGGCCATTCGGAGGTATCCCTCGCGACATGCGACGATGTGCGGCATGCCGCAGCAACCCCCCGTTCGGAGCAGCCCCGCGCGGCCGCAGCGCCCGGACGCCTCCATGTCGTTGATCAACAACGTCATGGACCACAGCCTCGACGACGGGTACGCCGAGGCCGCCGCCCGGAAGAAGTCCCAGGGCGAGGGCGGCCTGCCGAAGACCCTGCGGGCGAAGCTGGGCCTCGCGGCCGGTCTCGTCCTCGCGGCGCTGGTCGTGACGGTGGGGGCGGCACAGGCGCGGATCGCGGCGCCCGTGGTGGCCAAGGAGCGCCAGGAGCTGATCGACCGCGTCGACAAGGAGACCGCCGACGCGGACAAGCTGGAGAGCACGGTCGACAAGCTGCGCGACGACGTCACGGCCCGGCAGCGGGCCGCCCTGCGGTCGAGCGGCGGCAGCGCCGAGGCGGACCTGGTGAGCCTGCTGTCGGGCGCCACCGCGGTGCACGGCCCCGGCGTCAAGCTCGTCGTGAACGACGCCAAGGAGGCCACCACGGGCGGTGACGGGACCAATCCGCGGGAGACCGCGGGCTTCTCCGACACCGGCCGGGTGCGCGACCGTGACATGCAGCGTGTGGTCAACGGTCTGTGGGCCTCCGGAGCCGAGGCCGTCTCGATCAACGGGCAGCGGCTGACCGCCCTGTCCGCGATCAGGGCCGCGGGTGACGCGATACTGGTCGACAACAGGCCGCTGGTGCCGCCGTACACGGTGCTGGCGGTGGGGGACGGGGAAAGGTTGAGCACCGGGTTCCAGAACAGCGCCGACGGCCTGTATCTGCATGCCCTGGAGCAGAACTACGGCATCCGCGCCACCATCTCCACCGAGGGTGACGTGCGGCTGCCCGCCGCTCCCAGCGTGATCGTACGCACAGCACAGCCGAATGCCGAGAAGACTGGGAAGGGCACATCGTGATCGCCGTACTGGGCCTCGTCGTGGGAGTCGTGGCCGGCCTGTTGGTCCGGCCCGAGGTTCCGGCGGTGGTCGAGCCTTATCTGCCGATCGCCGTCGTGGCGGCGCTGGACGCCGTCTTCGGCGGTCTGCGGGCCATGCTCGACGGGATCTTCGACGACAAGGTCTTCGTGGTGTCGTTCCTGTCGAACGTGGTCGTCGCCGCGCTCATCGTCTTCCTCGGCGACAAGTTGGGCGTGGGCGCGCAGCTGTCCACGGGTGTCGTGGTGGTCCTGGGCATCCGGATCTTCTCCAACGCCGCGGCGATCCGACGGCACGTGTTCCGGGCGTGACATCCATGAGCGATCAGGAAGAGCAGCCGCAGAAGGCGGAGAACAGGCTGCGCAAGGAGCTGCCGGCCGAGGTGCCCGCCCAGGCACCGGGGACCGAGCCGACGTCCGCGGACCCCGCTCCGGAACCGCTGACCGGCCGGCAGCGGCTGGTCAAGGGACTGTGGCCGCCGCGCTTCACCCGGGCCCAACTCATCGTCGCGGTCCTCCTGTTCGGCCTCGGTTTCGGTCTGGCCGTGCAGGTCGCCTCCAACAGCGACACCGACAGCGCGCTGCGCGGCGCACGCCAGGAAGATCTTGTACGCATCCTCGATGAACTGGATTCGCGCACACAGCGTCTTCAGGACGAGAAGCAGGGACTCGACAAGCAGCGTCAGGAACTCCAGAGCAGTTCCGACCAGGCCGCCGAGGCGCGCAAGCAGACCGCCGAGAAGGAGAAGCAACTCGGCATCCTGGCGGGCACGGTGGGCGCTCAGGGTCCGGGCATCACCTTGACGATCGAGGACACGAAGGGGACGGTCCAGGCGGACATGCTGCTCGACACCATCCAGGAGCTGCGCGCGGCCGGTGCGGAGGCGATCGAGGTCAACGGAGTGCGTGTGGTGGCCGGCACTTATTTCGCGGATGCGGGCAAGAGCGTGGACGTGGACGGGAACAAGATCAACGCCCCCTATCGTTTCAAGGTCATCGGCAAGCCGCAGGACCTGGAGCCGGCGCTGAACATCCCGGGAGGCGTGGTGCAGACTCTGGAGAAGGAGCAGGCCACGGTCACCGTCGCACGGTCGGGCAAGATCGTCGTGGACGCCTTGCGACAGGCGAAGCGGCCTGACTACGCTCGGTCGTCCTCCCAGTGAACCGGTGGTGCATGGGGGACATCCGGCAGGGGCATGAGGTTGCGGGGGGTCGGCGCACCGAAGAGGTGGTGCGTGGTGGAAACTGTCTGGTGGGCACGGACGTTGTGAGGATGTCCGGGTCGGCCGGTGTAGGCAATCAGGGTTCGTCCTGCCCCACGGGCGGGTCTGTTTCGGTCAAGGGGAATCGCCCGTGAAGTTGTTTGCGAAGTTGTTCGGCAAGAGCGCGCGAGAGGGCAACGCCAACGCGACCGCCCGTCATCGCGCACAGCCTGATGCGGAGGGCCAGCGCCCGCTGTTCCGGGACCAGGTCGCTGGTCCGGGTGGTGACATTTCGGGAGGTCAGGGCGCGGCGTCTGTTGACCCTGCCCAGTCCGGCGGCATAGGTTTCGGGCAACCGTCAACCTCAGGTACGGGTGGAGGGTTCACTCCCGGCCCGTACGCGTCCAACGCCCCGGCGGGGCAGCCGCAGCAGGAGGATCCGTCGATGTCGGTCCTGGTGTGTACGAGGTGCGGTAACCGCAATGCGGAGAACGCCCGCTTCTGCTCCAACTGTGGTGCGCCGCTGCGCCCCGGTGTGGTGCCGGAGCGTGCCTCCGAGACCACGTCCACGATCTCCATCTCCGGTCTCGAGGCCTACGAGGCGGAGGCGACCGGCCAGACGCCGCTGCCGATGCTCTCGCCCGAGGCGCAGGCCGCGGTGGACGCCCTGCCGCTCGGCTCGGCGCTGCTGGTGGTGCGCCGGGGTCCGAACTCGGGCAGCCGCTTCCTGCTGGACAGCGATCTGACCACGGCCGGACGTCACCCGCAGAGCGACATCTTCCTGGACGACGTGACGGTCTCGCGTCGCCATGTGGAGTTCCGGCGCTCCCCGGACGGTTCGTTCACCGTGGCCGACGTGGGCAGCCTGAACGGCACCTACGTCAACCGTGAGCGGATCGACCAGGTCGCCTTGCAGAACGGCGACGAGGTGCAGATCGGCAAGTACCGGCTGGTGTTCTACGCGAGCCGGCAGGGCATCTGACCCGCCCCCGGACTCGGTCCGGGGATCCCCCAGGGAAGGTCCATGCTGCAAACACCGAGTGGCGGTGCCGGAAGCGGTACCGCCGCCAGGGACAGTGGGCTGATGAGCATCGGCACGGTGCTGAACGTGCTGCGCGACGAGTTCCCCGAAGTCACCATCTCCAAGATCCGCTTCCTGGAGTCGGAGGGGCTCATCGAGCCGCAGCGGACCCCCTCGGGGTACCGCAAGTTCAGCGCCGAGGACGTCACCCGTCTCGGCCATGTCCTCAGGATGCAGCGGGACCACTATCTGCCGCTCAAGGTGATCCGTGAGCAGCTGGACGCCATGGAGCGCGGGGAGGCCGTACAGCTGCCGCTGGTGGGGCGCCAGCGCACCGCGGAGCATGAAGCGGAGCGGCCGGAGGGCCCCACGGTGGCCCGGGTCGGCCGGGCGGAGCTGCTGGCGGCCGCCGACATCGACGAGGGCGCGCTGAAGGAGTGGGAGTCCTACGGGCTCATCGCTCCGCTGGAGGAGGGCGTCTACGACGCGGAGGCGGTCACCGTGGCGTCCCTCATCGCCGAGCTGGGCGGATTCGGGATCGAGCCGCGCCACCTTAGGGTGATGAAGGCGGCGGCCGATCGCGAGGCCGGCCTGGTGGACCAGGTGGTGGCCCCGCTCAAGCGCCACCGCAACCCGCAGACCAGGGCGCTCGCCGAGGCCCGTACCAAGGAGCTGGCGGCGCTCACGGTGAAGCTGCACGCGGCTCTGGTGAAGACCGCGCTCGGGATCCGGCTGCCCTGACCGGGCGGGGTCCGGGGCGACCGGATCGGGCACCTGTTCCCGGCCCGACTACCCAAACGTCCCGAGCACGGCCTAGGGTTGCTGTGTGAACGAGCTCGATGTCGTAGGTGTCCGGGTCGAAATGCCCTCCAACCAGCCGATCGTGCTCCTGCGCGAAGTGGGGGGCGACCGCTACCTCCCCATCTGGATCGGACCGGGGGAGGCGACGGCGATCGCCTTCGCCCAGCAGGGCATGGCCCCCGCCCGACCGCTGACCCACGACCTTTTCAAGGACGTGCTGGAGGCCGTCGGCCAGGAGCTGACCGAAGTACGCATCACCGACCTGCGGGAAGGCGTCTTCTACGCGGAGCTGGTCTTTGCCAGCGGGGTCGAGGTCAGCGCCCGTCCCTCCGATGCCATAGCGCTGGCCCTGCGCACCGGAACGCCGATCTACGGAAGTGACACGGTGCTGGACGACGCGGGTATCGCCATCCCGGACGAGCAGGAGGACGAGGTGGAGAAGTTCCGCGAGTTCCTCGACCAGATCTCGCCCGAGGACTTCGGTACCAGCAGCCAGTGAGGCGCCGGAAGCGGTGACCGCCGGCGGCGCGTGCCGGCCGGCGGTGACTTCGTACGGCCAGGCCGGTGGGCAATTGCCACCGGCCCTTGAGAGCGTCCTACGGCTTCCCGTGAGCGCATTCGGCTAGCCTTTCCCCGCGGTGGGACACGGGAAACCACTCCTAGGGTGATTATCACTCGGCGTGCCGAGTGTGGCGATCGTTGACGCACCCCTGGTGACTGCCTACCGTCGAGAAGGCAGGTCAAGGACGGAGGTCGGCGTGAGAACGAGCGGCGACGGTACGGCTGGGGGTGCCCCCGGACGCGGTTTCGGGGAGAGCGGTCCGTACCCTCCCCCCGGTTCTCAGCTGTGTTCGGACAGGGGGTACCCCCATGCCGGCAGCGCGGTCGAGCACGCCCCGCAGCGGCCGACGGTGGTGCCGGACGGCAAAGGGGTGGCGGCCATGACGTCCGAGCAGATCGGTTACCGCGGGCCCACCGCCTGCGCGGCCGCCGGCATCACCTACCGGCAGCTCGACTACTGGGCCCGCACCGGCCTGGTCGAGCCCAGTGTGCGGCCCGCGTACGGGTCCGGCACGCAGCGGCTGTACAGCTTCCGTGACGTCGTCGTGCTGAAGATCGTCAAGCGCTTTCTGGACACCGGTGTGTCGCTCCAGAACATCCGCTCGGCCGTCCAGCACCTCAGAGAACGCGGTTTCCGTGACCTGGAGCGGATGACCCTGATGAGCGACGGCGCCACGGTGTACGAGTGCACCTCGCCGGACGAGGTCCACGCCCTGCTCCAGGGCGGTCAGGGCATCTTCGGCATCGCCGTCGGAGTGGTGTGGCGGGACGTGGAAAGCGCACTCTCCCAGCTGCACGGAGAGCGCATCGACACCGGTGAGACCCTCGTCGGGCACAACCCCGCGGACGAGCTGGCGCGGCGGCGCAACCGGGCGGTCTGACGGCCCGGTCGGCCGGGGCTCCGGTCCCGGTCCGCGGGCATTGTCAGTGGCGTGGTGCAGCATCGGAGATGTGAGAAACGCGCCCACCATCCTGCATCTCGACATGGATGCCTTCTACGCCTCCGTGGAACAGGCATCCAAGCCGAGCCTGCGCGGGAAGGCGGTCGTCGTGGGCGGGCTCGGCCCGCGCGGTGTGGTGGCCACGGCGTCGTACGAGGCGCGGGTCCTCGGGGTGCACTCGGCGATGCCCATGGCCCAGGCGCGCCGGCTGGCGCCCAACGCGGCGTATCTGGTGCCGCGCTTCTCCCTGTACCGGTCGGTCAGCGAGCAGGTGATGGCGCTGCTGCGGGAGCTGTCCCCGCTGGTGGAGCCGCTGAGCCTGGACGAGGCGTTCGTCGATCTGGAGGCCGGGGGAGCGGCCTGGGACGAGGAGTCGGCGCGGCTGACCGGGATCAGACTGCGCAGCGACATCAAGGCGGTCACCGGGCTCACGGGGTCGGTCGGGCTCGCCGCGTCCAAGATGCTCGCGAAGATCGCCTCCGAGCAGGCCAAGCCGGACGGACTGGTGGTGATCGAGCCGGGCACCGAGCGGGCACTGCTGGGGCCCATGCCGGTGCGCACCCTGCCGGGGGTGGGGCCGGCCACCGGAGACCATCTGCGGCGGGCCGGGATCACCACCGTCGAGGAGCTGGCGGAGGCGGGCGAGGACGAACTCGTCCGGCTGCTCGGCAAGGCGCACGGGCAGGCGTTGTACGCGATGGCGCTGGCCCATGACGAGCGGCCCGTGGTGGCCGAGCGCGAGGCCAAGTCGGTGTCGGTCGAGGACACCTACGACGTCGACATCCACGACCGCCTGCGGATCGGTCTGGAGGTACGGCGGCTCGCCGACCGGTGCGTGGGGCGGCTGCGCGGGGCCGGGCTGTCCGGGCGGACCATCGTGCTGAAGGTGCGGCGGTACGACTTCTCGACGCTGACCCGCTCGGAGACGCTGCGCGGGCCCACGGACGATCCGGCGGTGGTGCGGGAGGCGGCCGCGCGGTTGCTGGACTCGGTGGACACCACGGGCGGGGTGCGACTGCTCGGGGTGGGCGTGTCGGGGCTGGCCGACTACACGCAGGAGGATCTGTTCGCGCAGGCGGCGTGGGCCGCGGAGGAGGGCGAGCGGCAGGAAGAGGGGGAGGCGGACGGTGCCGAGGCCGAGGCGGAGACCGAGGGGGCGGAGCGGGGCGCGGAGCCCGCGGAGCGGCTGTGGCGGCCGGGGCAGGACGTGCGGCACGCGGAGTACGGGTACGGCTGGGTGCAGGGCAGCGGGGTGGGGCGGGTCACCGTGCGGTTCGAGACGCCGCAGTCCGAGCCGGGGCGGGTGCGGACCTTCCTCGTCGGGGACGCCGCACTGGAGGCGGTGGAGCCGTTGCCGCTGGTGCTGGGCGTCGCCGACCCGCCCGCCGGGGTCCCGGCGGCGGACGGTGGCCATCGGGCCGGCTCCGCGCCGGACCCCGGAACCCGGCAGCCCGTAGGTCCGGCCGGGGTCCAGCCCGGTTCCGGGTGAGTTCGAGGACGGGGTGGGATCAAGGCTTCGTGGGGCGGGTCAGGTTTCCTCCGTGCCCGCCAGCTTGCCGAAGTCGTGGTCCGGAAGTGGGGGGTGCGGCGATGTGTCGAGGCCGTAGTGGTGGTAGAGCTGGAGTTCCTGCTCGGGGGAGAGATGGCGGCCCACCCCGAAGTCGGGGGCGTCCCTGATCAGGGCGCGCTCGAAGGGGACCCGGAGGGAGCCGTCGACCAGTTCGCTCGGTTCCAGAGGGACGAAGGCGTCCCGGGAGAACAGGCCGGTGCGTATGGCCGCCCACTCGGGCACGCCCGTCGCATCGTCGAGGTAGACCTCGTCAATGGTGCCGATCTTGGTGCCATCGCGGTCGAACGCCTTGCGGCCGATCAGGTTGCGCGGATCGATGTCGGTCTGCACGGTCCCTCTCCCTCCACTTGGTCGCAACTCATCCGTAAGCACTACAAAAGAGCACATTCAACGAGGCGGCCACTCGAGGGCCCAGGCGTTGACCTCGCTGGTAGGCTGACAGCGGCTGCTGACCCCGTGCGGGAGAGTCCTCCGACCACGTCGGAGGCGCCGAAGGAGCAAATCCTCCCCGGAATCTCTCAGGCTCACGTACCGCACGGACGAGGTCACTCTGGAAAGCAGGGCGGGTGTCGACGGCTTCCGCTCTCACCGACGGTGAAAACCGGGCGTGCCCGGTGAAACTCTCAGGTTGAGATGACAGAGGGGGAGGCCGTCCGGGCACCCGCGCCGTGGTGCCCTCGAAGGTCGCGTCAGACCAGGAGGCCTCCGCCATGACCGCCCATCGCATTCCGCTCTCCGCACTCGAAGCGGGCATCCCCTTCGAGCAGCGCCACATCGGGCCCGACCAGGAGGCGCGGGCCAAGATGCTCGCGCAGGTGGGCTACGGCTCGCTGGACGAGCTGACCGCCGCCGCGGTCCCGGATGTGATCAAGAACGCCGATGCGCTCGATCTGCCGGGTGCCCGCACCGAGGCGGAGGTGCTCGCCGAGCTGCGCTCCCTGGCGGACCGCAACCAGGTGCTCGGATCGATGATCGGCCTGGGGTACTACGGCACCTTCACGCCGCCCGTCATCCTCCGCAACGTCATGGAGAACCCGGCCTGGTACACGGCCTACACGCCGTACCAGCCGGAGATCTCCCAGGGGCGCCTCGAGGCCCTGCTGAACTTCCAGACCATGGTCGCGGAGCTGACCGGCCTGCCGACCTCCGGCGCCTCGCTCCTCGACGAGGGCACGGCCGCAGCCGAGGCCATGGCGCTGTCGCTGCGGATGGGCAAGAACAAGAAGGGTCTCTTCCTCGTCGACGCGGACGCGCTGCCGCAGACGATCGCCGTCATCGAGACCCGTGCCGAGCCGACCGGCGTCGAGGTCGTCGTCGCCGACCTCAGCGAGGGCATCCCGGCCGACCTCGCCGCCCGCGAGATCAACGGCGTGCTGGTCCAGTACCCGGGCGCCTCCGGTGCCGTACGGGACATCAAGCCGGTCATCGACCAGGCGCACGAGCTGGGCGCGCTGGTCACCGTCGCCGCCGACCTGCTCGCCCTGACCCTGCTGACCTCGCCGGGTGAGCTGGGCGCGGACATCGCCGTCGGCACCACCCAGCGCTTCGGTGTGCCGATGGGCTTCGGCGGCCCGCACGCCGGCTACATGGCCGTGCGCGAGAAGTTCGCCCGCAGCCTGCCGGGCCGGCTGGTGGGCGTGTCCGTCGACGCCGACGGGAACAAGGCCTACCGGCTCGCGTTGCAGACCCGTGAGCAGCACATCCGCCGGGAGAAGGCCACCAGCAACATCTGCACCGCGCAGGTGCTGCTCGCGGTCATGGCGGGCATGTACGCCGTGTACCACGGGCCGGAGGGGCTGCGGACCATCGCACGGCGCACGCACCGCTACGCCTCCGTCCTCGCCGCCGGGCTGACGGCCGGCGGGGTCGAGCTGGTGCAGGGCGCCTTCTTCGACACCCTCACCGCGCGCGTGCCCGGCAAGGCCGCCGAGATCGTCGCCGCCGCCCGCGCGGGCGGCGTCAACCTGCGTCTGGTCGATGCCGACCATGTCTCCCTGGCCTGCGACGAGACCACCAACCGGGCCCAGCTCGCCGCCGTCTTCTCCGCCTTCGGCGTCGAGGGCGACATCGAGGCGCTGGACGCGGCCGCCGGCGAGGCCCTGCCCGAGGCGCTGCTGCGCACCGACGACTACCTGGCCCACCCGGTCTTCCACCAGCACCGCTCCGAGACCGCGATGCTGCGCTACCTGCGCAAGCTGGCCGACCGCGACTACGCGCTCGACCGCGGCATGATCCCGCTGGGCTCCTGCACCATGAAGCTCAACGCGACCACCGAGATGGAGCCGGTCACCTGGCCCGAGTTCGGCCAGCTGCACCCCTTCGCCCCGGCCGAGCAGGCGGAGGGCTACCTCACGCTCATCCGTGAGCTGGAGGACCGTCTCGCCGAGGTGACGGGGTACGACAAGGTCTCGCTCCAGCCGAACGCCGGTTCGCAGGGCGAGCTGGCCGGCCTGCTCGCCGTGCGCGGTTACCACCGGGCCAACGGTGACGAGCAGCGGACCGTCTGCCTGATCCCGTCCTCGGCGCACGGCACGAACGCCGCCAGCGCCGTGATGGCCGGCATGAAGGTCGTCGTCGTGAAGACCGCCGAGGACGGCGAGATCGACGTCGACGATCTGCGCGCCAAGATCGAGCAGCACCGCGACGAGCTGGCCGTGCTGATGATCACCTACCCGTCCACGCACGGTGTGTTCGAGGAGCACGTCGCCGACATCTGCGCCCAGGTCCATGAGGCGGGCGGCCAGGTGTACGTCGACGGCGCCAACCTCAACGCGCTGGTCGGCCTCGCCAAGCCGGGCCACTTCGGCGGTGACGTCTCCCACCTGAACCTGCACAAGACCTTCTGCATCCCGCACGGTGGCGGCGGTCCGGGCGTCGGCCCGGTGGCCGTACGGTCGCACCTGGCGCCGTACCTGCCGAACCACCCGCTCCAGCCGGCCGCCGGCCCGGAGACCGGGGTCGGTCCGATCTCGGCCGCTCCGTGGGGCTCGGCGGGCATCCTGCCGATCTCCTGGGCGTACGTCCGCCTGATGGGCGGCGAGGGGCTGAAGCGGGCCACCCAGGTGGCCGTGCTGTCGGCGAACTACGTCGCCAAGCGCCTGGAGCCGCACTACCCGGTGCTGTACACCGGCCCCGGCGGTCTGGTCGCGCACGAGTGCATCATCGACCTGCGGCCGCTGACCAAGGCGACCGGTGTGAGCGTCGACGATGTCGCCAAGCGCCTCATCGACTACGGCTTCCACGCGCCGACCATGTCCTTCCCGGTCGCCGGCACCCTGATGATCGAGCCGACCGAGTCCGAGGACCTCACCGAGCTGGACCGTTTCTGCGACGCGATGATCGCCATCCGCGCGGAGATCGAGAAGGTGGGCTCCGGCGAGTGGCCCGCGGAGGACAACCCGCTCCGGGGCGCCCCGCACACCGCCGCCGCGCTCGGCGGTGAGTGGGCGCACGCCTACAGCCGCGAGGAGGCCGTCTTCCCGGCCGGTGTCTCGGTCGCCGACAAGTACTGGCCGCCGGTGCGCCGTATCGACCAGGCCTTCGGCGACCGCAACCTGGTGTGCTCCTGCCCGCCGCTGGACGCGTACGAGGACTGAGCGAGCCGAGGCCGAGGGCCCCGTCCGGCTGGTGCCGGGCGGGGCCCTCGCCGTGTCCGGGGGCGGGTCAGGCCGTCGCCAGGGACACCTCGGTCGACTTGATCAGGGCGACGACGGAGGAGCCGGTGGCGAGGCCCAGGGCGGTGACGGACTCGCGGGTGACGGCCGAGGTCAGCTCGCCGCCCTCGATGGCGATCTTGACGGTGGCCATCGCGGCGCCGGCGGCCAGGTCCGTGACGGTGCCCGGCAGCTGGTTGCGGATGGACACGCGGCCCACCGGGTCGGTGGCGAGAGCCACCTCGGTGGCCTTCACCAGCGCCCGTACCGCGGTGCCCTCGGCGAGGCCGAGGTCCCGGGCGGCCTCCAGGGTGATCGCCGCGGTGAGGTCCTGGCCGCCGTCCAGGCGGAGCTTCACGGTGGCCATGGCCTCGCCGGGGTGTACGGCGGTGATGGTGCCGGGGAGCTGGTTGCGGATGCTCAGAGTCATGGCCCGACGGTAGTGCGGGTGGGGGTTCAGGCCGGGTACGCGTGGGTCTGCGTCGCTTTGACTGTCGCCCAGACCGGTGCACCCGGGTGCAGGTCCAGCTCCGCGGCGGCGACCGTGGTCAGGTCGGCGGCGAGCGGGAGTTCCCCGGTCAGATCGGCGCGGATCTGGTCGCCGTGGGTCTCCAGGCCGGCCACCTCGCAGCGCCACAGGTTGCGGGCGCTGGAGGCCGTGGGCCGGTCCCGGAAGAGGGTCACGGCGGACGGCGGGAAGGCGACGAAGGCCGGTCCGGACAGGGTCTCGGTGGTGGTGATGGAGGGCCCGGCGTCCAGTCGTACCGTGTGCCCGTCCGCCCGGCCGCGGTAGAGGTTGAGGCCGACCAGCTGGGCGATGTAGTCCGTGCGCGGGTGGCGGGCGATGTCGGTGGGGCCGCCCTCCTGTACGACGCGGCCGTGCTCCACGACCACCAGCCGGTCGGCGAGCACCATGGCGTCCAGCGGGTCGTGGGTGACCAGTACGGCGACGGCCTCGAACTCGGCGAGGTGGCGGCGCAGCTGGGCGCGGACCTCCAGCCGGGTGCGGGCGTCCAGGGCGGCCAGCGGCTCGTCCAGGAGCAGCAGCCGGGGCCGGGTGGCCAGGGCGCGGGCGAGGGCCACGCGCTGGGCCTGGCCGCCGGAGAGGCGGCGGGGCTTGGCGTGGGCGTGGGCCGCCAGGCCCATGCGGTCCAGCCAGGTGGCGGCCAGGGCGCGGGCCTCCGCCTTGGACGCGCCCTGGCAGCGGGGGCCGAAGGCGACGTTGTCGAGCGCGGAGAGGTGGGGGAAGAGGAGGTAGTCCTGGAAGACCACGCCGACCGGGCGGGACTCCGGGGGAGTGTGGTGCAGGGGGGTGCCGTCGAGGTGCAGATGGCCGCCGGTGAGGGGGATGAGGCCGGCCAGGGCGCGCAGGGCGGTGGTCTTGCCCGCGCCGTTGGGGCCGAGGAGGGCGAGGACTTCGCCGGGGGCGGCGGTGAGGGGGATGTCCAGGCGGAAGGTCGTGCGGTCGACGAGGAGGTGGGCGTCGAGGGCGGGTGGGGTGGTGGGGGTCGCGTGCAGGTGGGGGTGCGCGTGCGGCGGCTGCGGCGTGGGGGTGGCGCGGGCGGGGCCGGCGGGGGGTTGGCCCCCCCCCCCCCCCCCGCGGCCGGCCCCGGGGGCTGGTGGGGGGGGGGGGGGTGGGGGGGGGGGGGGGGGGGGGGGGGGGGGGGGGGGGGGGGGCGGGGGGGGGGGGGGGGGGGCGGGGGGGGGGGGGGGGGGGGGGGGGGGGCCCGGCCTTCGGCCGGGATGGGGTTCCCCCCCGCACCACGCGTGCGGCGTTCGTCGGCGGGTGCGGGTGGAATGTGGTGGCGTGCGGCGCCGTCGCCGGGTGCGGCGCCGTCGGCGGGTGCCGGTGCGGGTCGGTGGGGTGCGGCGCCGTCCGTGGGGAGGCCGGGGGTGTGCGGGTTGGTCATGGTGTTGTCATCCAGCGGTCCCGGAGGCCGGCCAGGACGGCGATCGACACCGCCAGCAGGACCAGGCTGAGCGAGATGGCGGCCTCGGGGTCGTTCTGAAGGGCGAGGTAGACCGCCAGGGGCATGGTCTGGGTACGGCCGGGGAAGTTGCCCGCGAACGTGATCGTCGCGCCGAACTCGCCCAGCGCCCGCGCCCAGGCGAGCACCGCGCCGGCGGCGATGCCGGGGGCGATCAGCGGCAGGGTGACCCGGCGGAACGCGGTGAAGCGGGACGCCCCGAGCGTGGTCGCCGCCTCCTCGTAGCGCGGGTCGGCGGCGCGCAGGGTGCCCTCGACGCTGATGACCAGGAACGGCATCGCGACGAACGCCTCGGCGATCACCACGCCGGCGGTGGTGAACGGCAGCGTGATCCCGAACCAGGCGTCGAGCCACTGGCCGACGACGCCGTTGCGGCCCAGCGCGAGGAGGAGAGCGACACCGCCGACCACCGGCGGCAGCACCAGCGGCAGCGTCACCAGGGCCCGGACGAGACCCCGGCCGGGGAACTCCGTACGGGCCAGCAGCCAGGCCAGCGGCACCCCGAGGACCAGGCTCACGGCGGTCGCCGCGGTGGCCGTGACCAGCGACAGCTGGAGCGCCTGCCACACCTCGGGGCTGGTCAGCTGGTCCGGCAGACTGCGCCAGGGCGCGCGCACGAGCAGCGCGAGCAGCGGCAGCAGCAGAAACGCCAGGGCCAGCACACCCGGCAGCAACAGGGGCAGCGGCACCGCGAGCCGTGCGGGGGGGGGCCCCCCCGCCCCCCCCCGCGGCCCCCCCCCCCCCCCGGGGGGGGGGGGCGGGGGGGCCCGGGGGGGGGGGGCGGGGGGCGGGGGGCGGGGAGCCGCC
>NZ_JBHXVE010000013.1:17067-64168 GCF_042672505.1 Streptomyces sp. NPDC127190
GCCCCCAGGTATGCAGCTGTGCACAGACGCCGTCGGGGGGGGCGGGCCCCGCCGCGCCCCCCCCCCCACGGGGGGGCGCGCGCCCGCGGGGGCCCCCCCCCGGGGGGGGGGCCGCGAGGCGGTGGCGGGGCCCGCGCCCCCGCCCGCCCCCCGGCGCGCCCCCCGGTCCCCCCGGGGCGGCGCCACGGCCGGCCCGTGCGGGGGCCGGCCGGGGCACCGGGCTGGTCGAGCGAGGTCATGGCTTGAGGAACCCGGCCTGGCTCAGCACCTTCTGGCCCTCGGCGGACCGCACGAGGGCGATGAACGCCTTGGCGGCCTGGGCGTTCTGTCCGTTCTTCAGCGGTGCGATCGGGTATTCGTTGACGGCCTGGGCGGACTCGGGGAACTCCACGCCCTCCACCTTGTCACCCGCGGCCTTCACATCGGTCTGGTACACCACCGCGGCGTCGGCCTCCTTCAGCTCCACCTTGGTCAGGGCGGCCTTGACGTCCTGCTCGTACGAGACCGGGGTGAGCTTGAGCTTGGCGGCGTCCAGGGCCTTCTGGGCGGCCGCGCCGCACGGCACGGTCTTGTCGCACAGGACGACCTTCAGGCCCGACGTGGTGAGGTCCTTCAGGGAGGACACCTTCTGCGGGTTGCCCGGCAGGGTGGCGATCTCCAGCTTGTTGCGCACGAAGGTGGCCGGGGTGCCGGCCGCGTCCTTCTTGGCCGTCACGATCGCCATGGTCTTGGGGCTGGCGGCGGCGAAGACGTCCGCCGGGGCGCCACCGGTGATGCTGGCGGCGAGGGTGTCGCTGCCGCCGAAGTTGAAGCTGACCTTGGTGCCCGGGTGCTGCTGTTCGAACTCCTTGCCCAGGGTCGTGAAGCTCTCCTTCAGGGAGGCGGCCGCGAACACGGTGACGGTGCCGGACAGCTTTCCGGAGGAGGGCTCGTCCGAGGTGCCGGTGGTGGACTTGGACGAGGAGGAGCAGGCGCTGAGGGCCAGCAGGGCGGCGGCTCCAGCGCCGGCCACCTTCAGCATTCGCCTGGTCCGGCGCACGGAACGGGTCATCACGATCTACTCCTCGGATCTCGGTACACACGTCGCGCCCTGCCACGGCCGAGCCCCGGCCGTGCCCGGATCATACTTCCGCATCTGCCAGGGTTAAGTCTTCTGTCGCATCGCATGAGCTGAGCGGTCCCGGCTTGTAGCTTGCATATGCGGTTGTACGGAGTGGTCGTCACGAGAGGTGGAGGTGCCGAGCGGGGCGCCACGTGCGCGTAGGGGAGGGGGGAGGAGGAAGAAGGCGTCAGGTGCGGTCGATGTGCACGTTCGTGGACTTCACGCGTGCCGTGGCCTCCATGCCGACCTCCAGGCCGAGTTCCTCCACGGCCTCCCGGGTGAGCAGGGAGACCAGCCGGTGCGGGCCCGCCTGGATCTCCACCTGGGCGGCGACGTCGCCCAGCTTGATCGCGGTGACGATGCCGGGGAAGGCGTTGCGCACGGAGGTGTGGGAGACGTCCTCCTCGCCGCCGCCCGTCCTGGCCAGCTCGACGGAGAACGCGGCGAGGTCCCTGCCGTCGATGAGGCGCCGCCCGGCCTCGTCGCGATGGGTGGTCATCCGGCCCGCGTCGGCCCAGCGGCGGGCGGTGTCCGGGCTCACGCCGAGGAGCCGCGCGGCCTGGCCGATCGTGTACGACTGCATGCCGGTCACGATAGGGCCCGAGGCGGCGAACCGCGGAATGCCGAAAGGGGCCGGGGGCCTGCTGCCCCGGCCCCTTGGCGCCGGCTCGGATCGGGTCCGGCTCAGCCGGTGTGGACGCGGGGGCGGCGTACCCGGTCCGGTTCCGCCTCGCGCAGCACCTCTCGGGTGACGGGGGCGACCTCGCCCTGGCCGAAGAGGAAGAAGCGCAGGAAGTTGGCGAAGGGGTTGCCCTCGGTCCACTCGAAGTAGATGTGCGGGGTGCAGCCGGTCATGTCCCGGGCGTGCAGCAGGAGGGCGGCCAGGGCGTTGGGGATGGAGGCGGACTCCAGGGTCAGCACGCGGTAGCGGCCGTGCAGGACCTCGCCGCGGACCGTCAGGCCGGCCTCGAACTCGGACGGGTCGGTGACCGTGACCTCGACGAAGACGAAGTCCTCCTGCTCGGGCATGTCGTTGTCGGCGCGGATCTGCTCGACCTTGTCGCGGTACTCGGCCTTGTCGCGGTGGCCGGGCTGGTTGGCGATGAGCCGTATCTTCCGGCTGGCCATGTCCCGGATGAATCGTTCCGCCATCGGGTCGAGCGTCACGCTGGTCACGCGCAGCTCGAAGGCGCGGGCGAGCCGGGACACGAACGAGACCAGCATGATGCCGACGATGAAGCAGGCACCGATCTTCACGCCGTCCGGGCGTTCGATGACGTTGACGACCGTCACGTAGAGCATGACGGCGGCCACGACCGAGAAGGCGATGAACGAGTGGCGCTGCCCCGCCTTTCGGGCGGCGATGGTCACGGCGATGGCTGCGGAGGACATCAGGACGAGCACGCCGGTGGCGTAGGCGCCGCCCTGTTTGTCGACATTGGCGTCGAAGGCCCAGGTGACGAGGAAGGCGACCAGGGTGAAGACGAGGACCATCGGGCGTACCGCGCGGGCCCAGTGCGGGGCCATGCCGTAGCGGGGCAGGTAACGCGGCATGAGGTTGAGGAGCCCGGCCATCGCCGAGGCACCCGCGAACCACAGGATGGCGATCGTGGAGAGGTCGTAGACCGTGCCGAACGCGCCGCCGAGGTATTCGTGCGCGAGGTAGGCGAGGGCGCGGCCGTTGGCCGGGCCGCCGGCCTTGAAGTCGTCGGCGGGGATGAGGACGGTGGTGATGAAGCTGGTGGTGATCAGGAAGACGCTCATGATGAGCGCGGCGGCCGTGAGCAGCTTCTTGGTGTCGCGGATGCGGCCCGTGGGCTTTTCCTCGGTGTCGTCCGGGTCGCCCTGGACATGGGGCATGACGGCGACGCCGGTCTCGAAACCGGACAGACCGAGGGCGAGTTTGGGGAAGACCAGCAGGGAGACGCCGATCATCGCGAAGATGCTGCCGTGCTGGGCGGTGAGCGCGTTGGCCCAGTCGGTGACCACGTGCTGGGCGGTCAGCACATGCCAGAAGCCGACGGCCACGACCACGGCGTTGAGCGCGAGGTAGGTGACCACGAGGGCGACCGCGACCCCGATCGCCTCCAGGAAGCCCTTGAGGAAGACCGCGCCGAGCAGCGCCACCAGCAGCAGGGTGATCAGCATCTTGTGGCTGTGCAGCGCGCTGGTCAGATGGGGGTTCTCCACCAGGTGGGTGGAGGCGTCGGCGGCGGAGAGGGTGATGGTGATCAGGAAGTCGGTGGCCGCGAACCCCAGCAGCGTCAGGACGAACAGCTTGCCCTGCCAGAAGGAGAGCAGCCGCTCCAGCATGGCGATGGAACCCTCGCCGTGCGGGCTCTCCTCCGCGACCCGGCGGTAGACCGGCAGCGCGCCCGCCAGGGTGACGATCACCAGCACCACGGTCGCCACCGGCGACAGCAGCCCGGCCGCCAGGGCGGCGATGCCGGGCTGGTAGCCGAGGGTGGAGAAGTAGTCCACGCCGGTCAGGCACATCACCCGGTACCAGCGCTGGCCCTGGTGCGGGGGCGTCGGCTCGGCGTGTGGACCGGTGTGCGCGCCGTGCTTGCCCATGTCGGACAGGCCCTCCAGCATCCAGGTGCGCAACCGGCTGGTACTGGGAGGGTGTTCGGTGGTCGCCATCGGCGTGCTCCTGAAGTGCAGCTCAGCTGTTTCCGGCCGTCCTGCGGTCGGCCGGATCAGCGTAAGCGGAGAGTGATGCTCAGGCCCCTGAATCCCGGCCCGGGAGGCGTCAATCTTGCGTTAAGAATGGCCCCGGGGTGCACGTGACGCGGCGAAGAGGGTGCGGGGCTCGCGTCGAAAGGGTGAGGTCACGGCGCGGAGGCGAGGCCGGAGAGGGAGCGGGGCGGGGCCCGGTGGGACAGGCGCCGGGGGCGACCACCCTGCGTTATGTTCTGGGTCACATCCGGGGGTCCGGTGTGGCCTGGCCGGTGTCTCCATCCGTCTCCTCCTGGCGCGATAGGTCCGGTAGCCGCGATAGGCGCGATAGCGGTGTCCGGTGCTCAGCCAGCTCTTGGTGGTCCTGCTGACCAGCCCCCCTGTTCACAGTCCCCGGGTGTCCATCCGCAGGTGCCATGTGTTTCTGCGGTGGACCGCGAGGAGGTCGGACTGGAGGGGGGAGGGCGGTACCGCCAGCACCGGGCAGGTCGCGTGGGACAGGCAGTGGCGGGGGACCCGGCCCGAGAAGGCGCGGCGCAGGCCGCGCCGCCCCGCGCCCACGACCAGGACGTCGTCCTCGCGGTCGGCGGTCGCCACCAGCGCCGGGCCCGGCGCTCCCCGGACGATGACGGCGCACATCGGCACCCCGGGACCCGTCGCGCCGAAGATCTCCTCGAGCACCGAGGCCAGTCGCCGGCGGGCCAGCCGCTGCCACTCCTCGACCGGCAGGTCCGCGCCCGGGCAGCGGCGGGTGGCGGGATCTCCGCCGGGTGGCTCCCAGGCCAGCACCGGCCAGAGTTCGGCCCCCAGCCGGCGGGCGAGTGCGGTGGCCCGGCGCAGGGCCGTGACGCTGCCGAGGGAGCCGCTCACGCCGACCACCACTCGCGGGGTCGCGGAGGCGTCGTAACCGGACATGATCCACCGTCCTCGCGGGCGCCCGCGGTCGACGCTCGTGGGCATGCCCGCCTGCGAGGCCCTTGTTCCCTTCCTTCCATCCCACCCCCTCGGCGGGAAATCGACCAGCCGGGCGAGGCCCGCTCCGCGCCCGGCGGCGGCGTCGTAGTCGAAACTTTCGGTCCGGTGCGACGGGTGCAGCTCCGGCTGGGGTGCAGGGACCGGCGGCGGCCTTGTCATCCCGGGCTTCCGTCCCGGTCCGGCGGGCCCGGAGCCGCCCTCGGCGCACGACCGGTGACACCCCTGAGGCAAACCGAGTGCTGCCTGCTCCTGCGTAACACCTTGACGCTTATCACCTGCCTTCCTAGAGTCCGGGTTCGGAACGTTCGGGATTTTCTTCGAATGTTTCGGACAGCACTTCCTGAAGCAACTCCGAAAGTTTCCGAAGGAGCGCAAGATGGGCGACCCTGCACTGTCCCGCCGCGGCTTTCTGGCGGCCTCCGTCGCCGCCGGTGTCGGGATGACCGCACTCAGCGGCTGTGGCGGCGGCTCGGACGGGGGGTCGTCCTCGGGGACGACCACGATCGAGTGGTGGAACATCTCGACCACGCAGCCGACCAAGACCGTCTGGGCCAATCTCGCCAAGAAGTTCGAGGCACAGAACCCCAAGATCAAGGTGAAGATCGTCCAGCTGGAGAACGACGCCTACAAGTCGAAGATGACCGCGCTCATCGCCTCCGGGAAGCTGCCGGACATCTTCCACACCTGGGGCGGCGGCGTGCTGAAGCAGCAGGTCGAGGCGGGCCTGGTCGAGGACCTCACGGACCGGACGAAGGACTTCTCCGCCGGCCTGCTGCCGGTGGCCAAGCAGCCGTACCTCGTCGAGGACAAGCTCTACGGCATCCCGTTCGACATCGGCATGGTCGGCTTCTGGTACAACAAGTCGCTCTTCAAGAAGGCCGGCATCACCGCGCCCCCGACCACCTGGAGCGGCTTCCTCGACGCCGTACGGAAGCTGAAGTCGGCCGGCATCACCCCGATCGCCCTCGCGGGCAAGGAGAAGTGGCCCGGCATGTACTACTGGGCCTACCTCTCGATGCGCGCCGCCGGGGCCGACGCCCTCCAGAAGGCCGCCGACGCCAAGGACTTCACCGGCGCCGGCTTCGTCGAGGCGGGCCGGCACCTGAAGGAGCTGGTCGACCTCCAGCCCTTCCAGAAGGGCTACCTCGGCGCCGCCTACTCCACGCCCACCGGCCAGGCCGCCGCGGTCGGCAACGGCAAGGCCGCGATGGAGCTGATGGGCCAGTGGGCGCCGATCGTGGAGGCCGACTCGGGCAAGGGACTCGGCGCCGATCTCGGCTTCTTCCCCTTCCCCGAGGTCGAGGGCGGCCAGGGGAAGATCACCGAGGTGTTCGGCGGAGGCGGCGGCCACGCGCTGCGCAAGGGTGCCCCGCAGGCCGCCTACGACTTCCTGAAGTTCTTCGCCTCCGAGACCACCGACCGGGAACTGGTCAAGAAGACGGGCACGCTGCCGGTCGTCCCGGCCGCCGAGAGCGTGCTCACCGACCGCAACCTCAAGGCCGTACAGGCCCAGTTGAAGGCCGCCACCGGCTTCCAGCTCTACCTGGACCAGGCCTATGTGCCCGCCGTCGGCCAGGAGGTCAACGACAGTGTGGCCGCGCTGATCGCCGGCTCGAAGTCGCCCGAGCAGGTCACGCAGTCCATCACGCAGGCCGCGAAGGAAGCGTGAGGGCCGGCGATGACCTCCACCTACCTCCCGGACGGGCCATGACCTCCACCTACCTCCCGGACAAGCGGAGCGGTCCCGCCGCCGACCGGCTGCCCCCGGCCGCGCGCGCGGCGCGCGGCCGGTCCCGGCGACGGGCCCTGCACTGGCTCACCGCCGTGGGCCTGCAACTGCCCGCCCTCGTCCTGTTCGGCGTGCTGGTCCTGCTGCCGATCCTGTTCGCGCTGTACGCCTCCTTCTTCCGCTGGGGCGGCTTCGGGATGCCGTCCGACTACGCCGGCACCGAGAACTTCAGCCGCCTTTTCCAGGACCCGGTGTTCATCGGCGACCTGTGGCGCATGCTGCTGCTGGTCGGCCTGTCGCTGGTGCTGCAACTGCCGTTCGCGCTCGCCATGGCCGTGCTGCTCAACCAGAAGGTGCGCGGCCGTGCGGTCTACCGGATGCTGTTCTTCGCGCCGTACGTGCTGTCCGAGGCGATCACCGGCGTGCTGTTCAGCATGATCTTCGCGCCGGACGAGGGCTTTGCCGACCATGTGCTGAAGAGCATCGGCCTCGAGGGCCTCGGCGGCGAGTGGTTCTCCGGCACCTCCACCGTGCTGGCGACCCTCTTCCTGGTCATGATGTGGAAGTACTTCGGCTTCCACATGATGCTCTACCTGGCCGGACTCCAGGCGATCCCGGCCGAGTTGACCGAGGCGGCGACCGTCGACGGCGCGAATCCCTGGCAGCGCTTTTGGCACGTCACCCTGCCGCTGCTCGCGCCCACGCTGCGGATCAGCGTCTTCCTGGCCGTGATCGGATCGATCCAGCTCTTCGACCTGGTGTGGGTGGTCACCGCGGGCGGCCCCGACCACCACTCCGAGACCCTGGCCGTGACCATGTTCCAGTACGGCTTCAAGCGCTACCAGGTCGGCTACGCCAGTGCGATCAGCGTCGTCATGTTCGTGATCAGCCTGGTCTTCGCCCTTGCCTACCAGCGGTTCGTCCTGCGCCGCGATCTGGAGGGGGCCACCACGAACATGAGGGGAGCGCAAGGATGAGTGTCCGCCGCCGGGGTCGTACGCTGCCGCTGCACGTGGTGCTCGTCGCGGTCGGCGCCGTCATGGCCGTACCGCTGCTGTACGCGCTGCTGTCCGGCTTCAAGTCCACCGACCAGCTCTCCCGCAACCCGGTCGGGCTGCCGCACCCCTGGGTCTTCGCCAACTACGACGGCATCCTGAAGTCGGGGTCCTTCTGGCGGCTGGTCGGCAACAGCACACTGATCGCGGTCGGTACGACGGTCATCGTCGTCGCGGTCTCCGCGCTCGCCGCGTTCTCCTTCGCGCGGTTCGCCTTCCGCGGCCGGGAGCTGCTGTTCACGCTGTTCACGATGGGGCTGATGTTCCCCTTCGCGGTCGCGGCGCTGCCGTTGTTCCTGCTGCTGCGCTCGATGCACCTGCTGGACAACCCGCTGGGGGTGATCCTGCCGCAGGCCGCCTTCGGGCTGCCGATGACGATCATCATCCTGCGCGGCTTCTTCCGGCAGATCCCGGGCGAGCTGGAGGAGGCGGCCACCCTCGACGGCTGCGGGCCGCTCGGCTTCTTCTGGCGGGTGCTGCTGCCGATGGCCCGGCCCGCGCTCGGCACGGTGTCGGTGCTGGCCGTCGTCGCCAGCTGGAACAACTTCTTCCTGCCGCTGCTGGTGTTCACCGACAGCACCTGGTGGACCGTGCCGATCGGCGTCCAGCAGTTCCAGGGCCAGTACTCCTCCGACACCGCACGGGTCTTCGCCTACCTCGTGCTCGCCATGGTTCCGGCCCTCGCCTTCTACTCGGTCGCCGAGCGCCAGCTCGTCGGCGGCCTGACCGCCGGCGCCACCAAGGGCTGAACCCCCCTTCGACAGACAGGAACCGCACCATGCCCAGCAAGAGCACGCGTCTCAGACTGGCGGGCGTCCTCGCGGCCGCCCTCATGACCGCCGGGTTCGCCGCCCCCGCCGCCCAGGCCCATGAACGGCAGCCCACCCGGCAGCCCACCCTCGCCGACCTCGCCGAGCGCCACGGCCGCTACTTCGGCAGCGCCACCGACAACCCCGAACTCACCGACTCCGCCTACACGAAGATCCTCGGCAGCGAGTTCGACATGATCACACCCGGCAACGGCATGAAGTGGTACGCCACCGAGCCCCAGCAGGGTGTCTTCGACTGGAGTGCCGGCGACCAGATCGTCCGCCTCGCCCGCCACCACCACCAGCGGGTCCGCGCCCACACGCTGGTCTGGCACAGCCAGCTGCCCGACTGGCTGACCTCGAAGCAGTGGACGGCCACCGAACTGCGGGCCGTGCTGAAGAAGCACATCACCACCGAGGTACGGCACTACCGGGGCAAGGTGTACTCCTGGGACGTCGTCAACGAGGCGTTCAACGAGGACGGCACCTATCGCGAGACCATCTGGTACAAGACCCTCGGCCCCGGCTACATCGC
This sequence comes from Streptomyces sp. NPDC127190, assembly GCF_042672505.1. Taxonomy (NCBI): domain Bacteria; kingdom Bacillati; phylum Actinomycetota; class Actinomycetes; order Kitasatosporales; family Streptomycetaceae; genus Streptomyces; species Streptomyces sp. NPDC127190. The sequence goes on from NZ_JBHXVE010000013.1 coordinate 25,952, forward strand.
CGACGCACTGCGCTGGGCCCACCAGGCGGACCCGCACGCCAAGCTCTACCTGAACGACTACAACATCGAGGCGATCGGCCCGAAGAGCGACGCCTACTACCGGCTCGTCAAGGACCTCAGGGCGCAGCGCGTCCCGCTCGACGGGATCGGCTTCCAGAGCCATCTGGCTCTCCAGTACGGCTATCCCACCACCGTGGAGGACAACCTCCGCCGCTTCTCCCATCTGGGCCTCGACACCGCGCTCACCGAGGTCGACGTGCGGATGCAACTGCCCGCGACCCAGGAGAAGCTGGCCGAGCAGGCGGACTGGTACCGGAACCTGACCAAGGCGTGCCTGGCCGTACACCGCTGTGTGGGCGTGACCATCTGGGACTACACCGACAAGTACTCCTGGATCCCCGCCGTGTTCCCGGGCGAGGGTGCGGCGCTGCCCTGGGACGAGCAGCTGAACCCCAAGCCCGCCTACCAGGCGCTGCGGGAGGCGCTGCGCTAGCCGGCCCAGAGGCGGCCCAGGGCGCCGGGCGGTACGGCGGTACCGCCCGGGTCGTGCTCAGGCCGCCGTCATCACCTGGTCCGCACCGAGCGGACGGTGCGGGGCGATGACCCGGCCGTCGGGCAGCAGCTCACCGGTGTCCTCGAAGAGCAGGACACCGTTGCACAGCAGGCTCCACCCCTGCTCCGGGTGGTGCGCCACGAGACGGGCGGACTCCCGGTCGGCGGATTCTGCTGGCGGGCACGGTGGCTGGTGCTGGCACATGGGCGGGATCTTTCGCTCTGTCTTGGTCATGTCCGTCCCCCGTCATGATGAGTCGGTCGGAACCCAGTGTTGCCCTCCGGGCGTCGATCCGCAGGCATTTGGCAGCACCGCTTCTCACAGGTTCAGGACGCGTCATCCGCGCGGACGGTTCAGTCCAACTGCACCGCCACTTCGGATGGTTTGCAGTGGTCACAAAGGGCTAGTCCGGACGGGAGCGAAGCCCTCCCCGCGGGTGCCGACGGGAGCTGCGGGCGCCGCCGGTGAAGACGGCCGTACCCCGCCGGCCGGGCGGACGGCGGGGTACGGATGCGGTGCGAGCGGGGTCAGGCCGCCGGGGAGTCGAGCGCCGGGGAGTCGAGCAGCGGCAGCCGGGTCATGCGACGGGTCAGCACCGGAAGCAGCTCGGCGACCCGGAAGGGGCGGTGCGCCGGGATGCCGGGCGGTGCCGGTGCGAGCGGGACGAGCAGATCGGTGGCGGCCGGGTGCCCGTCGGCGCCGTCGGCGGCGGGGTCACCGTGCAGCCACAGGGTGAGCATGTACAGGCCCGGTACCGACAACAGGCGTGCCTGGTACGGCTGTTGGAGCGCCTCGGCCTGGTGCAGCGCGCGCTCGGTGGAGGCGACGTACGGGCCCTCGAAGAAGTGCGAGAAGGCCCAGCCGTCCGGGGTCAGCATGGTGTCGGCCGCTGCCACCGCCCGGTCGCCGCAGCGGATCAGGAAGCGCCAGCCGGCCAGTCGGGTCGCCGACAGGCCCTGCACGGTGATCCGGTCCAGCACATGGACGGGCAGCGGGAGTTCGGGCGTCGTGGGTCCCTGTGCGGCGCGCAGGGACGGGGTGCGGGCCTCCTGGACCGCGGTGGGAGATCCGAGAGCGGCGAGGACGGAGCGCAGGGCAGGCGCGGGGGCAGGGGGAACGTGCAGCGGCATGTGGGTCGCCTCTCATTCGACAGGCGCGGCGGCGCGAGGAGGGTGGGGCGGACGGCGCTGTCTGCTCACGGAAGGCCGAAGGGATGGGGGCCCGGATCGGTGGACGAGGTGTGGCTCGGTCCGCCGCGCGTCGTGGTGACGGCGGGAGCACGGCAGGAACCAGGGACCGAGGGCGCCTACCTTCAGCCTTGTGGACGAAGTTTATACGACGCGTGTTCGGCTGTTGTTTCGTCTATATGATTCCGGCGGGCCTGGCAAGGTCTTAATCAGGCGTTGATTTGCGGGAATCATCCCGATTTCCCGGCCGGTCCCCTTCGCTGACCTCGGCATACGCACCGGTAACGTTCGGCCGAATGCCGTCGGTGTTTCTCACGAGGCGTTAGGGGAACACGGGGATGCAGGCTGACGCATGCCCCGTGAATGTGCCGCGGGGAACATTCCGACAGAGTAGCGGGTGCCGGGTTCCCGCGGGGCGTTATCTATCGCTTCCACTGGGCATCATCCCCCCTGCACCCGGGAGCCCGGCGGCCGGAACCCCGGGCCGCCCATCTGAGGAGGGACGCTTCGATGGGGGAGAAGGTCGTGGCGGGGCAGTTCGACCTGTCCGATCGCCAGCGCTACCGCGAAAAGCTCCAGAAGTGCCTCGCGGGACTGGAGCGACTGCTGCGGGAGAAGCGGTTCGACCGCCCCAAGAACCTTATGGGCGTGGAGATCGAATTGAATCTCGCGGGACCGGACGGCATGCCGAAAATGCTGAACGGGCAAGTACTGGAACGCATCGCGAGCCGGGATTTCCAGACAGAACTCGCCATGTTCAACCTGGAAGTCAACATAGCCCCACACCGATTGGGCGGCCGGGTATTCGACCGGCTCGCCGAGGAACTGCGCACCTCGCTCGCGTACGCCGACCGCAAGGCCGGTGAGGTCGACGCCGGCATCGTCATGATCGGCATCCTGCCCACCCTCGACCGGGACGACCTGGTCTCCTCCAACCTGTCCGAGGTCGACCGCTACACCCTGCTCAACGACCAGATCGTGGCCGCGCGCGGGGAGGACTTCCGGCTGGACATCGAGGGTGTGGAGCATCTGGTGTGCACCTCGAAGTCGATCGTCCCGGAGGCCGCCTGCACCTCGGTCCAGCTGCACCTCCAGGTCACCCCGGCCCGCTTCGCCGATGTGTGGAACGCGGCCCAGGTGGCCTCCGCCGCGCAGATCGCCGTCGGCGCGAACTCCCCGTTCCTCTTCGGGCACGAGCTGTGGCGCGAGTCCCGCCCGCCGCTGTTCCTCCAGTCCACCGACACCCGCCCGCCGGAACTCCAGGCGCAGGGGGTTCGGCCCCGGACCTGGTTCGGCGAGCGGTGGATCACCTCCGCATACGACCTGTTCGAGGAGAACCTGCGCTTCTTCCCGGCCCTGCTGCCGCTGTGCGACGACGAGGACCCGTCGGCGGTCCTCGACGCCGGCGGGGTGCCCCGGCTGTCCGAACTCGTCCTGCACAACGGCACGATCTACCGCTGGAACCGGCCCGTGTACGGCATCGCCGACGGCGTCCCGCACCTGCGGGTGGAGAACCGGGTCCTGCCGGCCGGGCCCACCATCACCGATGTGATCGCCAACGCGGCGTTCTACTACGGCCTGGTGCGCGCCCTCGCCGAGGAGTCCCGGCCGGTCTGGACCCGCCTCCCCTTCTCCGTGGCCGAGGTCAACTTCGACGCGGCCTGCCGGTACGGCATCGACGCGCGCTTCGTCTGGCCGCGCCGGGGACGGTACGGCGGGACCGGCGAGGTCGACGCGGTGACGCTGATCCGCGACGAGCTGCTGCCGATGGCCGAGGCCGGGCTGGCCGCGTGGGGTGTCGAGAGCGCCGACCGGGATCTCTACCTGGGCGTCATCGACGAACGCTGCCGACGCCGGGTCAACGGGGCCACCTGGCAGGCGGCCACCTTCCACCGGCTCCTGGAGCAGGGGCTGTCCCGCGAGGCCGCCCTGGCCGCGACCACCCGGCGCTATGCCGAGCTGATGCACGGGGGCGAGCCGGTGCACACCTGGCCGGTGGGCCTGCCGGAGCCGGTGCCCCTGGGCTGAGTGCGGTGCCGGCACGAGGGGTGCGGGCTGTCGGCGGACGGGTCGGGTCCGGGCTGTGGTGCGGGCCGTACTCCGGGTTGGGGTGCGGCCGGCACCGGGTGCCGGCGGCCGGTGTGCGCGGGTGGCGCCAGGGTGCGCGGGTGTGTTCCGGGTGCGGCCCGGTGCGTCGTCCTCGCCGCCGCTTCTGCGATCCTTGCGGGCAAGGTGGGCCAGGGGCCCGTGAGCCGGCAGGAGGCAGGGGTGCAGGTGGAGGCTGACGCGGTGGCCGATTCCTCGGCGCGGGGGCGCGACCCGCGGCGGATCCTGCGGGACGAGACGCTGCTGGTGCTGGCCCTCTCCCTCGGCGCGAGCGGGGTCTCGGCGCTGATCAGCTTCATCGGCTCGGTCACCAAGCCCGGCGGGCTGAAGGACCAGGCGGCCACCCTCAACGCCTCCGCCGCGCCCGGCCGCCCCTGGCTGGACCTCGCCTGGCAGCTCTTCGGCATCGCCACCGCCCTGGTCCCGGTCGCCCTGGTCGCCCACCTCCTGATGCGGGAGGGGCGCAGCCTGCGCACCCTCGGCTTCGACCGCACCCGCCCCTGGCCCGACCTCGCCCGGGGAGCCGGCGTCGCCGCGGTGATCGGCAGTACCGGCATCGCCTTCTACCTGGCCGCCCGCGGCCTCGGCTTCAACCTGACCGTGGTGCCCGAGGCACTGCCGGGCGTGTGGTGGAAGTACCCGGTGCTGATCCTGTCCGCGATGCAGAACGCCATCCTCGAAGAGGTCATCGTCGTCGGCTATCTGCTGCGCCGGCTCGGCCAGTTGGGCTGGACCCCGGCCACCGCGCTGGTGGCGAGCGCGGTGCTGCGCGGCTCGTACCACCTCTACCAGGGCATCGGCGGCTTCCTCGGCAACATGGTCATGGGCGTGGTGTTCGTCTGGCTGTACCGCCGCTGGGGCCGGGTCGGTCCGCTGGTCGTCGCACACTCCCTGCTCGACATCGGCGCGTTCGTCGGCTACGCCCTGCTCGCCGGCAAGGTGGGCTGGCTGCCGACGGCCTGAGCGCGGCGGACCGGCCGTACTCAGGCGTGCAGTTCGCCCTCGATCACCGTGACCGCGCGGCCGGTGAGCAGGGTGCGTTCGCCGCGCAGACCGGTGCGGACCAGACCGGTGCGCCGGGAGGCCTGGAGCCCGGTGAGGTCGTCGCGGCCGAGCCGGGCGGACCAGTGCGGGGCGAGCGCGGTGTGGGCGCTGCCGGTCACCGGGTCCTCGTCGATGCCGACGCGGGGGAAGAAGCAGCGGGAGACGTAGTCGTGGCCGGCGGCGGGGTCCGCGGCGCGGGCGGTGGCGATGATCCCGCGGCTGGAGTGGGCGGCCAGGGCCTTGTGGTCCGGGGCGAGCCCCAGCACCGTCTTCTCGTCGGCCAGTTCCACCAGCAGGTCGCCGACGTTCGGCCCGGTGTCGAAGGTGGCCACCGGTTCCGCGCCCAGCGCCTCGGCGACCCCGGCCGGGGCCTCCACCGGGGTCAGCGGGGCGGTGGGGAAGTCCAGGGTGATCGAGCCGTCCGCGCCGGGCGTGGCGATCAGCACACCACTGCGGGTGGCGAACCGCACCGGGCCGGTGTGGGCGCCGCCGGTGTGCAGCACATGGGCCGTGGCGAGCGTGGCGTGCCCGCACATCGCGACCTCGGCGACGGGCGTGAACCAGCGCAGTGCCCAGTCCGCCCCGCCGCCCCCGGGCAGCCGGTGCGCGAACGCGGTCTCGGCGTGGTTGACCTCCATGGCGACGCTCTGGAGCCAGTCGTCGGCCGGGAAGGCGTCGTCGTCCAGGAGCAGGACGCCGGCGGGGTTGCCGGTGAAGGGGCGGTCGGCGAAGGCGTCCACGATTCGAATGCGCATGAGCCGAGGCTAGGTGCTTCGGTTGGTTTCGACCCAAGGCCAATTCACGGGTTCTGGCCTGGATTCCGCAGGGTGGCCGCAGCCGGCCGCAGCCACGGCAGGAGCTGCGCCACCCCGAAGGACACCTCCAGCACCAGGAACGGCCACAGCACCCCGGGCCCGCCGTGCGCCAGCGCGTACGCCTGCCACAGGGCGAACAGGGCGCGTGCGGTGCCGTCGAGAAGACCGTGCAGCGGCAGGGGCCGTACGACGCGCAGGACCGACCACACCACCACGACCGACCCCATCAGGTTGGCGTACAGGGTCTGCATCGGGGTGAGCGCGGGCATGGGGCCGAGGCCGCTCGCGGTACCCGCCGCCGACAGCGCGTGGTGGGCCAGTGCGTAGGTCCATGGTGTCGCGAAGGACGCGGTGACGATCAGGTCGTACCAGCCGCTGGCGCGGACGAGACGGAGGTAGGCGGGGGCGGCGGGGTTCACGGGGGCTCCTCGGCAGGGGTCGCTCGGGCGCCGCCCACGCTAAACAGCGGAGTACGCTCCAAGGTCAAGTCGAGCGACCTGACGGGGGAGTCATGCGTATCGGTGAACTGGCCGCGCGGACCGGGGTGTCCAGGGACACGCTGCGCTTCTACGAGAGGATCGGTCTGATCGAGGGCGACCGGCGGCCCAACGGCTATCGCGACTTCCCGCCGGAGACGGTGCCCTGGCTGCACTACATCCGGACCGCGCAGGCCCTCGGGTTCACTCTGGCCGAGATCGCCCGGCACGGCGCGGAGCTGCGGGACGCCCCGGACAGCGCGACCGCCCTGTCCGTGCTGTTGGCGGAGAAGATCCAGGTCATCGACGAGCGTATGGCTCAACTGTCCGCGCTGCGCGCCGACCTCGCCGCCCGCGTCGGCACGGGGTGCCCCCTGCGGGCGGCGGAGCGAGCCAGCTGAGCGGCCGCACCCCGGGGGTGCGGCAGCCCTCCCTTCAGTCCGCGCAGCGGTCGCGGTCCGGTGAGCCGGCGGCCGCGGACCCGGCCGTGGCTTCGTGGGCCGCGAGTTCCTCCCGGGTCCCGACGAAGACCGCTCCGGCGTTCGCGGGGAGGCGTTCGACCACCATCGCGATGGCCTCCTGCGCCGTCGCGGCCGGTCCCACATGCTGGCTTCGCGACGGGCCGGAGACCGCGTAGCCGCCGTCCGCCGCGGGCTGGATGTAGGGGATGTCCCAGGTCCCCGGCCACTCCGTGCAGCGGCTGAAGTGCAGTTCTCCCATCCCGGTCCAGGGGAACAGCTGCCGTAGGCGGGGTTCGGCGCAGGCAGCTTCGAGCAGCTCCGGACGGACCCGGCCGTCGGCGCGGACCTTCTGCCAGCCCGCTTCGACCGCAGCCCGGCTCGATGTCGTCATGTCCATAGCCAACATCATCCCGGTCGGCCCGTCAGAGCCGGAACGCCCTGCTCACCTGATCAGTGAGTTCCGCTTCCGTCATCGTGGTGTCGACGTGGATGGCGCGCAGCCGGAGGCGCCGGATCTCCTCCTCCAGGCGTCCGGTGAACATGCGGTCGCGTTCGGCGAGGTTGCGACCGGCCTTCGCGGGGTCGCTGGTCTTCGACAGGAACCCTTCCCCCGGTGCCGAGCGACTCCGGAAGGCGGCCTGGCGGAAGGCGGGTGTGGGAAGCAGCCAGACCGCGCGCTCCGGAGCGGCGAGCAGAGGCTGCACGAGGTGGGGCAGCAGCCGGAACCCCTCGACGACGACGCACGGTTCCGGCGGCAGGCGGAGGAGGTCCTCCACGATCAGGCCGAAGCCCTCGCCCCGGTACCAGTGGAACGTCTCCAGCATGACGTCCGGAGTCCGGTTCACCCAGCGCTCGTCCATGTCCATGGCGATGAACGCGTGCAGAAGCGGGGCGTCTTCGGCCGTGGTCCGCTCCGCGTGGTCGCGCATCGCGTCGTCGGTCGAGTAGAGACGCCAGCCATGGCGGTCGGCGAGTCGGCGGGCGATCGTCGACTTGCCCGCGCCACTCCCGCCGCCGATCCAGAACACGTTCCCCAGCCGCGCCGCGAGCCGCACGGCGTCGGGCACCTCTTCGCAGTCTTCTCCCACCCCTTCCGATTGCCCGTTTCCGGCGCGGAAGCCACGTTCGCCGCGTGCGCCGTTACCCGGGAGGTAATGGCAGCGGTCTGCCGGCGCCGGTGAGAATGCCGGCCTGTCGCGTCATGCGGACGCGGCAGATCGGATCGGGGTGATGAGTCATGTCCGTAGCCGCTGCCGCGGCCACGCGCGCTGTCGTGGAGGAGCTGTTGCGCCGGATCGGCGAGGGCGATCCGGAGAGCATCGCCGAGCTGTATGCCGTGGCCTGCGACTGGAAGCTGGACTGGCCGGAGGCCGAGCACGGTCGGACCGCCACTCCATGGATCCGGCACCGCTCCACCCGCGCCGATGCCGCCGCCCACTACCGCGAGCTCGGTGATCACCATGTGCCCGGGCAGGCGGCGACCGAGATCGAGCGCATCCTCGTCGACGGCCGCGACGCGGTGGTGCTCGGCGAGATCCGGCAGACCGCCCGCTCCACCGGGCGTGCCTACCGTGCCCGGTTCGCCCTGCACCTCACCGTCGAAGACGGTCTTGTCACCCGGCATCACGTCTACGAAGACAGCCTGGCCGTCGCCGTGGCCTTCGACAGGAAGGAGCCGGGCGAGACTCGCTGAGGGCCGGGTCTGGCTTGAGGAGGGGCTTGTTATGCGATCGGTTCCGATATATCGTCGAAGCATCGCGAACGATACGCGATGCAGACGTGAAAGATCGGCGATGGAAATGGAGTGATCGCGATGCGTTCCCATGGATACGAGCGTGGACACCGGCACGAGGGCTTCGGCCGACGGGGTATGGGTGGATTCGAGGGCCGGCGGGCCGCCTTCGGGCCCTTCGGGCCGGGGGGTCCGGGCGGACCCGGGTTCGGGCCCGGTGGTCCGGGGTTCGGCCCCGGGTTCGGGCCGGGACCCTGGGGGCCGCGAGGGCGGGGCGGCCCGCGGGGGCGGGCGCGGCGCGGCGACGTACGCGCGTCGATCCTGGCCCTGCTCAAGGAGCGGTCCATGCACGGCTACGAGATGATCCAGGAGATCGCCGAACGCAGCGGCGGCGCGTGGAAGCCCAGCCCCGGCTCGGTCTACCCGACGCTGCAACTGCTGGAGGACGAGGGCCTGATCACCAGCGAGAGCGAGGGCGGCAAGAAGCTGTTCTCCCTCACCGAGAGCGGCCGCGCTGCCGCCGAGGAGGGGGCCGAGGCGCCGTGGGAGGAGGCCTCGCGCGGGGTCGACTGGGAGGCGCTCGGGGAGATCCGCCAGGCCGGCTCCGGTCTGATGGAGGCCTTCGGGCAGGTCTGCAAGACCGGCAGCAAGGAGCAGCGCGAGAAGGCGCTGGCCGTCCTCAACGACGCCCGCAAGAAGCTGTACCTCATCCTCGCCGACGAGCACTGAGACCCGACCGGCGGCCGAGGCGCCCCGCGTGGACACCGCGCGGGGCGCCTTCGGATGTCCCCGCCCCCCGCTCACTCGACCAGCGCGGCCAGCCTGCGCAGCGACTCGGTCAGGGCGGCACCGGCCGAGTCCTTCAGCTTGCCCGCCATCAGGGACACCGCGGCCCCCGTGAACTCGCCGTCGATCCGGACGGCCGTGGCGTCGCCGGCGGGGGTGAGCGTGTAGCGGGTGGTCAGCGCCACCGCCATCGGACCCTTGCCGCGGATCACCAGCACCCGGGCCGGTTCCAGCTCCTCGACGGTCCAGTCGACCTCCGCCGGGAAGCCCATCAGCTTCATGTTCTCCCGGAAGGTGCCGCCCACGGCGAGGTCCGTCGGTCCGCCCTCGGGGAAGCCGGTGTGGGTGGTGTTCCACTCCCCGTACGACGACCAGTCGGTGAGCCGGCCCCACACCTTCTCGGCCGGTGCCTGGATGCGTGCCTCCGCGCTGACTTCGGCCATGCGACCACCCCTTCGGATCGGGTTCGAGTCGGGTGTATCCGGCTGCGGTGTCGCGGAACGTAGCCGCACGACGGCGAACATTCAATACTGATGAACTGTCAGGAATGGTCGGTGTCGGGCGCGGACCGGCCCACGCGCCGTATCTCCGCCGCGTCGAACGCGTCCCAGGCGCGCGGCAGCGCACTCTCGTCGTGGCAGTGCCAGGCCTCCCAGAACAGGTCGGCGAGCGTTGCGTCCTCGGGTGCGTAGACCCGGTACACGTACTGCTTGCCGTCCACCGCCGGCAGCGCCACGAGCCAGCACCCGCCCACGCTCTCCATGTCCCTGTGGGACGTACCCAGGCGTGCGCCGGTTGCCTTCAGGGCGCGTGCCAGGCCGGCGCGCGCCCCCGTGGACCGGATCGGCCTGATCTCCTCCCCAAGGAGGAGATCCCGACCGGCGATGTCCACTCTGCGTGGGACGCGAAAATGGTTCCGCTCGGGGATGACCCGGCCCGTGGGGACTGATGGGGTAGGCGATGTGCACTCCCGTATAGTCGGCCCGACCGCCCCTGACGAGGCGAGCCCGTGCCCGGACGACGCCGCAGGGCTCGGCGCGGCCTGTGCCGCGATCGTCGCCGCTGCCCGCCGCCGGGCCGTGCGGGACGGGGACCGGCAGATCGACACCGCCCATCTGCTCCACTCCCTGCTGGAGCACGACCCCGAGGTGCGTGCCGCGGTCGGCGGACCGGCGCAGCTCGCCCGGCTGTTCGGCTATCTCGTGCAGCGCAGTATCGGATACGGGCTGCGCTGGCAGGGGAGTGTGGAGGACTCCGGGGCGATAGCCGTCGTGGCCCGGCCTGACGGCTCCGCCGGCTCCGATGGCTCCGGCGGCTGGTCGCCGGTCGCGGCCGCGGCGCTCGTCGAGGCCCGGGCGCGGGCGCACCGGCGCGGTGAGCCCCGCGCCGCCGGCACCGATCTCCTCGCCGCGCTCATCGCGGACCCGGAGTCCCGCGCCGTCCAGGTGCTCGAGCGCGCCGGTATCCCCGCCCGCGAGCTGCGCACCCGCCTCGACCGCGGTGTGGAGGCGGGCGCGGACGACCAGGGCGCCGCCTGCTGACGGGGCACCTGCCGGGCCGGTGTCCGTCCATCTCCTGAGACAGGTGTCATGGGGGATGACGCTCCTGTCGTCCGCTGTCATGATGTGCCGGTGCATACGTCTGAGAGCAGTCAGGGCAGCCGGGGCAAGGGGGCGGGACTCGGTCTCGCGCTGGCCTCGGCGGTGGCGTTCGGCGGGTCGGGAGTGGCCGCCAAGCCGTTGATCGAGGCGGGCCTCGACCCGCTGCACGTGGTGTGGTTGCGGGTCACCGGCGCCGCCCTCGTGATGCTTCCCCTCGCGGTCCGGCACCGCGCCCTGCTGCGCCGGCGCCCCGCGCTGCTCGCCGGGTTCGGGCTGCTGGCCGTCGCCGGTGTCCAGGCCTGCTACTTCGCCGCGCTCTCCCGTATCCCGGTCGGGGTGGCGCTGCTCATCGAGTACCTGGCTCCCGCGCTGGTGCTCGGCTGGGTGCGGTTCGTACAGCGGCGGCCGGTCTCGCGGGCCGCCGCGCTCGGTGTGGTCCTCGCGGCCGGCGGGCTCGCCTGTGTGGTCGAGGTGTGGTCGGGGCTGAGCTTCGACGCGCTCGGCCTGCTGTTCGCGCTCGGCGCCGCCTGCTGCCAGGTCGGCTACTTCGTCCTGGCCGACCAGGGCAGCGACGCGGGCGCGGAGGCACCGGACCCGCTCGGCGTCATCGCCTACGGCCTGCTGGTCGGCGCGGCCGTGCTGACGGTCGTCGCCCGGCCCTGGACCATGCCGTGGTCGGTGCTGACCGGCTCCGCGGACCTGAACGGCACCGCCGTACCGGCTCTCGCCCTGCTGGGCTGGATCGTCCTGGTCGCCACCGTCGTCGCGTACGTCACCGGTGTGCTCTCGGTGCGGCGGCTGTCGCCGCAGGTCGCCGGGGTCGTCGCCTGCCTGGAGGCGGTGATCGCGACGGTGCTGGCCTGGGTACTGCTCGGCGAACACCTGTCGGCTCCCCAGGTCGCCGGTGGCGCGGTCGTGCTGGTCGGCGCCTTCATCGCCCAGTCCTCGACACCGGCCAAGGGGGCCGCGGAACCGGTGGCGGCGGGCGGCGCGGAAAGGGAGCTGTCCGCGCGGGGCACGGCGGCCTGAGGGGGCTGCCCTGGACGGAGCGGGCTGGGCGTTCGGGCTAGTGCGCGGAGAGGTAGTCCGGCAGGGGCACTTCCGGGGCCAGGTCGGGGTTGGGGATCGGGGTGTCGTAACCCTTGCGGAGGGGGACCACGCCGGACCAGTGCGGGAGGTCCAGGTCCTCGGGCTCGTCGTTGGCGGGGCCGGTGCGGATCTTCGCCGAGACCTGCTCCAGGTCCAGGCGGATCACGGCGGTGGCGGCCAGTTCCTTCTTGTTCGCGGGCCGCGAGTCGGCGGCCCGGCCCGGGACGACATGGTCGACCAGCGCGTCCAGCGCCAGTCGCCGCTCCTCGGGGTCGGTGACCTCGTGCGCGACGCCGTGCACCACGACCGAGCGGTAGTTGATCGAGTGGTGGAAGGCGGACCGGGCCAGCACCAGGCCGTCGACATGGGTGACCGTCAGGCACACCGGCAGACCCGGATCGGCCTGGCCGGCCATCCGCAGCGGGCGCGAACCCGTGGAGCCGTGCACATAGAGCCGGTCGCCGACCCGGCCGTACAGGGTCGGCAGCACCACCGGCGCGCCGTCGCGGACGAAGCCGAGGTGGCAGACGTAACCCTCGTCGAGTATCGCGTGCACCACGTCCTTGTCGTACGACGCGCGGTCCGCCGAGCGCGTGGGCACTGTGCGGTCGGTGGCGGGGTAGGAGGCGGACTGCGGTTCCTCGGTCGTGCCCGGCATGGCGGTCCTCCGTGAAAAAGTTATTGCACTAGTGCATAATTGGCTTTGTGCTAGGAGAATATCCGATCGAAGGGCGCGGCGCAGCCGAGATCGCGTCGAGCGTCGAGCGCGCGGTGGGCTCCGGCGAGCTGAAGCCGGGCCAACCCCTGCCTCCCATGCGGGAGTTGGCGGCCCGGCTCGGGGTGAATCCCAATACGGTGGCGGCCGCCTACCGCACCCTGCGCGAGCGCGGGGTGATCGAGACCGCCGGCCGCCGGGGCAGCCGGGTGCGGGCGAAACCGGCCACCACCGGGCGCAAGGAGCTGCGCGTCCAGGTGCCGCCGGGCGGCCGCGACCTCGCCGCCGGCAACCCCGACCCGGCCCTGATGCCCCGCCTCGGCCCGGCCTTCGCCGCGGCGGCGGAGGCCGCGGACCGCGATCCGGTCCTCTACGGGGCCGAGCCTGTCGACCCGGACCTCGTCCGCCTCGCCCGCGCCGAACTCGACGCGGACGGCGTCCCGGAGGGGCCGGTCATGGTGGCCTCCGGTTCCCTCGACGCCGTCGAGCGGGTGCTCGTCGCCCACCTCCGGCCGGGCGACGCCGTCGCCGTCGAGGACCCCGGCTGGGGCAGCGTCATCGACCTGGTGCCCGCGCTGGGGCTGCGCGCGCTCCCGGTCGGCGTGGACGACGACGGACCGCGCGCCGAGGATCTGCGCCGCGCGCTGGAGTCCGGGGCCCGCGCCGTGATCGTCACCGACCGCGCCCAGAACCCGACCGGCGCCGCGGTGTCGGCCACGCGCGCGCGTGCCCTGCGCGCGGTGCTGCGGGAGCATCCGCAGACCCTGCTGATCGAGGACGACCACGGCAACGGCATCGTCGACCAGCCGCTGCACCCCCTCGCGGGTGTCACCCGGAACTGGGCCTTCGTCCGCTCCGTGGCCAAGGCCTACGGCCCCGATCTGCGCCTCGCCGTCCTCGCCGGGGACCCGGTCACGCTGGACCGGGTGCGCGGCCGCCAGCGCCTCGGGCCTGGCTGGGTGAGCCTGCTGCTCCAGCGGGCGGTGGTGCGGCTGTGGAGCGAGGGCGCCGTGGACCGGGCGGCGGTGGCGGCGGCGTACCGGAACCGCAGGCAGCTCCTGATCGACGCGCTCGCCGGCCACGGCCTGACCGCCCACGGCCGCAGCGGTCTGCACGTCTGGGTCCCGGTCCCCGACGAGACGGTCGCGGTGGCCCGGCTGCTCCAGGCCGGCTGGGCGGTCGCACCGGGCGCCCGCTTCCGGCTGAACAGCCCCCCGGGCGTCCGGATCACCGTCTCGACCCTGACCGCCGAGGACATTGAGCCCCTGGCCGAGGCGGTGGCGGCGGCGGTACGGCCGTCTCCGGAGCGCGTCTACGGGTGACCGGAGCACTGCCTGAGGACGGCGCCGGCTCAGCCGGCCTTGCGGCGCACCTGGGTCAGTGCCGCTCCCGCCAGGACGATCACGGCGCCGACCGGGGTCGTCCAGCGCAGCGACTCGCCGAGGATCGCTACGCCCGCGGCGGTGGCGATGACCGGGATGAAGTACGTGACCATCTGTGCCGTGGTCGGCCCGACCTCCGCGACCAGGCCGTACTGGATCAGGACGGCCAGCCCGGTGCCCAGCGCCCCCAGCGCGGCGATCGCCAGCAGCGGGACGAGCCGGACATGGGCGGGGAGGTCGGTGAACAGCGGGGTGACCAGGGCCAGCTGGACCGTCGCCAGCAGCAGCTGGCCGCCGGTCATGGACAGATGCGAGTTCCCGGTGCCGGCGAGGGTGCGCCGGACGTAGATCCAGCCGACGGGGTAGCTCAGCGAGGCCAGCAGTGCCATCGCCGTACCCGTGGCGTCCAGCCCGTGGAAGCCCTGCCAGGCTCCGAGGACCGTCAGCACCCCGAGGAAGCCGAGGCCGAGCCCGGCGACGCGGACCCGGGTGGGCCGGTCCTCGGACAGTGCGACCAGGGACAGCGCCATGCCCCACAGCGGGGAGGTCGCGTTGCAGATGCCGGCCAGCGTGGACGGGATCGTCAGCTCCGCGTAGGCGAAGAGGGAGAACGGCAGGGCGTTCAGGAAGAACGCGGCGACCGCCATGTGGCCCCACAGGCGCGCTCCGCGCGGCAGCCGCTCCCGCTTGACGGCCATCGTCGCCGCCAGGACCGCCGTACCGAACACGAGCCGCCCCAGGGTGACCTGGAAGGGCGCGTAGCCCTCCGTGCCCACCTTGATCAGCAGAAAGCTGAAGCCCCAGATCAGCGACAGGGCGCCGAAGCGGAGCCGCCAGTCCAGGCGGGCGCGCGGGCCGGCCGGGGCGGAGGCGGGGGTGCGGGTGGGGAGCTTGGGGGACTGCGGTCGCGGCGCGGGGGCCGTCCTCGGGGCGGGGGTGCTCATGCCCTCCACGATGCCCTGGGCGATCTCGTAGCACAATCGAGATTTTCCCTCAGGTACCTCTTAGAATCCCTTACATGTTGAATCTGGAGCGCCTGCGCACCCTGGACGCCCTCGCCCGGCACGGCTCGGTCAGCGCGGCCGCCGAAGCGCTGCACGTCACCACCTCCGCCGTCTCCCAGCAGCTGGGCAAGCTGGAGCGGGAGGTCGGTCAGCAGCTCCTCGCCAAGAACGGCCGGGGGGTACGGCTCACCGACGCCGGCCGGCTGCTGGCGGAGCACACGGCACGCATCCTCTCCCAGGTAGAGCTGGCCGAGTCCGACCTCGAGGCGCACCGCGGCCAGGTCGTCGGCGAGCTGCGGCTGTCCGCGTTCCCGACCGCCGCCCGCGGCCTCTTCCCGGCCGCCCTGGGCGCGCTGCGCAGCGCGCACCCGGGGCTGCGGGTGCGCTCCAGCGAACTGGAGCCGGAGCGCGGCATCGCGGCGGTCGTCCGCGGCGACCTCGACCTCGCCGTGGTCCTCGACTGGTACAACAAGCCGATGCCGGTGCCGGACGGCCTGGTCAAGGCGCCCCTGCTGGACGACCCGGCCGATGTCGCGATGCCCGCCGGGCACCGGTTCGCGGACCGGGCCGAGGTGGACCTCACCGACTTCGCCGAGGACGAGTGGATCACCTGGGGCGAGGGCGAGTTCTGCCACGAGTGGCTGATGTTCACGCTCCGCTCCAAGGGCGTCGAGCCGATCGTCGGCCACCGCGCCGGGGAGACCCACACCCAACTCGGGCTGGTGGCCGCCGGGCTGGGCGTGTGCATCGCACCGCTGCTGGGCCGCCACCCGGTACCCGAGGGGGTCGTCCTGGTGCCGGTGCGGCCCCGCGTGCGCCGCCATGTCTACGTGATCTGGCGGGCGGACGCGGACCGCCGGCCCTCGATCCGCGCGGCCGTGGACGCCCTCCAGTCAGCCGCCCGCCAGGTGAGCCGGCCCTAGCCCCCTAGCGCGTCCCCAGCTTGCGGAAGTCCCAGGAGACGATCTTCTCCGGGGTCAGCCGGGCCCAGGCGTGCCGGCCGTCGTGCGGCATCTCCTCCAGGCCGAAGTTCTTGCGGGCGAACAGGGTCTCCGGGGTGTCGAGTTCGGCGCACAGCTCACCCGTGCGCGGCACCTCGCCCACGAACTCGACCCGCCCGGACAGCTCGGCCCCGCGCAGCTCGTCGTACTCCTCGCCGGAGTCGATCACGACGGCCACGCGCGGATCGCGCCGCAGCTGTGCCCAGCGCCTGCTGCGGACCACCGAGTACAGCCACAGCGAGGTGCCGTCCCAGGCGAACCACAGGGCGCTCACATGCGGGGTGCCGTCGGCCGAGACGGTCGCGACCCGGCAGGTGCGCTGTGTGGTGAGGAACGCGTCCAGCTCGCCGGGCGTCATCATGATCCTCCGGCCCCTGCGCTGCTGACTGACGCTCATGCGGCCCCCTCTTCTGTCCCCTGTAACCGGCCAACTATCGTGTCAGAGCGATCCTCTGACATTCCGTCAGAAAATCAAGGGGGTCCCTCATGCCGTCGTACGACCGGCTCGCCGAGCTGCTCGATCCCGTGCACACCGTCCTGCTGACCGTGGAGTGCCAGCGGGGGGTCGTCGGACCGGACAGCGCACTGCCCGAACTCGCCCGAGCGGCCCGCGCCTCCGGCGCCCTGCGCAATGTCGCCCGGCTGGTCGCCGCCGCCCACGCGAGCGGTGTGCAGGTGATCCACGCCATCGCCGAGCGCCGCCCGGACGGCCGCGGCGCCAGCCGCAACGCCCGCCTGTTCCGGGCCGCCGAACGCCTCCCGGTGCAGCAGCTCAGCGGCAGCACGGCGGTGCGCGTGGCGCCCCCGATCGAGGTCGGCGACGAGGATCTCGTCGTACGGCGGCTGCACGGCCTGTCCCCGCTGCACGGCACCGACGTCGACCCGCTGCTGCGCAATCTCGGCTGCCGCACGCTGGTCGTCACCGGTGTCTCGGCGAACGTGGCCGTGCCCAACGCGGTGTTCGACGCCGTCAACCTCGGCTACACGGTCGTCGTCCCGGCCGACGCCATCGCCGGGGTGCCCGCCGACTACACCCCCCAGCTGGTCCGGCACACCCTCGCGCTGGTCGCCACGGTCACGACCACCGACGAGGTCCTCGGCCATCTGGCACGGGTCAGGCCAGCGTGATGTCCTCGCCGGAGACGGTGATCTTCGCCGCGGGCAGCGGCCGGGTCGCCGGACCCTGCTTCACACTGCCGTCCTCGGCGGAGAAGTGGCTGTTGTGGCACGGGCACACGATCACCCCGTTCGCCACGCTGCTGACCGCGCAGCCCTGATGGGTGCACTTCGACGAGAACGCCTTGTACTGGCCGGCGGTCGGCTGCGTGACCACCACCCCCTGGTCCTTGAAGACCTTGCCGCCGCCCTCCGGGATGTCGGAGGTCTTGGCCAGTGCGGTGCCGGAGCCGGTGGTCACGCTCTTCGAGGAGTCGTCGCCCGAGCCGCAGGCCGTCAGCGCGGCGGCGAGCCCCGCCGCTCCGGCCGCCGCCACGACGGTACGGCGGGCCGGTCCGGCGGGGGAGTTGAGCGATGCGCTGGTCATGTGGGGGTTCCCTTCCGCGGTGCGGTTCGTGGTCCGCCGAGGGGTAAGGCCCCCGGGCGCCACCTGTTCAGACGGGGAACCCCGATCCTCGCCGCCCGGGCATGCGCAGGCAGCGGTGCGCGAGCTGTCGGCCGGTCCCGGCCGCGCCCCAGTAACCTGGGGCGATGCTCAAGGAAGTCACCGCGACCCGCTACATCACGCCGCTGCGTGAGGGGGGATCGCTGCCGGGACTCGTCGAGGCCGACGACTTCGGGACCTATGTCATCAAGTTCACCGGCGCCGGACAGGGCCGCAAGACGCTCGTGGCCGAGGTGGTGTGCGGCGAGCTGGCCCGGCGGCTCGGGTTCCGGATGCCCCGGCTGGTCACCCTGCGCCTGGACCCGGTCCTCGGCCTCGGCGAGCCCGAACAGCAGGTGCAGGACCTGCTGCGCGGCAGCGGTGGCGCCAACCTCGGCATGGACTTCCTCTCCGGCGCCCTCGGCTACGACCCGCTCGCCTTCCCGGTGCGCCCCGAGGAGGCCGGCCGGATCGTCTGGTTCGACGCGCTCGTCAACAACGTCGACCGCTCCTGGCGCAACCCCAACCTCCTGGTGCACCGCGGCGAACTGTGGCTCATCGACCACGGCGCCACCATGATCTGGCACCACAACTGGCCCTCCGCCGGGGCCTCCGCCGCCCGCCCCTACGACGCCTCGGACCACGCCCTCGCCCGCTTCGCCCCGGACGTCACCGCCGCCGCGGCCGAGCTGGCGCCCCTGGTCACCGAGGACCTGCTCGCCGAGGTCACCGCCGAGATCCCCGACGCCTGGCTGGTCGACGAGCCGGGCTTCGACACCCCGGACGAGCTGCGGCGGGCCTATGCGCGCCCGCTGCTGGCCCGGGCGGCCGTCATCGCCGAGCGCATCACCGGTATCGAGGAGGGCAAGTGAGCGAGCGGCACATCCACGTGGCCGGCCATGTCACCGAGCGGCACATCACCCGGGCGGGCCAGGGCGGCGACCGGGACGTGTTCGAGTACGCGCTGCTGCGGGTCGTGCCGCGGATCGAGCGCGGCGAGTACATCAACGCCGGCGTGATCCTCTACTGCCGGGCGCGGGGCTACGTCGGAGCCCGCACCCATCTGGACGAGGCCCGGCTGCGGGCCCTGGACCCGGCGGCGGACGCGGACGGGATCCGGGCCGCCCTCGGTGCCGTGGAGAGGATCTGCGCGGGCGGCGAGGAGGCCGGGCAGGCGGCCCGGGACGACGCCGGCCGGCGCTTCCGCTGGCTGATCGCGCCCCGCTCCACCGTCGTCCAGCCGGGTCCGGTGCACACCGGACTCACCACCGACCCGGCGGCCGAGGCGGAGCGCTTGCTGGACCTCCTGGTGAGGTAATGGATCACACCGGCCGGGCGCCCCGTTGACACCGGGTGCCAGGCCTTCTAGCGTCACGGGTGCTGAAGGTACTAAGCGGTCGCTCACCGCGCACGAGGGGTCCCTGCCGAGGGGCCCGACAGGTTCTCTCAAGGGCGAGGAGAAGCAGTAATGTCCACCACTGAACAGCGGGTCGCGGTCGTCACCGGAGCGGCGCGCGG
Organism: Streptomyces sp. NPDC127190; assembly: GCF_042672505.1. Taxonomy (NCBI): domain Bacteria; kingdom Bacillati; phylum Actinomycetota; class Actinomycetes; order Kitasatosporales; family Streptomycetaceae; genus Streptomyces; species Streptomyces sp. NPDC127190. Next base: position 45,022 of record NZ_JBHXVE010000013.1, read on the forward strand.
CATCGGGGCCGCCACCGCCGTACGGCTGGCCGCCGAGGGTCGCGCGGTCGCCGTGATCGACCTGGACGAGGCCGCCTGCAAGGACACCGTCGAGAAGATCACCGCCGCCGGCGGCACGGCGATCGCGGTCGGCGCCGACGTGTCCGACGAGGCGCAGGTCGAGGCGGCCGTCGCCCGCATCACCGCGGAGCTGGGCGCGCCGACCATCCTGGTCAACAACGCCGGGGTGCTCCGCGACAACCTGCTGTTCAAGATGAGCGTCTCGGACTGGGACACCGTCCTGAACGTGCACCTGCGCGGCTCCTTCCTGATGACCAAGGCCGTGCAGAAGCACATGGTCGACGCGGGCTTCGGCCGGATCGTCAACCTGTCCTCCTCCTCGGCGCTCGGCAACCGCGGCCAGGCCAACTACTCCGCCGCCAAGGCCGGTCTCCAGGGCTTCACCAAGACCCTCGCCATCGAGCTGGGCAAGTTCGGCATCACCGCCAACGCCGTGGCCCCCGGCTTCATCGCCACGGAGATGACCAAGGCCACCGCCGACCGGGTGGGCATGGGCTTCGACGACTTCAAGAAGGCCGCCGCCACCCAGATCCCGGTGCAGCGCGTCGGCGAGCCCGAGGACATCGCCAACGCCATCGCCTTCTTCACCGGCGAGGCGGCCGGCTTCGTCTCCGGCCAGGTGCTGTACGTCGCCGGCGGCCCGCTCAACTAAGGAACACGCACCATGACTTCCGTGGAACTCTCCGGCAAGGTCGCCCTCATCACGGGCGCCAGCCGCGGCATCGGGTACGGCATCGCCGAGGCCCTGGTCGCGCGCGGTGACCGGGTCTGCATCACCGGCCGCACCGAGGACAGCCTGAAGGAGGCCGTCGACCGGCTCGGCGCCGACCGGGTCATCGCCGTCGTGGGCAAGGCCCATGACCCGGACCACCAGACCGAGGCCGTCGAACGCACCATGGAGGCCTTCGGCCGCCTGGACTTCCTGGTCAACAACGCGGGCACCAACCCGGTCTTCGGGCCGCTCGCGGACCTCGACCTGAACGTCGCGCGCAAGGTCTTCGACACCAACGTGATCTCCGCGCTCGGCTTCGCCCAGAAGGCCTGGCACGCCTGGCAGAAGGAGAACGGCGGCGCGATCGTCAACATCGCCTCGGTCGCGGGCCTCGCGCCCTCGCCGTTCATCGGCGCCTACGGCGTCAGCAAGGCGGCGATGATCAACCTGACCCAGCAGCTGGCGCACGAGTTCGCGCCGAAGGTCCGGGTCAACGCGATCGCCCCGGCCGTGGTCAAGACCAAGTTCGCCCAGGCGCTGTGGGAGAACCGCGAGGACGAGGCGGCCGCCGCCTACCCGCTCGGCCGGCTCGGCCTGCCCTCCGACATCGGTGGCGCCGCGGCCTTCCTCACCTCCGGTCAGTCCGACTGGATCACCGGTCAGACGCTCGTCCTGGACGGCGGCATCTTCCTCAACGCCGGCGTCAGCTGATCGTCCGTTCCGGGCGCCGAACTTCCGACGGATCGGCGCCCGGAACGCCGTACACGATCCACCCAGTGGGATGACAACGTCGTCACAGCGCAATCGATCAAGAGCCGGGATTCCAGGGGTGGTTCGACTAGCCGGACGCTGCGGTATGGTCTGCCGACCCTTGGTACGGCAGATCGAGGAGCGTGCGCGTGTTCAACCGGAACCGATTCCTGCGGCGAGTCGCGGCGATCGCGTCCATATCCCTGCTGACCGGATGCGGTCTGTTCTCCGACGGAGACCCGGCCGGCAAGGGGCCCATCGTGGTCGGCACCACCAGTGCGCCGAGCACCCTGGACCCGGCCGGCGCCTGGGACGGTTCCTGGGAGCTGTACCGCAACATCTACCAGACGCTCCTCGCCTACCCGAACGGCGCGACCACCCCGCAGCCCGACGCCGCCGAGAGCTGCTCCTTCACCGACTCCGGCAGCCGCACCTACCGCTGCACCCTGCGCGCGAACCTGAAGTTCGCCGACGGCGACCCGCTCACCGCCCGGGCCGTCGCCTACTCCATCAACCGCATCCGCACCATCAACGCCCCCGGCGGCCCCGCGGGCCTGCTCGACAGCCTGGACCGGGTGGAGACGAGCGGCGACCGGAACATCGTCTTCCATCTCAACCAGTCCGACGCCACCTTCCCGTTCGTGCTGGCCACCCCCGCCATGTCGATCGTCGACCCCGACGACTACCCGGCCCGCTCGCTGCGCACGGACGGCAAGGTCTTCGGCTCCGGGCCCTACCAGCTCCAGTCGTACGAGGAGGACAAGGAGGCCGTCCTCGTCGGCAACGGCAACTACCACGGCTTCGCCCAGCCGCAGAACGACGCGGTGACCATCCGTTACTTCCAGGACTCGTCCAGCATGGTCAAGGCCCTGCGGGCGAAGCAGATCGACGTCACCTACCGCGGTCTCGCCGCCGACGACATCCTCGCCCTCCAGCAGCACGCCACCACCGACCTCCAGCTCGTCGACGGCGCCGGCACCGACATCAGCTACCTGGTCTTCAACCCCAAGGACCCCTGGGCCAAGCAGCCCGCCGTGCGCAGGGCCGTCGCCCAGGTCATCGACCGGGGCGCCATCGCCCACAAGGTCTACAAGGACACCGTCGACCCGCTGTACTCCATGATCCCCAAGGGCCTGACCGGGCACACCACCGGCTTCTTCGACGACTACGGCGACCCCAGCGCCGACAAGGCCCGCGCCCTGCTGACCGCCGCCGGCATCCACCAGCCGGTCCCGCTCACCCTCTGGTACACCACCGACCGCTACGGCTCCGAGACGGGCCAGATGTTCCAGGAGCTCAAGCGGCAGCTGGAGGCCTCCGGGCTGTTCACCATCACCCTCAAGAGCCGCCCCTGGAAGAGCTACGTGGTCGGCTACCAGAAGGGCGAGTACCCGGTGTTCGGGCGCGGCTGGTTCCCGGACTTCCCCGACGCGGACAACTTCATCGCCCCCTTCGTGGGCGAGCACAACGCGCTCGGCACGCCGTACCCGGCCAAGGAGATCACCGGCAAGCTGCTGCCCCACTCGCGCGCGCAGAGCGACCGCGCGCAGACCGTCAAGGACGTGGAACAGGCCCAGCAGATCCTGGTGAACGACGCCCGGCTGATCCCGCTGTGGCAGGGCCGGCAGTACGTGGCCGCGAGCGACGACATCTCCGGCGGCGAGCAGGCCCTCGACCCGTCGACGATCATGATGATGTGGATGCTGCACCGCAAGACCAGCTGGTGAGCCCGGTGCCCGACCCTTGTCGTGCCGGTTGTCAGTGGTCGCCTGTAGGTTCTGAGGCGAGCAAGTGACCGCACATCGTGAGGACGTTGACGTGACCGACACCGCCATGCTGCCCGAGTCCTGGCGCGGGGTTCTGAGCGACGAGCTGCAACAGCCCTACTTCAAGGAGCTGACCGAGTTCGTCGAGGAGGAGCGGGCGAAGGGTCCTGTCTACCCGCCGCGCGAGGAGGTCTTCGCCGCGCTGGACGCCACGCCGTACGACCAGGTCAAGGTGCTGATCCTCGGCCAGGACCCGTACCACGGCCCGGGCCAGGGGCACGGCCTGTGCTTCTCGGTGCGCCCCGGGGTGAAGACCCCGCCCTCGCTGCGGAACATCTACAAGGAGATGCAGGAGGAGCTGGGCCTGCCGGTCCCGGACAACGGCTACCTGATGCCGTGGGCCCGCCAGGGCGTGCTCCTGCTCAACGCGGTGCTCACCGTGCGCGAGGGCGAGGCGAACTCGCACAAGGGCAAGGGCTGGGAGAAGTTCACCGACGCGGTGATCCGCGCGGTGGCCGACCGCAGCGACCCGGCGGTGTTCGTGCTCTGGGGCAACTACGCCCAGAAGAAGCTCCCGCTGATCGACCAGGAGCGGCATGCGGTGGTGAAGGGCGCCCACCCCTCCCCGCTCTCCGCGAAGAAGTTCTTCGGCTCCCGCCCCTTCACCCAGATCAACGAGGCGATCGCGCGCCAGGGCCACACCCCGATCGACTGGACCATCCCGAACCTGGGCTGAGCGCCGAGGCTGAGCGCCCCGAAGGGGCGCGGGGAACTGCGCGACCAGCCACGACGATGCCGCACCCGACCGCGGCCGGCAAGCACAACGGCGCCGCCTGACCCGGAAACCCCGCATAGCCGGTTAGCGTCGAAGACAGACACCTGACGACGGCCCGGAGGACGCGGTGGTGGAGCGACAGGACCAGGCGGCGCCGGACGCCCTGCTGACGCGGATCGGCCAGGTCGTGATGCTGCACCACGGCGGCGACCGGGAGGAGGCCCGCAGCCGCTTCCTCGACCTGTGGGCGGAGGTCGGCGAGCACGGCGCCCCGCTGCACCGCTGCACCCTCGCCCACTACCTCGCCGACACCCAGGACGATCCGGCGGACGAACTCGCCTGGGACCTGCGGGCCTTGTCCGCGGCGGAGGAGCTGGCCGACGGGCGCGGCGGCGATCCGCTGACCGTCCGGGGCTTCTTTCCCTCCCTGCATCTCAACCTGGCCGCGGACTACGCCAAGCTGGGCCGCCCCGAGGCCGCCCGCAGCCACCTCCGCCGGGCCCGCAGTGCCGCGGGCACGCTCACGGACGACGGGTACGGGGCCGGCGTGCGGGCGGCGATCAGGCGCCTGGCCGTGCGGCTGGGGGAGGACGGCGACGGCAGCTGCGGGCCGCCGCGCCAGCGGTAGCCGGCGGGGCGCTGCCGATCGGCGGCGCCGGTCAGCGGCCGTAGGTCTCCTCGCAGATCACCGCCTCCGGGCTGTCCTTGCGCCAGCCGCCGTACTGCCTGCCCAGCGCGCAGACGTCCGGGGTCTTCGGGATCGTCCGGGGCAGGCCCGGAACGCGGGTGTGGGTGCGCCGGTGGTGGTGATGCGGGTGGTGCGGCCGAGCGCGCGGGCGCGGCGGTGCCGCCGGAGCGGCCGGAGCCGCCGGGATGTGCGGGTGGTGGACGGCCGGGGGTGCGGCGGCGGGCCGGTGCGGAGTCGCCGGCCCGGAGTGCTTCGGGTGCGGGGGGTACGGCCCGACCATCTCCAGCGCCTCACGGGCCGGTGCCTGCACCACCCGGGGCTCCCCGCTGCCGTCCGGCCGGGGCACCGGCGGCAGCGCGGTCGCCGATGCGGGCGGGGGCCCGGGAGGTGCCGGGCGCGGAACCGTCATACAGCCCGTGAGGGCCGATACGGCCATGGTGACCAGGAGCGCTGCGGTGGTGGTCGTTCGATGCACCGCGCAAGAATGCTGGGTCGGCCCGTCGTTTCGCACCGGGGAGCGAAGGTTCGGACCCCCGCACGGGTGATTGCGTGCCCCGGACGAGGGGTTTCGGCGGCTCGGGGCTGACGTTCAGTCGCCGGTGACGCCGTCGATGCGCTCGCGGAGCAGATCGGCGTGGCCGTTGTGCCGGGCGTACTCCTCGATCATGTGCGTGTAGATCCAGCGCAGGTTGAACGACTCGTTCGTGCGCCGGTGCCGGCCCTTGGAGAGGTCGTCCAGAGCGAAGCCGGCCGCGTGCCGCCGGGCCGCCTCGATCTCGGCCTGCCAGGTGGCGTGGGCCTCCGCCCAGGTGTCCGACTCGGTGACCCGGAAGTCGCCGTCGGGGCCCTCTTCGGTGAAGTAGATCGGCCCGGCCTGCTCGTCCGCCAGCACCCGGCGGAACCAGTTCCGCTCGACCTCCGCCATGTGCCGCACCAGCCCCATCAGAGACAGCATGGACGGCTCCGCGGACGCGGTCCGGAGCTGGGCGTCGGTCAGGCCCTCGCACTTGTGGGCCAGGGTCTGGCGATGGTATTCGAGCCAGCCCTCCAGCATGGTGCGTTCGTCGGCGGTGGTCGCGGGTTCACGGCGTTCCATGGTCATGACGGCATCCTCACCCGGTGCGGACCGGGGAAACCATCGGTTTTTCGGCTCCGGGGCTCAGCGGCCCAGCATGCCGGTGAGCAGCTCGCGCAGGCCGGTGCGGATCTCGGCCAGGCCCGGGGTCCGTGCGCCGAAGGAGCCCGCCGCGCAGGAGAACATCAGCCCGTCCGCCCAGGCGACCAGCGACAGCACATGCCGGTCCGGGTCGGGGGAGCCGGCGGCGGTGAGCAGTGCGGCCAGTTGCTCCTTGAAGACGGCGCCGGTCGCGTCGTAGAAGGCGCGGAGTTCGGGGCGGCGGGTGGCCTCCAGGGCCAGTTCGTAGCGGGCGATGAGCAGCTCGCGGTTGCGGGTCAGGGAGCGGTGCAGCGCGAGGGCCAGCCCCTCGGCCAGCGCATCGGGTCCGTCCCCGGGGTCCGGGGTCTCGTCCAGGGCCAGTACCCGCGCCTCCCGCTCGGCGTGCCGCCGTACCGCGAGTTCCAGCAGGGCCTGCCGGGTGCGCGCCACGTTCGACGTCGAGCCCGGCGGCAGCCCGGCCGTCTCGTCCACCGCCCGGTGGGTCAGCCCGCGCATCCCGCGTTCGGCGAGCAGGGCGAGGGCGGCGTCGGCGACGAGTTCGGCGCGGGAGGCGTTCGGGCTGCTTGCGGGCATGGGGTGACCCTATCCGAGTCACTACTTCTGTAGTACGGTCGACGCATCGGTTAACTACATCTGTAGTGATTGGGTGGAGGGGTCATGGTGAAGCGGTCGGCGTGTGCGGTGGTCATCGGGGGCGGGATCGGCGGCCTGACCGCCGCCGCGGCCCTGCACCGGCGCGGCTGGCAGGTGACCGTGCTGGAGCGGGCCCGCTCGCTGGAGCCGGTCGGCGCGGCCATCTCGCTGGCCCCGAACGCCCTCGCCGCCCTGGACGTCCTCGGCGTCGGCGAGGAGATCCGGGACCTGGCCGCCTGGCAGGGCGACGGCGGGCTGCGCACGCCGAGCGGCCGCTGGCTGTCCCGGTCCAGTGCCCGGGCCGCCGCCGACCGCTTCGGCGGACCTCTGGTCCTGCTGCCCCGCGCCACCCTGGTCGACCGGCTCGCCGCCCTGCTCCCGCCCGGCGCCGTCCGGACCGCCTCCGCCGCGACCCTCACCGACCCCGGCGACCGCGACCGGCCCGCCCGGGTCACCACCGGCGGCACCGAACGGGAAGCGGACCTCGTCGTCGCCGCGGACGGCATCAGCTCCCGGGTGCGCGCCGCACTGTTCCCCCTGCACCCCGGGCCGGTCCACGCCGGGTTCACCACCTGGCGGCTGCTGCTGCCCCTGCCCGGCGCGCGGTTCGCCTCCCACGAGACCTGGGGCCGCGGCCGGATCTGGGGCACCCACCCGCTCAAGGACGGCCGGGTCTACGCGTACGCGGCCGCCCTGGCCCCGGCCGGCGAGCGGGCCGCCGACGGCGAGAAGGCCGAACTGCTGCGCCGTTTCGGCGACTGGCACGAGCCGATCCCCGCCGTCCTCGCCGCCGCCCGTCCCGAGGACGTCCTCCGGCACGACGTGCACCACATCGCCACGCCCCTGCCCGCCTACCACCTGGGCCGCACCGCCCTCCTCGGCGACGCCGCCCACGCCATGCCGCCCACCCTCGGCCAGGGCGGCAACCAGGCCATCGAGGACGCGGTGGTGCTCGCCCACCACGCGCCCGACCTCGTCGCCTACACCGCGGACCGGCTGCCGCGGACCACCGGGATCGCCCGCCGGGCCGTCAAGGTGGCCCGCGTGAACCTGGCCCGCGGCCGGGCGGCCGTCGCCGTACGCGACACCGCGGTCGCCGTGCTGTCGAAGGCCGGACCCGCGCTGTTCCTGCGCGGCTTCGACGGCATCGCCGACTGGCGGCCCCCGTATGCTTCCGAGCAGGCACACGCCGGACAGCGGCAGGGGAGACACAGGTGAAGATCGGCTGCATCGGACTCGGGGACATCGCCCAGAAGGCGTATCTGCCGGTGCTCGGCACCCAGCCGGGAACCGAACTCCACCTCCAGACCCGTACCCCCGCGACCCTCCACCGGGTCGCCGACGCCCTGCACCTGCCGCGGGAGCAGCGCCACGCGGACCTGGACTCGCTGCTCGCCGCCGGCCTCGACGCCGCCTTCGTGCACGCGCCCACCGCCGTCCACCCCGAGATCGTCACCCGGCTGCTGGAGGCGGGCGTCCCGACCTACGTCGACAAGCCGCTGGCCTACGAACTCGCCGACTCCGAACGGCTGGTGGACCTCGCCGAGCGGCGCGGCGTCTCCCTCTGCGTCGGCTTCAACCGGCGCCACGCCCCCGGATACACGCAGTGCCTGGACCACCCGCGCGAGCTGATCCTCATGCAGAAGAACCGGATCGGACTGCCCGAGGAGCCGCGCTCGCTGATCCTGGACGACTTCATCCATGTCGTCGACACCCTGCGCTTCCTGGTGCCGGGCCCGGTCGACGACATCACGGTCCGCGCCCGCGTCCGGGACGGTCTGCTGCACCACGTCGTGCTCCAGCTCGGCGGGGACGGCTTCACCGCGCTCGGCGTGATGAACCGGCTCAGCGGCTCCACCGAGGAGATCCTGGAGGTCTCCGGCCAGGACACCAAGCGCCAGGTGCTCAACCTCGCCGAGGTCGTCGACCACAAGGGCCAGCCGACCGTGCGCCGGCGCGGCGACTGGGTGCCGGTCGCCCGGCAGCGCGGCATCGAGCAGGCGGTCCTCGCCTTCCTGGACGCCGTGCGGGCCGGCAAGGTGCTCAGCGCCCGGGACGCGCTGGCGACCCATGAGCTGTGCGAGCGGGTGGTACGAGCGGTTCAGGAGCGTTCCGGCGCAGCCTGAGCGCCCGTGTCCCCTCCGCCGCGCACACCACCACCAGCACCAGCAGCGCGCCGTGCACCGGCCAGTCGCCGTAGCGGACGTACGGCGTGACACCGTGCGCGAGCGGTACGTCGTACACCCGGGCGGTGCTCGCACCGGTGCCGAGCCACGGTCCGAGCCGCTGCCCGCCCGGCCCGTACACGGCGGAGACCCCGGTGAGGGTCGCGTGCACCATCGGCCGGCCGGTCTCCGCGGCGCGCAGCGCGGCAAGTGAGGCGTGCTGCGCCGGTGCCCAGCTGTCCTGGAAGGTGGAGGTGGCGGACTGGCCGAGGAGGACGTCCGCACCGTCCCCCGCGAGATGCCGGCTCATGTCGGGGAAGGCAGTCTCGAAGCAGACCAACGGGCCGATCCGCAGCCCGTGCCCGGCCTCCATGACCACCTGCGCGGTGCCGCGCCGGCGGTCCTCGCCGGCCGCCTTGCCCACGGAGGTGGCCCAGCCGAACAGCGAACGCGCCGGTATGTACTCCCCGAACGGCACCAGCCGCATCTTGTCGTACCGCGCGCCGGTCGGGCCGTCCGGCCCGATCAGCACCGAACTCTTGTAGATGCCGGGCCGGTCGGAGCGGCGGGCGTCCACGTTCACCAGCACGTCCGCACCGGTCCGCCGGGACAGCGCGGTGATCCGCCGGGCCAGGTCGGGCCGGTCCGCCAGGTCGAAGCCGACACTGGACTCGCCCCACACCACCAGGTCCACGCCCCGCCCGGCGAGCCGCCGGGTCAGCTGCTCCTCGCGATCGAACCGCCGCTCGGCGCTGTCCCGCCCGCCCACGACACCCGGCTGTACGACGGCGATCCGCGCCCGCCCGTCGATCCGGGGACGCGGCGCCCACGCCCAGGCCGCGGAGGTCGCGGCCGCCACGGCGACCAGCGAGGCTGCGGCGACCAGCGAGGCCACGGCGGGCAGCCGCGCGGCGCGCACGGCCAGCAGCACCGCGACCGCCACGTTCACGGCCACCACCAGGAAGCTGAGCAGCCACACCCCGCCGACCGAGGCCAGCCGCAGCGCCGGGCCCACCTGCCACTGGCTGGCGCCCAGCAGCCCCCACGGCCCGCCCAGCCCCTGCCAGGACCGCACCAGCTCCGCCAGCAGCCAGCCCGAGGGCAGCACCAGCAGCGCGGCCGCGCACCGGCCCGGCGAGGGCAGCCCGCCGAGGTACCGGCGCACCAGCCAGCCCCAGGGCGCCCAGAGCGCGCCCAGCAGCGCGCCGATCAGGAAGATGAAGACGTGCAGGCTCGGCAGCAGCCAGTGGTGCAGGGCGACCATGAAGCCGAAGCCGCCGCACCAGCCGTCGTACGCCGCCCGCCGCCCCGTGGGCGCCGAGCGGGCCAGCAGGATCCAGGGGACCAGGGCGACATAGGCGAACCACCACAGCGCCGGAGCAGGGAACGCGAGCACGGGCAGCGCGCCCGCGAGCGCGGCGGCGCAGGAGCGCCGCCAGGGGGAGGTCAGCCAGTGGTCGATCATCCTCATACGGACTCTCCCTACCCAGGCAGGTTCCCAGTGTGCGCGCCCGCGCCGATCTCCGACAGATGGGCCGGTGGGACAGCCCGGGACCTGCGGGAACCCCCGTCGGCGCGGACCGGCCGCGCTCTACGATGCGGGCCATGACGATCATGTACGAATGGCGCGGCGCCTTCGACAACGCCGCCGTCGACGCCCTGCACGCCGAGGCGTTCGGGCATCCTTCGACCCCCGTCGACTGGCACACGCGCCTGCACCGGCACAGCCTCGGCTGGGTCTGCGCCCGGGCGGAGGGCCGACTGGTCGGCTTCGTCAACGTCGCCTGGGACGGCGGCGCCCACGCCTTTCTGCTCGACACGATGGTCGCCGCCGACCTGCGCCGTAGCGGTGTCGGCAGCGGCCTGGTGGCCACCGCGGCACGCTCCGCCCGCGCGGCGGACTGCGCCTGGCTGCACGCCGACTACGAGGCCCACCTGCGCCCCTTCTATCTGGAGGGCTGCGGCTTCCGGCCGACGGAGGCGGGGCTGCTCGACCTTTCGGCGACGGCGGCCGGGTAGCCGAGGCTCAGCCGGGCAGTGGCGCGGCGCCGCGGTCCGGCAGCCGGCGCCACTTCTCCTGCACGACCACCTCACGCAGCCGCCATCCCTCGGCCGTGCGCAGCAGCGCGAACGCGTACCGGCCGCCGCACACCAGGTCGGGGGCGCCGGACCGATCGGCGTCCGTGAACCGCATCGGGTTCACATAGTCGGCCCGGACCCGGGCCGTGTCCCCGGTGTCCTGCTCCAGGACCTCGAACCGGATCCGGCGATTGACGATGAGATGCTGCCGTACGGCGAACAGCCCCAGGCTCTCGGCAAGCCATCCGGCGACCCGCCCCGCGTCGCCCTCGACGCCGCCGGCCGAACGGTAGTCGGCGCGCCCGTCCGCCGTGAACAGCCCCCGGTACGCCGCCCAGTCACCGTCGTCCACCGCCGCCGCGTACTCGGTGATCAGCTCGTCCACGGCCATCCGGTCCCGCACGGTCGCGAGTTCCACACGCTGCGTCATCGGCCAAGTGTTGGGCACGCGCGGCGCGGAGCCAAGAGGCGTGCGCGCCCGATATTCGGTGGTACGGAGCGGCACCGAGCGCCGAACCTGTCCCTGTGAACGATCAGAACGACACGAACGACCAAGCCCTCGCCCCCGAACCGACGTTCCGCATCCGGGCCCGGCACACCGAGTCCACGGTCACCGTCTACCAGGCCTACCGCCCGGAGATCGGCGGGCCGGCGGCCCGCACCGGTCGCTTCCCGGCCTCCTGGAAGCGGGACCGCATGACCTGGATCAAGCCGTCCTTCCTGTGGATGATGTACCGCTGCGGCTGGGGCACCAAGGAGGGCCAGGAGACGGTCCTGGCCGTCGAGATCGACCGCGGGGGCTTCGAGTGGGCGCTGCGCCACGCCTGCCTGTCGCATCATGTCGCGGAGCTGCACGGTGAGAAGGCCGACTGGCAGCGGCAGTTGCGGCAGTCCCCGGCGCGGGTCCAGTGGGACCCCGAGCGCGATCTGCACCACAACCCGCTGCCGTACCGCTCCTTGCAGCTCGGCCTCGCCGGCGCCGCGGCGGCCCGGTACGCCGACGAGTGGATCGTCGGCATCGAGGACGTGACCCCGCTGGCCGCGGAGATCCACGCGCTGGTGCGGGCCGGTGAAGAGGAGGCGGCGGCACGGCTGTTGCCCGAGGAGCGGCCGTACCCGATCGCCGAGGAGGCGCTCGCGCATCTGCGGGCGTGACCGCGCGGTCCGGCCGGCCGGAGTCGTCGGCTCATCTCAGGCCGCCTCGATGATCCCGTCGCGGACCGCCCTCGCCCACTCGATCACCAACAACTCGTACTCCGCGCGCTCCTGGGCCGACAGGGTGCCGCCCGCACGCAGCCATAACGCCCGGATCTGCTCGTTCACTTCGGCGGCAGACCGCACGGAACCAAGGGGCATGAAATCGGGGGACATGCGGGCCAGCCTAGGGGCAAGAACTGACACTGCGCTACCGCTCGGCTACGCAGACCGTATGGGCTTGGTCACCGCCGACGGAGGGCCACGCGCCGGGTCGAACCAGCCCAGGGCGCATATGCCCGACGCGATCGCCCGCTGGGTCCGGCACAGGCGGAGGCCGGCCGCGCCGGGCGACCGGCCTGTATGCCGCCCCTGGAGCCGCGTATCCGCAGGCGGCGGCCACCGCGCGGACCGTCGCGGCCGTCCCCCTGGGCCTGCCGTCGCGGCGCCCCCCCCGGCGCCCGGGAGATGTCCGGAAACGGCGACCGAGCCGGCCGGGGGCGCGCCCGTGGGCTCAGCCGACCGCCATCTGCCACCTGACCTCTCCGTCGTGCCACTGGTCGGTCGGGGTCAGGCCCGCCGCGGTGGCGACGGCGGCGGACGCCGTGTGGTCCGGGTGGATGTGCGCGGTGACCGTGTGCACCGGCTGCCCGCGCAGCCAGGCGACCAGGCCCCGGGCCGCCTCGGTGCCGATACCGCGCCGCTGCCAGGAGGTCCCCACCACCCAGGCGATCTCCGCTGTGGCTCCGCGGTCGTCGGCGCTGACGGTCGCCTGGACCGTGCCGGTCAGACAGGCCGCGTCGCGCAGCCGGATCGCCCAGTTGCACCAGGAGATGGCCGGGTCGGGCGAGCCCGCGACGAGGCGCTCGTAGCGGGCCCGCAGCGCCTGAGCGGTGTGCGGGGCGCCGCCGATGAAGGCGTGCAGGCCGGGATCGGACAGCACCGCGGCCATCTCCTCGGCATGCTCGACCCGCAGGGGCAGCAGGGTCAGCCGCTCGGTACGGATGAGGCCGGGCCGGAGAGCGATCACGAGCCCCTAGGGCCTCTCTTTCGGATCTTGTCGGCGTCGCGGGCTCTGGCACGCACATCTGCTGTGTTGTCGTCGCTCTCCCCCACGCTCGGCTGCGCTCGCGCGGGGGGACCCCCATCGCTCCGCGTCGCTTCCCTCCTCCGCCTTGCATCTGCACGCTCCCCCAAGCTCTCGACTCCGCTCGAGCAGGGGGCACCCCCATGAGCCCGCTCGGGTCGGCCGAGAAGGCGCCGGCGCCGCAGCCGACCTGATCCGAAAGACAGGCCCTAGTCTACGGAGACGCCCGACGGCGCCCCCGGCCTGCAAAGCGGTCCGCGCTGTTGACCGTTCCGGGCGCCGCCGCTTACGTTGCAGCGCAGGAGAAAGCGCTTGCTGGGTCTCTCGGCCGGCTGCGCGCCCGCCGCGTTCGGAGGAGTGCTGAACCCGCCCATGCCCCGCTCTTCACTTCCCTTCGCCGGCCGGCGCATCCGGGCCGCGGTCGTCGGCGCCGGTGCCATCGGGCGCGGCTCCCATCTGCCCGCGCTGGCGCGGCTTGCCGAGGAGGGCGAGACGGAGGTCGTCGCCGCCGTCGACATCGACCGGGACGCCGTCGAAGCCCTCCGCGCCGAGGCCGGCGTTCCGCACGCCTACACCGACCTCGACCGGATGCTCGCCGAGCAGCGGCCCGACCTCGTCACCATCTGCACCCCGCCCACCCTGCACCGCGCGCAGACCGTGGCCGCGCTGCGCGCCGGTGCCTGGGTGTGGTGCGAGAAGCCGCCGGTGCCCTCGCTCGCCGACTTCGACGCGATCGAGGCCGAGGAGGGCGCCGACGGGGGGCCGTACGCGGCGATCGTCTTCCAGCACCGCTTCGGATCCGGCTCCGCCCATGTGCGCCGGCTGCTCGCCGAAGGCGCCTTCGGGCGGCCGCTGGTGGCGCACTGCCAGACCACCTGGTACCGCGACACCGCCTACTACGCCGTGCCCTGGCGGGGCCGCTGGCACACCGAGGGCGGCGGGCCGGCCATGGGCCACGGCATCCACCAGATGGACCTGCTGCTCGATCTGCTCGGGCCGTGGCGGGAGGTGCGGGCGATGGCCGGGCGGCTGGTGCACGACGTGGAGACCGAGGACGTCTCCACCGCACTGGTCCGGTTCGACAACGGCGCCCTCGCCACCGTGGTGAACAGCGTGCTGAGCCCCGACGAGGTCAGCCGCATCCGTATCGACTGCGAGCGCGCCACCGTGGAGCTGACCCACCTCTACGGCCACGCCAACGACGACTGGCGCATCACCCCGGCCCCCGGTGTCCCCGCCGAACAGGCCGAGCGGTGGCGGGACTTCGGGCCGGACGTGCCCAGCTCGCACCTCGCCCAGCTGCGCGAGCTGATCGCCGACATGCGCGCCGGTGAGCGCCCGCGCAGCAGCGGCGCGGACGGCCGGACCAGCCTGGAGTTGATCACCGCGCTGTACAAGGCGGCGTTCACGGACACGACCGTGCGCGCGGGGGAGATCGGGCCCGGCGACCCGTACTACACCGCCCTGCACGGCGGCGCCCCCGGCTGGGCGCCGGTGACCGCCGAGGGGGCCCTGGCGTGAGCGGCGGACTGCGGACGGCGCACGTCCTCGGCGACCGGATCACCGTCACCGAACCCACCACCGGCGTCGAGCTGTTCGCCTACGTCTACCGTCCCGAGGCGGCCTGGGAGGCACCCCGGCCCTACCTCCACCCGGTCCGCACCCTCGCCGGTGACGTGGTCACCGGCTACCGCCCGCACGACCACCGCTGGCACAAGGGCCTGTCCCTGACCGCCTCGCACCTGTCCGGCGCCAACCTGTGGGGCGGCAACACCTATGTGCCCGGGCAGGGCTATCTCGAACTCCCCGAGCGGGTCGGCTCGATGCGGCACGCCGGTTTCGACGAGATCGTGGCGGACGACGGCCGGGCACTGATCGCCGAGCGGCTGACCTGGCACCCGTACGACGGTGAGCTGTGGGCCGAGGAGGAACGGCGGATCGAGGTCCACGACGTCGACCCCGGTGCCGGTTCCTGGGCGCTCACCTGGACCAGCGCGATCACCAACCGCCGTGCCGAGCCGCTGCGGTTCGGCAGCCCCACCACCGCCGGACGCGAACTCGCGGGTTACACCGGCCTGTTCTGGCGCGGCCCGCGGTCCTTCCGGGACGGGCGGATCCTCGCACCCGAGGGCGAGGGGCCCGCGCTGATGGGCACCCGGGCGCCGTGGCTGGCGTACTCCGGCGAGCACGACGGCACCGACGGCCACGCCACCCTGGTCTTCGCCCACGCCCCCGAGAACGACCACTCCGGCGCCGCCGGCACCCACCCGGCGCACTGGTTCGTCCGCAACGACCCGTTCGCCGCCGTCGCCCCCTCCTGGGCCTTCTTCGAGGAACTGGAACTCGCCCCCGGCGACACCCTCCGCCGGCGCTACCGGATCGTCGTCGCGGACGGTGCCTGGCAGCGCGAGGACGTCGTCGCGTACCTGGCGGCGCACCCGTGGTGAGCGCCGCGGGGAGCGGGTTCCCGGGCCTGCCGGGCGGGGTCGCCGTGTCCCGGCTGTGCGTGTACGACTGGCCCGCCGCCGACGGGGTCCGCGGCGGCACCCCCCATGTGCACCTGGCCTGTTCGGAGGCGTACGTCGTCACCGGCGGCCGGGGCGCGGTGCAGACCCTGACCGCGTCCGGCTACGAGGTCACCCCGCTCGCGCCCGGCACGGTGGCCTGGTTCACGCCGGGCACCATCCACCGGCTGGTCAACGAGGACGACCTGCGCATCACCGTCCTCATGCAGAACAGCGGGCTGCCCGAGGCCGGGGACGCGGTGCTCACGCTGCCGCCCGAGTACCTCGCCGACCCGGAGGCGTACGCCGCCGCGACCACGATCCCGGCGGACGCGCCGGAGGCGGAGCGGGAGCGGGTCGCCCGCGCTCGGCGTGACCTGGCTCTGGAGGGTTACCGAGCCCTGCGGGCCGCTCGGGAGCCGGAAGCGCTGGCCGCCTTCCATCAGGCCGCTGTGGCGCTCGTACGGCCCCGGGTCGCCGAGTGGAGAGAGCGGTGGCGGCGGGGTGCGCAGGCGGCGGCCGAGACCACGGGGCGGCATCTGGACCGGCTGGCGGAGGGCGATCCCGGACACCTCGCCGAGGCCGTCGTACGGGCCGAACTGCCCGCCGATCGCGGCCGGTTCGGCATGTGCGGGCGGCTGGACGTGTACGGGCCGCCGCGGTAGGCGCGGTGGCCCTGCGGTGCCGTCAGGCCGCCGTCGGGCCGGTGAGTGTCCAGCCCGGGGCCTGGGGGCGGGCCGTGAGGTCCTCGTGCCGGACCTCCTCCCCGCAGGCCCGGCAGGTGACGACCGGGACCAGTTCGGCGCCGCAGCTGTGCTCGACGACCATGGGCAGGTCGACGCCCTTGCGGAGATGGCGGTCGCCCCACTCCTTGAGCGTCATCAGGACCGGCTCCAGCTCCAGGCCCGCCGGTGTCGCCCGGTACTCGAAGCGCTGCGGGCGCTCGCTGTACACGTGCTTGGCGAGGATCCCGGCGTCCACCAGGCGGCGCAGCCGGGTGGCCAGGATGTCGCGCGGGGCGCCGATGTTGCGCACGAGCTGGTCGAAGCGGCCGTTGCCCAGGAACACCTCGCGCAGCACGAGCAGGGAGTACTTCTCGCCGACGAGCGCGAGGGCGTCGGCGATGGAGCAGGGGCGCGGATCCTTCGTGGCGGCCATGCGCCCAGTCTAGTGGCGGGTTCGGTTTTCCAACCCTCGGAGAGCCGGTGTGCTCAGCGGGCGCGCAGCTGGTGGCGCTTGCGCCAGGCCACCAGCGCCCCCGCGAGCGCCGGTACGGCGATGCCCGCCAGCGCGAGCAGGAAGGCGGGGGAGGTCGGCGCCGAGGCGCGGGCCCCGGCCACCGCGTAGGCGGCCGTGTTGGGGACCGAGCCGAGCGCCGTGGCCAGCAGGAACGGCAGCCAGCCCATCCGGGACACGGCCGCGCAGTAGTTCACCGCCGCGAACGGCAGCCCCGGGAAGAGCCGCGCCGCCAGCATCGACCGGAAACCGTGCCGGCTGAGCTGTCCGTCGGCCGCCTTCAGCCACCGGCCGCGTAGCAGCGGACGCAACGCGTCCTGCCCGAGCACCCGGCCCAGACCGAACGACACGCCCGCCCCCAGCACCGTCCCCGCCAGCGCCGTCGCCAGCCCGAGCGGCGCGCCGAACAGCGCGCCCGCCGCCAGGTTCAGCAGGGGACGCGGGACGAACGCCACGCTGCACAGCCCGTACGCCCCCGCGAACACCAGCGCCGCCGCGGCCCCGCTCAGCTGCGGCGGCCAGCCCCGCGTCAGCAGCCGCTGCGGCTCGAACACCAGCACGGCCACGGCCGCCCCCGCGAGCAGCGCCAGCAGCAGCGACAGCCGGGCGTACGGCGACAGCAGCGCACGCGTGCAGCGGGCGGCGAACCCGGTGCGGGGGAGCGGTATCGCCGCCGGAGCGGGCGCCTCGGCGACGGTGCTGGTGGCATCGAGCATCCGGTGACACTAACCGACACCGGGCCCTGATCGCCGCCGGGCCGGGGCGGGGCGACCCTGGCGCACCGCGGAAAACCGTTCGACGCGGGGTGCGGTGTCGGCGATGATCGACGACATGTTCCGGTATGCCTTCCTCCTCGCAGCATCCGCCGTCGCGGATGCGCCGAAGGCTGCCGCCCCGCTTCTGCCGGCCGCTGCCCACGGCGCCCGAAGCTGACCCTCTCCGGACAGACCGGCGGACCCCGCAGGGGGAGGGTCGGCGCACTCCTTGGGGTCCCGCATCCCGTACGACCGGAGAGGCTCCGAGGTACACCCATGTCCAAAACGGCCTACGTGCGCACCAAGCCGCACCTGAACATCGGCACCATGGGTCATGTCGACCACGGCAAGACCACCCTGACCGCCGCCATCACCAAGGTCCTCGCCGAGCGCGGCACCGGCACCTTCGTGCCGTTCGACCGGATCGACCGCGCCCCGGAGGAGGCCGCCCGCGGCATCACCATCAACATCGCGCACGTCGAGTACGAGACCGACACCCGGCACTACGCCCATGTCGACATGCCGGGCCACGCCGACTACGTCAAGAACATGGTCACCGGCGCCGCGCAGCTCGACGGGGCGATCCTCGTCGTCTCCGCGCTCGACGGGGTCATGCCGCAGACCGCCGAACACGTGCTGCTCGCCCGGCAGGTGGGCGTCGACCACATCGTCGTCGCCCTCAACAAGGCCGACGGCGCGGCCGACGAGGAGCTGACCGACCTGGTCGAGCTGGAGATCCGCGACCTGCTCACCGCGCAGGGCTACCCCGGCGACACCGTTCCCGTGGTACGGGTCTCCGGCCTCCGGGCGCTGGCCGGCGACCCGCGCTGGACGGCGTCCGTCGAGGCGCTGCTCGACGCCGTCGACACCTATGTGCCGATGCCCGAGCGGTACCTGGACGCGCCGTTCCTGCTGCCGGTGGAGAACGCGCTCACCATCACCGGCCGGGGCACGGTCGTCACGGGCGCCGTGGAACGCGGCACGCTCCGCCTGGGGGACCGGGTGTCGGTGCTCGGCGCGGACGTGGAGACCGTCGTCACCGGGCTGGAGACCTTCGGCAAGCCGATGCAGGACGCCCAGGCCGGGGACAACGTCGCCGTGCTGCTGCGGGGTGTGCCGCGGGACGCCGTCCGGCGCGGGCACGTCGTCGCGGCGCCGGCGAGCGTGGTACCGGCCCGGCGGTTCACGGCCCGGGTGTATGTGCTGTCCGGGCGCGAGGGCGGTCGTACGACGCCGATCGTGACCGGGTACCGGCCGCAGTTCTACATCCGCACGGCGGACGTGGTCGGCTCCGTGGACCTCGGCGAGGCGGGGGTCGCCCGGCCCGGGCAGACGGTGGAGATGACCGTCGAGCTGGGGCGGGAGGTGCCGTTGGAGCCGGGGCTGGGGTTCGCCGTCCGGGAGGGCGGCAGGACCGTCGGAGCGGGGACGGTCGTCTCCGTGGAGTCGTAGCGGGGGGGGGGCCGGGGGCGGGGGGCCGGGCGCCCCCCCCCCCCGGGTCAATGGGGGGGGGGAGAAACCCACCCCCGCCCCCCCCCCCCCCCCCCCCCCCCCCTCCGCGTGCTA
>NZ_JBHXVE010000013.1:64178-95296 GCF_042672505.1 Streptomyces sp. NPDC127190
GGGTCAACTTGGGGGGGGTCAACCCCCCCACCCCGGACGCCCCACCCCCCCACCCCGCCCCCTAAACAACCCCCCCCGCGGCCCCCGGTCGGGGGGGCGGCTCCCCCTCGCCCCACGGAGCACCGCAGTCGTACGTCGACCTGGACGAGCCGACGCATCTGGAGTTCGAGTACGCGCGGCGGCTCGGGCATGTGCTGGACGTCGTGGCCGAGCCGGGATGGGCGCTGGACGTGGTGCACCTCGGCGGGGGTGCGCTGACCCTGCCCCGCTATGTGGCCGCCACCCGGCCCGGCTCCCGGCAGGACGTCGTCGAGCTGGACGGGGGCCTGCTGGACCTGGTCACCGAGCAGCTGCCGTTGCCGGCGGGCTCGGGCATCGCGCTGCACGCGGCCGACGCCCGGGCCTGGCTGGAGGGCGCGCCGGACGACTCGGCCGACGTGCTCGTCGGTGACGTGTTCGGCGGCTCCCGGATCCCGGCCCACCTCACCACCCTCGCCTACGCCCGCACCGCCGAGCGGGTGCTGCGGCCCGGCGGGGTCTATGTGGCCAACCTCGCCGACGGGGCGCCGTTCGGCTTCCTCCGCTCCCAACTGGCCAACTTCGCCGCGGTGTTCGAGGAGCTGACCCTGATCGCCGAGCCGGGCGTGCTGCGCGGCCGGAGGTTCGGCAACGCGGTGCTCGTCGCCGCGCACCGGCAGACCGACATCGCCGCGCTGTCCCGGCGGGCGGCGGCCGACGCGTTCCCGGCCCGGGTCGAACACGGGTCGGCGGTACGGGAGTTCATCGGCTCGGCGCGGCCGGTCGAGGACGCGGACGCGGTGCCCTCACCGGTGCCTCCGGACGGGGCGTTCGGTATCGGCTGAGCCGGGGACCCTCCTGAAGCCGGGGGGATGCGGTGTTTTCACGCGTGCCCCCCGACGGCGTGTTCGGCGTCGGCCGGGGCGGCCGGGGCGGCGGTGACCGGGCGGCCGCGGCGGGTCAGCGTACGCACGTCCGGGACCAGCAGGACCAGTGCCGTGACCAGGACGACCAGACCGGCGCAGCCCCACAGGGCGGCCGTCCGGCCGACGGCGCTCTCCACCGGGCCGGCCAGCGCGGTGGCCAGGGGAATGAAGGAGACCGAGCCGAACCAGTCGTACGCCGAGACCCGGGACAGTTTCTCCTCGGGGATCTCCTGGTGCAGCGCGGTCATCCAGGAGACGCCGAACACCTCCAGCGTCGTACCGGTGGCGAACATCACCAGGTACAGCACGCCGGCCGGCACCGGTACCGCCAGCGCGGCCGAGGGCAGCGCCAGCGGGAAGACGCACAGGGTGCCGGCGAGCAGCATCCGGCGCGGCCGCCAGCGGGTCATCAGCAGGGCGCCGGCCACCGTGCCCGCGCCGAACGCGGCCAGCGCCAGCCCCCAGGGCCGCGCCCCGCCGAGGCTCTCCCGGGCGACGAGCGGTCCGTAGACCGCCTCGGCCGCGACGACCACCGCGTTGGCGATCGAGAACTGTACGACGATGCCCCACAGCCACGGTCTGCCGATGAACTCCCGCCACCCCTCCCGGAGGTCGGCCAGCATGCCCTCGCCGGGGGTGCGGGCCGGGATGTGGGAGACGTCGAGGCCGGAGCGCAGGGCGCCGGCGACGGCGAAGGCGGCCGCGTCGAACGCGAGGACCCAGCCGGGGCCGGCGGCTGCGACCAGGGCGCCGCCGAGCGCCGCGCCGACGAGCGCCGCACCCTGGGTGGCCATGCGGAAGACGGCGAACGCCCGGCCCGCCTGCTCGCCCTCGACGGAGGACATCAGCATGCCCTCGGCCGCCGGCCCGAAGAACGCCTGGCCGGTGCCGCCCAGCGCGCTGAGCAGCATCATCTGCCACAGCCGGGGCTCGCCGAGCAGCACGAGCGCCGCGAAGGCCGCCTGGGAGAGGCAGTTGAGGGCGTTGGCCGCGACCATCACCCGGTGCCGGGGCACCCGGTCCGCGAGCGCCCCGCCGATGAGCAGGAACACCACCAGCGGCAGGGTGCGGGCCGCGGCCACCAGCCCCACGTCCCCGCCGTCGCCGCCCGTGTCCAGTACGGCGAACGCGGCGGCGACCATCGAGCCGTTCGCCCCGAGACCGGTGACGACGGCCGCCGCGGTCAGCAGCGAGTAGTTGCGGCCTGCCCAGCGGGGCGGGCGCGGGTGACGGGGGCGGGGGATGGTGGACTTCACCGGGCGACTATTGCTCGCCCGGGCCGTGCTTTCAAACGGATTGCGGCGCTCAGCTGCCGGTCGGGGTGCCGTGCAGCCGGACGGTGCTGAGGATCTTCAGCACCGTCGCGTTGGGGACCTCGTCCTTCACGCCCTTGGCCCCGTAGAAGTTGAACGACACATAGTCGTGCGCCGAGTTCTGGAAGCCGAACGTGAGCGCCTTGCCGTCGCTCGCGCACTTGCCCTTGCTGGGGGTGTTGGTCGACCGGGCCCACGCGTAGCTGCCCTTGATGCCCGAGGCGGTCGTGAAGGGCGTGGCCTTCTTGTCGAAGGAGACGCTCTTCTTGTCCGGCTGGGTGTAGCCGCCGTAGACCCACCAGGCCGGCGTGTTGATCGCGATCTGGTCCGCACTCTTGGCGCCGCTGGCCCCCTTGGTGCCCACGACCGCCAGCGGGGTGTCGTCGGTACGGCCGTCCTTGTTGTCGTCGGACGTGCACCACTGGGGCTTGTCCTTGGCCGTGCCCGACATCACGATGATCGGCTTGAGGCTGGTGGACTTCTTGTCCTCGAAGCCGAGCTCCAGGCCGGGGGACTGCACCTCCCAGTCGGCGGGCACGTCGAAGGCGATGCCCCACTTGGGGTTCACCACCACCTGCCAGCCGGCGACGGTCGGCTTCTCGGTCTCGTTGCCGCGCGGGTTGTCGGTCGTGGACGCGGTCGCGGTGGGCTGCTTCTGGGGCGCCGACTGGCTCGGGTGCGGGGTGCCCTTGCCGTTGTCCGCCTTGTTGTCCTTCGAGCCGCCGAGTACCAGGAAGCCGGTCACACCGGCGGCGACCACGACCGCCGCTGCGGCGATGATCGCGATCAGCTTGGTACGGCCGCCACCGCCGCCCTGCGGAGGCTGCGGACCGCCGGCCATGGTGGGCGCCTGCGTCCACTCGGACTGCTGTCCGTACGGTCCGGCCTGCTGCCCGTACTGCCCTGCCTGCGGGTACTGCTGGTACCCGGGCTGCTGGTACGGGTTCGGCTGCTGGTAACCCGGCTGCTGGTACGGGTTCTGCTGCGGGTTCTGCGCGCCCCCGGGCGGCTGCTGATCTGGCCACATGGCCGACAACCCTAGTGCGGTGGCGGCACGGTTCGGTCACCGGATGTCGTCAGAGTCGTAGCGAAAAGGGAGAGAGCGAGTGAAACCATGCTGGCCAGCTGTCGCTACTCATCGGTAACATCGCACGCATGACCGTTGAGAACGCCTCGCGAGGCAACATGCTGGCCGCCGCCGTCCCCATGGTGCGCACCCTGAACCTGGAATTCATCGAGGTCACCGCGGAACGCGCCGTCCTGCGGCTGCCCGACCAGCCCGAGTTCCACAACCACATCGGCGGCCCGCACGCCGGCGCCATGTTCACCCTGGCCGAGTCCGCCAGCGGGGCCATCGTCCTGGAGGCCTTCGGCGACCAGCTCTCCCGGGCGGTGCCGCTCGCGGTGCGCGCCGAGATCGACTACAAGAAGCTGGCGATGGGCGCGGTGACGGCCACGGCGACCCTGGGGCGCCCGGCGGCCGAGGTCGTCGCCGAACTCGACGCGGGCGGGCGGCCGGAGTTCCCGGTGGCGATCGCCCTCCAGCGCGCGGACGGCGCGGTCACGGGCGAGATGACCGTCGTATGGACGCTGCGCCTGAACGGCTGAGTCGGACCCGGCCCCGAGACCGTGCGGGGTCTCGGGGCGTCTCGGACGCCGGTGAGCGGGGCGTGTCGGCGGGTGGTCTCGGGGATGGACAGCGCGGCCGGGCGCCGGCCCGGGTCAGGACCGCCGGGATGCGCCGGCTCAGGCGGTGGGCGCCGCCGTCGCGCCGGACGAGGGCGGCCGGCGGGCCGAGGGCCGACAGCGGGGCGAGCCGGAGCAGGCGTACGGCGACGAGTGTGGCGGCGATGGCGAGGGCGTGGAGCGGCCAGGTGGGGCCACCGTCGTTGAGGGCGCGGACTCGTGCGGGCAGCGCGAGGCCGATCGGGGAAGCGTCTCGCGCGCGTCGATCAGGTCGTCGCCGAGCAGGGGCGCGGCGGAAGGCCGGGAATTCGCCCGGAGAGTTCTCGTCCATCCGCTTTTCCCGTACGAGTTGATAGGGATACCGGCGGTAACCAGCGGGCGTACAAGTCTCTTTGACATTCCGTCATTCCAACTCCTTGTTTCCCGTGACGCGCGTGTGCGAAAGTGAGCCACCCCGCGGGAGGGCAAAGGCCGGCATCGCGCGGCAAAGGCCGGCCCCGAAGGTACGCACCAATCACGCACTGCTTTCCACAGGGCGCCAATTCGCCCCGCCCTGCGGCTGGAAAGGAAAAGTCCGTGCAGTCCTCCAACCCCCCACGCCCGCCGTACCCGCCTCGCCCCGGATCGACGGGGGAGTCCGACCGTGATCTCGTCGCCCGGCTCCGCGGCCCGGACGACGCCCACCACCATGCCGTCGCCCTGCTGCTGACCCGGCACTGGCGGGCCACCCACGACTACGCGATGGTCTGCCTGGCCTCAGCGGGCTCCGCGGCCCAACTGGTGGCCATCGCCGCCTTCCACCAGGTGCTCGGCCGGCCGGCGGACGGGGCGCTGCGCCCCCGGCTGCTGGTGGCCGTCCGCGACACCGCCCGCACCTGGGCCGCCGACCCCGCGGCCTGTGTCGCGCTGCCGGAATTGCGCCGTACCACCGGAGCCCGCGGACTGCGCGCGGCAAACGCCGGGACACCGGAAAGGCGGCGGCTGGCCGAACGCGCTTTCCATTCGCTTCCCGCCGCCTCTCGATGCCTTCTCTGGCACACCGAGGTCGAAGCCGAACCCATAAACACACCCGCCGCTCTTCTGGGCGTGGACCCGGCCACCGCCGCGGCCGCCCTGGACCGGGCGCGTGAGCAATTCCGGACCGGGTGTGTACGCGCCCACCTGGAACTCGCGCCCTCCAGGGAATGCCGTTTCTACAACCGCCTCCTCGACATCCCCCTGCGCCGCGGCGGCGATCTGCTGCCGGACGTACGACGCCACCTGTCCGGCTGTGCCCACTGCCGCCACGCCGCCGAACAGCTCGGCGCCTTCGAGGAGCAACTGGGCCTGCTGCTCGCCGAGACCGTGCTCGGCTGGGGCGCCCGCCGCTATCTCGACACACGGCCCGGCCGCGGCGCCGCCCGGGACTGGCCCGCACCGCCGCCCCGACCGTCGGGCGCACACCCGGGCGGCCATGGAGCCGGGGGCCGGGGAACGGTGAGCCGGCATCGCACGGCCGTGGCCCTCGGTGCCGGGATCACGGCGCTCGTCCTGCTCGCCACCGTCCTCGTGGCCCGTGCCTGGTCCGCTGACAACGCTGTCCCCACGCCCGGCCGCAGCTGTGCTGCGCACGCCTGCTCACCGGGACCGCCGCCCTGCTGACGTGGACCCTGCCGACGCGCCCTGCTCGGCCCGCGCTGCTGTGGCTGCCGTAAGCCTGCGGTGCTTCCGGGCCGAGCAGGTAGCCTTCCCTTGGGACGCCCTTTACGCGCGGCGGTCCACGGGTCAGGGACGGCGACAGGGGAGGAACCCGGCGGTGCACGTGCAGGAATGGCTCGACTCGGTGCCCGCGGTGGCCGTCTACGGCGTGGTGGCCCTGGTGATCGGTCTGGAGAGCGTGGGCATCCCGCTGCCGGGCGAGATCATCCTGGTCTCGGCCGCGCTGATGTCCTCCCACAACTCGGGCATCAACCCGGTGATCCTCGGCGCCTGCGCGACCGCGGGCGCGGTGATCGGCGACTCCATCGGCTACGCGATCGGCCGCAAGGGCGGCCGGCCGCTGCTGGCCTGGCTCGGCAGGAAGTTCCCGAAGCACTTCGGCGAGGGCCATGTCGCCACCGCCGAGCGGTCCTTCGAGAAGTGGGGCATGTGGGCCGTCTTCTTCGGCCGCTTCGTCGCCCTGCTGCGCATCTTCGCCGGACCGCTCGCGGGCGTGCTGCACATGCCGTACTGGAAGTTCCTGATCGCCAACGTGCTCGGCGGCATCTGCTGGGCGGGCGGGACGACGGCCGTCATCTACTACGTCGGCGTGGTCGCCGAGGGCTGGCTGAAGAAGTTCTCCTACGTGGGCCTGGGCGTCGCGGTCCTGATCGGCCTGGCGTCCGTGCTGATCGTCAAGCGCAAGGCGAAGAAGGCCGCCCAGGCTCCCGCCCCGGAGGCGGAAGCCGTGCGCGCCGGGGAGTAACGGTGTAACGGGGACGGCAACCCGCGCCCCCGGGCCGCGCACCCGTGTGGCCCGCCCCGGACTACTCGTGCACCGCCCGATGCGCCCGGGCCAGCTCCGCGTACATCGTGCCGTTGAGGGTCACGCCCTGGCGCTCCTCCTCGCTCAGCTCCCGCCGCACCTTCGCCGGCACCCCCGCCACCAGCGACCCCGGCGGCACCACCATCCCCTGCGGCACCAGGGCCTGCGCCGCGACCAGCGACCCGGCTCCGATCACCGCGCCGTTCAGCACGGTGGCCCCCATCCCGATCAGGCAGTCGTCCTCGACCGTCGCCCCGTGGACCACCGCGTTGTGCCCGATGGACACCCGCTCGCCGACACTCACCGGAAAACCGGGGTCGGCGTGGAGGGTGACGTTGTCCTGGACGTTGGCGGCCGCGCCCACGGTGATCCGCTCCACGTCACCGCGCACCACCGCGCCGTACCAGACACTGGCCCCCGCGTGCAGGGTGACGTCTCCGATCACCGAGGCCGTGGGCGCGACGAACGCCTCCGGATCGACCTGGGGCTCCCTGCCCCCGATACCCACGATCAGCGCCTGCCGGGTCATCACCGTCTCCTCGCATCCGTAGCCCGCGAACGTGGGGTGAACGGTACGGCACCGGTTGGGGCAAAGATCACAGCAGCCCGCCCTCTCGCCCGGGACAACCGATGAGTAACGTGACCCCGTGCCGAAGCGCAAGAACACGTTCTCATCCTGGCGCCGGGGCCTCGCCCAGCGCGTGGTCCACCGGGCCTGGGCGTGGGCCCAGCGCGCGGGTTCCGTCACGGCCGAGCACCCGGCGGCCTTCCGCTTCGGCGCGCTCGGCGAGGCCACCCGTCTCGCCTTCCCGCTCGGCACCGTCTTCGGCGAGCCCTGGATCCGCATCGGCTCCTACTGCATCATCGGCGAACGGGTCACCCTCACCGCCGGTCTGATGCCGGACCTCGACCTCGGGCCGGACCCCATCCTGCGCATCGGCGACGGCGTGGTCCTCGGCCGCGGCAGCCATGTCATCGCGGACACCACGGTCACCATCGGCAACGACTGCTACTTCGGCCCGTACGTCTACGTCACCTCCACCAACCACTCCTACGACGACCCGCACGAGCCGATCGGCAAGCAGTGGCCGCGGATGGAGCCGGTCGAGATCGGCCCGGGCTGCTGGATCGGCACCGGCGCGGTGATCCTGCCGGGCGCCCGGATCGGCCGGAACGTGGTCGTGGCGGCCGGTGCGGTGGTGCGCGGCACGGTGCCCGACCATGCCGTGGTGGCCGGGGCCCCGGCCCGGGTCGTACGGCGCTGGACCCCCGAGGACGGCTGGCAGCCGCCGTTGCGGACCCCGGCGCCGGTGCCGATCCCGGACGGGACGACGCCGGAGCAGCTGCGCTCCCTGGCGGAGCTGGACGAGGCCGCCGTCGCGCGCCTCGCCGAGCTGGAGCCCGAGGGCTGACCCGGCCGGGGTCAGCCGGTCGCCAGCAGCAGGGTGCCCAGCAGCGCCAGCCCCGCTCCCGCCGCCTGGACGGCGCGCAGCCGCTCGCTGAGGAAGCCGCGCGCGGCCAGCGCCGTGACCACCGGATACAGCGAGGCCAGGACGGCCGCCACGGTGACCGGGCCGTGCTGGGCGGCGACGGCGTAGGTGCCGTTGGCCGCCACATCGGCGAGGCCGACGAAGGCCAGCGCGGGCAGCGAGGTCCAGGGGAAACCGCCCTGCGGTACGACGGGGACGCCCCGCCGGGCCGAGACGGCGAGCGCGGCACCGCCCACCGCGATGTTCGTCAGCCGCTGCACGAACAGGGCGAGGAACAGCCCGGTGACATTCGTCGACGCCTCCGAGATCAGCGCGAACACCGCGCCGAAGCCGAGCGCCGCGACCAGGGTGAGCAGGATCGTCCGCCGCTGCACGGGCGCACCCCGCAGTTGCGGGCCGCCGGCCAGGACGACCCCGGTGACCGCGACCGCGATGCCCGCGACCTGGAGCAGCCCCGGACGTTCGCCGAGGACCAGCCCCACGCCGACGGGCACGGCCACGCTGAGCGTGGCGAGCGGCGACACCACGCCCATCGGGCCGCGCGCGAGCGCCTGGTAGAAGCAGAGCACCGCCACCGGCCCGATCACGCCGGCCGCGGCGGCGAACCACAGCCGGGGCCCGGCCTCGCCCCAGCCGCCCGTGGCGACGACGATCGCGCCCAGCACGGCGGCCGCGACCGTCTGCGAGACCACCACCACGGTGAGCGCCGGGGTGCGGCGTGTCAGCAGCCCGCCGCCGAAGTCGGCCAGCCCCCACAACAGACTGGTGGTCAGGGCGAAGAATGCCGTCACGGTACCTCGCAGTACAGTTTGTTGGACGAAGGAGTACGTCCCACGGTAGTTCAATCAACTGAACCCTGCCATCCATCACAGTGGACCATCTCGCATACCGGACCCCGGACCCTGGACGAAATGTGTCGGACCTCGACCTGCTGACCCAGTCCCTTGCGCGCAACGTCAAGCGCTGGCGCACCGAGCGCGGCTTCACCCTGGACGCGCTGGCCGCCCGGGCCGGGGTCAGCCGCGGCATGCTCATCCAGATCGAGCAGGCCCGCACCAACCCGAGCATCGGCACCGTCGTCAAGATCGGCGACGCGCTCGGCGTCAGCATCACCACCCTGCTCGACTACGAACAGGGCCCCCGGGTCCGCGTGGTCCCGGCCGACCAGGCCGTACGGCTGTGGCACAGCGAGGCCGGCGGCTACAACCGGCTGCTGGCCGGCACGGAGGCCCCCGGCCCGCTGGAGATGTGGGACTGGCGGCTGATGCCCGGCGAGCGGAGCCCCTCGGACCCCCACCCGGCCGGCACGGTCGAACTCCTCCATGTCACCGCCGGCGAACTGACTCTCACCGTCGAGGGGGTACGGCACCTCGTCCCGGCGGGTGCCAGCGCCTCCTTCGAGGCGGACGTCCCGCACGAGTACGGCAACGAGGGCGAGGTCCCGATGGAGATGGTGATGGCCGTCTCGGTTCCCCCGGTCCGCTGACCGCCCTGCTCACCCTCGGACCGGTGCACCCGGGCGGCGCCTGATCACGCCGTGAGGTGGTGGGCGAGCGCCAGATGCGGATCCGGCCCGCCCGGCACCGGTGCCGGGTCCGCGTGCACCAGGGCGGCCGTCAGCCGGGGCAGGGCGTGCAGCAGGGCGTGTTCGGCCTCGACGGCGATCGCGTGCGCCTGCCGTACCGTCGCCTCCCCGTCCACCGTGACCGCCAGTTCGGCCCGCAGCCGGTGCCCGATCCAGCGCAGCCGCAGCTCACCCACCCCATGCACGCCGGGCACCGCCCGCACCGCGCGCTCGGCCCGGTCCACCAGCGCCGGGTCGACGGCGTCCAGCATCCGCCGGAACACCTCGCGCGCCGCGTCCCGCAGCACCAGGACGATCGCGGCCGTGATCGCCAGCCCCACGACCGGGTCGGCCGCCCGCCAGCCCAGCGCGGATCCGCCCGCGCCCAGCAGCACGGCCAGCGAGGTGAACCCGTCGGTACGGGCGTGCAGCCCGTCGGCGACCAGCGCGGCCGAGCCGATCTGCCGCCCCACCCGGATCCGGTACCGGGCCACCCACTCGTTGCCGGCGAAGCCGACCAGCGCGGCCACCGCGACCGCCGGCAGCTGCGCGACCGGGCGCGGCTCGAGCAGCCGTCCCACGGCCGCCCAGGCGGTGAACGCGGCCGAGCCGGCGATGGTCAGCACGATCGCCAGCCCCGCCAGGTCCTCGGCGCGGCCATAGCCGTAGGTGAACCGCCGGGTCGCCGCCCGCCGCCCCAGCACGAAGGCGATGCCGAGCGGTACGGCGGTCAGCGCGTCGGCGGCGTTGTGCACCGTGTCGCCGAGCAGCGCCACCGAGCCGGAGAGGGCCACCACCGCCCCCTGTGCCAGCGCGGTCGCCCCCAGCACGAGCAGGGACACCCACAGCGCCCGCATCCCGCGCGCCGAGGACTCCAGCGCGGGGTCGAGCTTGTCGGCGGTCTCGTGGGAGTGCGGGGTGAGGAGATGGCCGAGCCGGTGCTTCAGCCCGGGGCGGCCGGTCTGGTGGGGGTGGGGGTGCTGGTGCGCGTGGGAGTGCCCGTCCTCGCCGTGTGCGTGCCGGTGCTGCGGTGGCTCCTGGCCATGAGCCGCGTGTCCGTGTGCTCCGTGTCCCTGTGCCCCGTGTTCGTCCGACCCGTGCCGGTGCGGCTGCCGGTCGCTCACGTCGGTCCCCTTCCGGTGTGCGGGAGTGGACGCGAGACGTCCACGGAGCCATTATGTGCGTATGAGCGCACGCATGCACCTATCACCTGCGCACCATGCGCATCCGCGCAGCCCGGGCGAGGAGCAGTTCGCGCTCGCCGCCGACCTCCTGGCCCTGCTCGGCGACCGCACCCGCCTCGCCCTGCTGCACGCCCTGACCGCCGGCCCGGCCGACGTCGGCACGCTCACCGAGGCCTGCGGCGCCGCCCGCCCGGCCGTCAGCCAGCACCTGGCCAGGCTGCGCCTCGCGGGTCTCGTGGACACCCGCAAGGAGGGCCGCCGGGTGATCTACTCGCTGCGGCACGCGCATGTGCCCCGGCTGGTCCAGGAGGCGCTGCGGACGGCCGACCACCTGCTCACCGAAGGGCGCTGATCGGAGTCGCCCACGCGCGGTCCGGTCTCGGTGCGCACCCCCCCCGTAAACACGACGGTGTCCCGTCAGCAGAGCTCTGCTGACGGGACACCGGAGTTGGGTGAGGGAGGTGGTCAGTGCGCCGGAGCGTCGGTGACCACGACCTCGTCGATGCTGCGCTCGATCGCCTCGGGGGCGGAGGCGGTCGCCTTGGCCCAGTAGTAGATGCCGAGGGAGAAGACCGCCACGACCAGGATGTCCCACCACAGCGGCAGGGTGCCGTTGCCGCCGAAGGTGCTCAGGTAGGAGATCACGCCGATGCCCAGCAGGTAGGGCAGCAGCCACTGCGCGGCCTTGAAGTCCAGCCGCGGCGCGTTGGGCAGGTTCTTGCTGATCGCGTACGCGGCGTAGGAGCCGAGCAGGACGTAGCCGATGAGGATGGCGCAGCCCAGCCGCCACAGGGTGTCCCAGCCGGACCAGAAGATGATCAGGTTGGCGACCACGAAGGACAGCGGCGAGATGAACTGGCCGCCGGGCAGTCGGTACGGGCGCTCCAGGTTCGGCAGCCGGTCCTTGAAGACGCCGTAGGCCAGCGGGGCGCCCGCGTACATCAGCACGCTCGCCGAGGTGATGAAGCTGACCAGGGTCTGCCAGCTCGGGAAGGGCAGGAAGCAGATCACGCCGGTCACGAAGGAGATGGCGAGACCGAACCACGGCACACCGCGGGAGTCCGTCTTGGCGAACACCTTCGGCGCGTAGCCGTTCTTGGCGAGGCCGTAGGAGATGCGGGAGGTGGCGGTGGTGTAGATCAGGCCGGTGCCACCGGGGGAGATGATCGCGTCGGCGTACAGGATCCAGGCCAGCCAGCCCAGACCGACCAGCGTGGCGAGACCGGCCCAGGGGCCGCTGATGCCGGCGTAGTTCAGGTGCGCCCAGCCCTTGGCGAAGGAGGCGTGCGGCAGGGCGGCGATGAAGACGACCTGGAGCAGGACGTAGATCACGGCACCGATGGCGACCGAGCCGAGCGTCGCGCGGGGCAGGTCACGCTTCGGGTTGCGGCTCTCACCGGCCAGCTGGATCGCCTGCTCGAAGCCGAGCAGCGCGAAGATGATGCCGCTGGAGCTGATCGCGGTCAGGACGCCCTTGGCGCCGAACGGCGCGAAGCCCTCGGAGGTGAAGTTGGCCGGGTGGAAGTTGCCGATGGCGATGACGAAGATCGCGGCGAGCGGGACGGCGATCTTCCACCAGGTGGCGGCGCTGTTGGTGTGGGCGAGGACGCGGACACCGAGGAAGTTGACCGCGACGAACACGGCCATGAGGATCACGGCGACGACGATGCCGCTGGTGGTGAGCGTCTGGTTGGCGTTCTGTAGCCCGTCGGCGAACTTCCAGTGCTTGGCATAGCCGATCATGGCCTCGACCTCGATCGGGGCCACGGTGGCTGCCTGGAGCCAGGAGAACCAGCCGAAGGACATGCCGGCCAGGCCGCCGAAGGCGTAGTGGGGGTAACGGGCGGTGCCGCCCGCGACCGGGAACATGCCGCCGAGTTCGGCGTGCACGAGCGCCAGCAGCACGATGGCCACCGCGCCGATCACCCACGAGATGATCGCGGCGGGGCCTGCTGCCACCACGGCCTTCTCGGCGCCGAAGAGCCAGCCTGAACCGATGATGGACCCCACGGAGGCCCACATCAGGCCGATCAGTCCGACGTCGCGGCGGAGCCCACCGGTGTCGCTTGTGGCTACCGAGGGCTTAGCCTGGTCGACATTCGCCATGTCAAGTGGCCTCTCACATGTGAACGGAGATTTAACGGGGAAGGAGGCCACAGGTTAGGTAGGCGTGAGGCCCTGGCAGAAGACGTGATACCAAATCTTGACCCTGGATCTTACATGTCTTATACACAAGTCTTCGTACAGGTCAGGCACGCTCTGCGAATGTAGATATTCAGCGTGTAATTGTGATGTAGGAGAAGAATCAGCCAGCCAGGAGCGGAATTTCGATCGCCGGGCAGCGGTTCATGACCATGTCAAGTCCGGCGGTGCGGGTCCTCTCGTAGGCCGCCACGTCGACGACCCCCAGCTGGAACCAGACCGCCTTGGCCCCCTTTGTCACGGCTTCGTCGGCCACCGCACCCGCCAGTTCGCTGTTGACGAAGACGTCGACCACGTCCACGGGGAAGGGGATGTCCGCCAGCGACGGGTAGCCGCGCTCGCCGTGCACCGTCTCGGCCTTCGGGTGCACCGGCACGATCCGCTTGCCGAACCGCTGGAGCACCTGCGCCACCCCGTAGGCGGCCCGGCTCCGGTTGCCGGACAGGCCGACCACCGCCCAGGTGTCGCCCAGCTCGGTCAGGATCCTGCGGATCGTCGCCTCGTCGCCGTACATGGCCGCCTCCTCGGGTCGGGGGTCCTTCGCCTGGGCAACAGCGCTCCGGCGGTGCCGATTCCCCCCGGTACCCCGCCACGGTGACCGGAATCGGCGCAAGGTGCCTGCACACGGCCGTCCGCCCGCCTACGCTCGGCCCGTGCTGCGCATCCTCGACGCCCGAACCGGTGAGCACGTCGCCGCCGCGCCCGCCCGCCGTGGTCTGACCCGTATCGAGGCCCACGCCTTCGGCCTCGACGCGTCGGCCCTGCGGGTGCTGCTCACCGCCGATCTGCTCGTCCGTGCCCTGGAACTGGGCGGAACCCCGGTCTGGGCGACCCTCACCGCCCCCCGCGACCAGCCGGAACTCCGGGCGGCCGGTACCGCCCTCGCCATCCGTCCCTTCGAGGACGGGCACGACCTCGCCTCCGGCCTGGGCGAGGCCCAGGCCATCCATGTGGTCCGGCAGGACACGGAGGAGGTCTCCGGGGCCGGCCCGGTCGCGGCCGTGGCCCCCGTGGTCACCGCCTGCCCCCTCCCGGTCCTCCTCGGCGACCCCGCCGCGCTGCGCCTGGCCCTCCTCGCCGTCCCGCGCGGCGAACCCGCCCGGCTGGACACCGCCGCGCTGGACGAGGCCGCGCTCCGGCTCGGCGGGTGGCGGCGGGCCGTGGCCGAGTGGGCGCGCCGGCCCTCCCGGCCGGTGCCCGACGAGGTACGGGGACGGCTGCGGGCCGCCTGGCAGGACGACCTGGACCTGCCCGCCGTACTGGCCGTGCTGCACGACGTGGCGCACACGCCGGACCTGCCCGACGGCGCCCGCTTCGAGACCTACGCCTACGCCGACCGCCTCCTCGCCCTGGACCTGACCGGCGACCTCGGCAGGCCCGCATGAGCCGGGCGACGGCCTCGCCGGCGAGCGGGAGGCGCGGGGTGACTGCCGGGGCGCGCGTGCGCTCCGCCGGCCTCGGGAGGCGCGGGTGAGGGAGCGGGCCGGTGCGGGGCCGCTGCGGCGGCTGATCGTGCTGCGGCATGCGAAGTCCGTCTGGCCCGAGGGGGTCGAGGACCACCGCAGACCGCTCGCCCCGCGCGGTCTGCGCGACGCCCCGGCGGCCGGCCGGGCCCTCGCCGAGGCCGACTTCCTGCCCGACCTCGCCCTGTGCTCCACCGCCGTACGCGCCCGGCAGACCTGGCAGCTGGCCTCGGCCGAGTGGGGCACCCCGCCACCGGTGCGCTACGACCGCCGGCTGTACGGCGCCGCCGTACCCGACCTCCTGGAGGTGGTGCGGGAGGCGCCGGCCGAGGTGGAGACGCTGCTGCTGGTCGGGCACAACCCGGGCCTGGAGGACCTCGTCCTGGCGCTGGCCGGGGACGGCCTGGACGACACCCTGGACCGGGTGCGGACCAAGTTCCCGACCGCCGCGCTCGCCGTCCTGGCCTGGCGCGGCACGGGCTGGCCGGCCCTCGCCCCGGGCGTGGCCCTGCTGACCTGGTTCACGGTGCCGCGCGGCAGGAAGGGCTGACCGGGCAGGGCGCACCGGTCAAGGACCTAGGCTTACGGGATGCAGGACGAGTACCGCACAGTCGCCCGCGCGGGCGTGCACGAGACCGAGGTCAACCGCTCCCGCTTCCTGTGCGCGCTCGCCCCGGCCGCCACCGAGCAGGAGGCGCAGGACTTCATCGCGTCCGTACGCAAGGAGCACGCCGACGCCACCCACAACTGCTGGGCGTACGTCATCGGCGCCGACGCCTCCGTGCAGAAGGCCAGCGACGACGGCGAGCCGGGCGGCACCGCCGGTGTCCCCATGCTCCAGATGCTGCTGCGCCGCGAGATGCGGTACGTCGTCGCCGTGGTCACCCGCTACTACGGCGGGGTCAAGCTCGGCGCCGGCGGGCTGATCCGCGCCTACGGCGGAGCCGTCGGCGAGGCCCTGGACACCCTCGGCACCCTCACCCGGCGCCGCTTCCGGCTGGCCACCGTGACCGTCGACCACCAGCGTGCGGGCAAGGTGCAGAACGACCTGCGCGCCACCGGCCGCGAGGTGCGGGACGTCCGCTACGGCGAGGACGTCACCATCGAGATCGGCCTGCCGGACGCCGACGTGGACGCCTTCCGCGCCTGGCTCGCCGATGTGACGGCGGGCACGGCCGGCTTCGCACTGGGCGGAGAGGCCTACGGCGACGCGTGACGTTCGTCTCGGATCGGACATAACAGGGCGAATCTCAATGGGGTGTGACGGTCCGGTACCGGAGTGACGGCCCGTGATGTCGGACCCGGCCGATAGTCTCGGGGGCCATGAGACTGCTGCACACGTCCGACTGGCACCTCGGCCGGGCCTTCCACCGGGTGAACATGCTCGGGGCCCAGGCCGAGTTCATCGGTCACCTCGTCACCACCGTGCGTGAGCGCGAGGTCGACGCGGTGGTCGTCTCCGGCGACGTGTACGACCGCGCGGTGCCGCCGCTCGCCGCGGTCGAGCTGTTCGACGACGCCCTGCACCGTCTCGCGGACCTCGGCGTGCCCACGGTGATGATCTCCGGCAACCACGACTCGGCCCGCCGCCTGGGCGTCGGCGCCGGACTCATCGACCGCGCCGGCATCCATCTGCGCACCGAGCCGTCCGCCGTCGGCACCCCCGTCGTGCTGCCGGACGCCCACGGGGACGTCGCCTTCTACGGCCTGCCCTACCTCGAACCCGCCCTGGTGCGGGAGGAGTTCGCGGTGGAGAAGGCGGGGCACGAGGCCGTGCTCGGCGCCGCCATGGACCGCGTCCGCGCCGACCTCGCCACCCGCGCGCCCGGCACGCGTTCCGTCGTACTCGCCCATGCCTTCGTCACCGGCGGCCGGGCCAGCGACAGCGAGCGCGACATCACCGTCGGCGGGGTCGCCGCCGTACCGGCCGGCGTCTTCGACGGCGTCGACTACGCGGCCCTCGGCCATCTGCACGGCTGTCAGACCATCACCGAGCGGGTGCGCTACTCCGGCTCCCCGCTCGCCTACTCCTTCTCCGAGGCCGAGCACCGCAAGACCATGTGGCTGGTCGACCTCGGCGCCGACGGGTCCGTCACCGCGGAGCGTGTGGACTGCCCGGTGCCCCGCCCGCTGGCCCGCCTCCGGGGCACCCTGGAGGAGCTGCTCGCCGACCCCGCGCTCGCCCGGCACGAGGACGCCTGGGTCGAGGCCACCCTCACCGACGCGGTCCGCCCCGCCGACCCGATGGCCCGGCTCACCGAGCGCTTCCCGCACACCCTCAGCCTCGTCTTCGCCCCCGAGCGCGCGCCGGACGACCCCCAGGTCTCCTACGCCCGCCGCCTCGCGGGCCGCAGCGACCAGCAGATCGCCGAGGACTTCGTCGCCCATGTCCGCGGAGCCGGACCGGACGAGCGGGAGACGGCCGTGCTCCGCGACGCCTTCGACGCCGCCCGCGCCGACGACGCCGTACGGGAGGTGGCCCGATGAGGCTGCACCGGCTGGACCTCACCGCCTTCGGCCCCTTCGGCGGCACCCAGAGCGTCGACTTCGACGCCCTCTCCGGCGCCGGGCTCTTCCTGCTGCACGGCGCCACCGGCGCCGGCAAGACCTCCGTCCTGGACGCCGTCTGCTACGCCCTGTACGGCGCCGTCCCCGGCGCCCGGCAGACCGGCCAGGGCATGAACCTGCGCAGCGACCACGCCGAGCCCCGCACCCGCACCGAGGTCCGCCTCGACCTGACCGTCGCCGGCCGCCGCCTGGAGATCACCCGGCAGCCGCCCTGGGAGCGGCCCAAGCTGCGCGGCAAGGGCACCACCGTGGACAAGGCGCAGACCTGGCTGCGCGAGTACGACAGCACGGCGGGCGCCTGGCAGGACCGCAGCCGCTCGCACCAGGAGATAGGCGAGGAGATCACCCAGCTGCTCGGCATGAGCCGCGAGCAGTTCTGCCAGGTGGTGCTGTTGCCCCAGGGCGACTTCGCCCGCTTCCTGCGCGCCGACGCGGAGGCCCGCGGCCGGCTGCTCGGCCGCCTCTTCGACACCCAGCGCTTCGCCGACGTGGAGAAGCGCCTCGCCGACCGCCGCCGCGCCACCGAGGCACGCGTGCGCGAGGGCGACGCGGCGCTGCTCGCCGACGCCCACCGCATGCAGCAGGAGGCCGGCGACGCCATGGAGCTGCCCGACCTGGCCCCCGGCGACCCGGGCCTCGCCGACGCCGTGCTCGGCGCCGCCGCCGTCGCCCGCAGCACCGCCCGCGAACGCCTCACCCTCGCCCACTGCCGCC
Organism: Streptomyces sp. NPDC127190; assembly: GCF_042672505.1. Taxonomy (NCBI): domain Bacteria; kingdom Bacillati; phylum Actinomycetota; class Actinomycetes; order Kitasatosporales; family Streptomycetaceae; genus Streptomyces; species Streptomyces sp. NPDC127190. Next base: position 81,810 of record NZ_JBHXVE010000013.1, read on the forward strand.
TCACCGCCGCCGAGGCCGCCCACGCCCAGGCCCGCACCGCGCTGGACGACACCCGGGAACTCGCCCGGCTCCAGGCCCGGTTCGCCGAGGCCCGGCAGCGCGCCGCGAGGCTCCAGGAGCGGGCCGGCGCGCACGCCGAGGCCCGGGAGCGGATGGAGCGGGCCCGCAGGGCGGAGGCGGTCGCCCCCGCGCTGGAGCTGCGCGAGGCCGCCGAGCAGGAGCACCGCGGGGCCGCCCGCGCCGAGGCACGCGCGCGCGGCATGCTCGACGGCCCCGGTGCCGCGCACGCCGACGCCGGTGTGGCCGGACTCGCCGCCGCCGCCCGCCGGGCGGCCGAGGAACTGGGCGGACTGGACGCGGCCCGGCGCGCCGAGCGGCGCCTGGACCGCCTCGCCGAGGAGCGTGCCGTACTCGACCGGCAGGAGCGCGCCGACGAGGACGTCCTGCGCGAGGCCGACGCCTGGCTCGACGGCTGGGACACCAGCCGCGCCGCCCTCCAGTCCCGCATCGACTCCGCCCAGGAGGCCGCCACCCGCGCCGAGCGGCTCGCCGTCCGGCGCGAACCCATGGAGCAGCGGCTCGCGGCGGCCCGCACCCGCGACGCCCTCGCCGCCGACCTGGAGGCGGCCCGGGAACGCGCGCGCATCTCCGCGCAAGCGGCCCTGGACGCCCGCGCGCACTGGCTCGACCTCAAGGAACAGCGGCTCAACGGCATCGCCGCCGAGCTGGCCGCCCACCTGAGCGACGGCGAGCCCTGCGCGGTCTGCGGCGCCACCGAACACCCCGCACCGGCCCGCAAGGTTGCCGGACACGTCGACCGGGAGACCGAGGACCGCGCCCTGGCCGCCTGCCGGCGCGCCGAGGAGCGGCACACCGAGGACGAAGGCCGGCTGGCCGCCGTACGGGAGGCCCTGGCCGCCGCCACCGCCGAGGCCAAAGACGCCACGACCGCGCAACTCGAAGCCGAAGCGGCCGAGTTGGAGCAGGAGTACACCCGCGCCCGGCGTGCCGCCTCCGCGCTGCACGCCGCCCACGAGGAGCTGCGGCGCGCCGAGCAGGAGCGCGAGCAGCGCCTCGCCGACCGCCAGCAGGCCGCCGTACGGGCCGCCTCCCGGCTCACCCGGCGCGACACCCTGGAGCGCGAACAGGCGCTGCTGGAAGCCGAGTTGGCCGAGGCCCGCGGCACCGCCGCGAGCGTGGCCGCGCGGGCCGCGCAGCTGGAGCGGCAGGCGGCGCTGCTCACCGAGGCCGCCGACGCCGCGCGCGCCGCCGAGGACGCGGCCCAGCGGCTGAAGGCCGCCGACGCCCGCCTCGCCGACGCCGCCTACCGGGCCGGCTTCGACACCCCGCAGGCCGCGGCCGCCGCGCTGCTGGACCCCGCGGCCCACCGGGAGCTGCAACACCGGCTGGACGCCTGGCAGACGGAGGAGGCCGCCGTCCGCACCCTGCTGGCCGAGGCCGACACCGCCGCGGCCGACCGGCAGCCGCCCGCCGACCCGGCCGCGGCCGAACGGACGGCGGCCGACGCGGAGCGCCGGCTGCGCGAGGCGGCCTCCGCGCGCGACGCCGCCGCCCGCGCGTGCGCCGAACTGGACCGCCTCTCCGCGCGGGCCGCCGAGGCCGTACGCCGCCTGGCACCGCTGCGCGAGGAGTACGACCGGGTCGCCCGGCTCGCCGCGCTCACCGCCGGCACCTCCGCCGACAACGAACGCAAGATGCGCCTGGAGTCGTATGTGCTGGCCGCCCGCCTGGAACAGGTGGCCGCCGCCGCGACCGTCCGGCTCCAGCGGATGTCCTCCGGCCGCTACACCCTCGTCCACTCCGACGACCGCACCGGACGCGGCCGCAGCGGACTCGGACTCCATGTCGTCGACGCCTGGACCGGCCGCGAACGCGACACCGCCACCCTGTCCGGCGGCGAGACCTTCTTCGCCTCCCTGGCGCTCGCCCTCGGCCTCGCCGACGTGGTCACCGACGAGGCGGGCGGCGTCCGCCTCGACACCCTCTTCATCGACGAGGGCTTCGGCAGCCTGGACGACCAGACCCTGGACGAGGTCCTCGACGTCCTCGACTCCCTGCGCGAACGCGACCGCAGCGTCGGCATCGTGAGCCACGTCGCCGATCTGCGCCGCCGGGTCCACGCCCAGCTGGAGGTCGTCAAGGGCCGCTCCGGCTCCACGCTCAGACAGCGCGGCACCGGCTGAGCGCCCGGGTCAGTGCCCGAGCGGCCGCCGGGGCAGGGGAGAGGAGTAGACGACGCTCGTGGTCACCGAGCCCAGCGTGCCGATCTTCCCGGAGACCTCCTCCAGGTGCGGCATCGAGCGCGCGGCGACCTTGATGACGAAGCAGTCGTCCCCCGTGACATGGTGGGCCTCCAGGATCTCCGGGGTGGTGGCCACCAGGTCGTGGAACGGCTTGTAGTTGCCGTTGGGGTACCGCAGCCGCACGAAGGCCAGGATCGGCAGCCCGAGCCGCTCGGGGTCCACGACCGCCGCGTAGCCCTGGATCACCCCCGCCTCCTCCAGCCGGCGCACCCGCTCGGTGACGGGGCTCGGCGACATCGACACGGCCCGCGCCAGCTCGGCGTAGCTGACCCGGCCGTCGCGCTGGAGGACCTCGAGTATGCGCCAGTCGGTGGCGTCCGGGGAATACACGGTCATCCGCGATGGATACCAGGGAAATCACCGGCCGATCAAGAGCAGGCCCGGGGATCGCCCCTTCAACGGGCCGCGGGCCGGCCGCAGAATTTAAGCCATGATCACTACGAACTCCGTGAACCCCGTGCTGCGGGTCGCTCCCGCCGCCCCCGCCGAGGCCGCCGCCTACTTCCGGGCGAGCCTCGCCTTCCACGCCGATGTCTCCGACGTGGCCGCCGCCCTCGCGGCCGACGGCGACCCCGGCTTCGTCCTGGTGGACACCCGCTCCACCGAGTCCTGGGACCAGGGCCACGTCCCCGGCGCCGTCCACCTGCCCACCGCACTCATCCCCGAGCAGGCCGCCCAACTCCTCGACAGATCCGTGCCGGTGGTGACGTACTGCTGGGGCCCCGGCTGCAACGGCGCCACCCGCGCGGCCCTGGCCCTCGCCGAACTCGGTTACCAGGTCAAGGAGATGCTCGGCGGCTTCGAGTACTGGGCGCGCGAGGGCTTCGCGTACGAGACCTGGCAGGGCCCGGCGCGCCGCGACGCCGACCCGCTGACCGCTCCGGTCGACGGCGAGTGCGGCTGCTGACGGCGGGCCGTGTAGGTTCTGGGCCCATGGCTCGATATGCGGACCCAGGCGTACTGGAGTGGGTGGAGTCGGGCGGCGGCCCGCTGATAGCCGTCCCGGAGGCGGTGCTGCCGTTCTGGGCGGGCGCCGACAGCGAGGATCTCGACACGGACTACGACCGGGCCTGCGAGGTCGCCGGATTCGCCGGCCTGCTCCCGGTCGGCGACAGCGCGGCCCTCGTCCTCGGCGACGAACCGGCGGCCACCTCCTATCTGCCCGAGCACGGCACCCTGGTCCGCTGGTCGGCCGCGAACTCCGAGGACGAACTCCTCGCCGGGGTCCCCGCCGCGCTGCGGACGGCCGCCTGGGAAGCGGAGCTGCGCTGGCACGTACCCGGCCCGGTGCTGCTGTTCGACTCGGCCTGGCCGGGCGCCGAGGCCCCCGGCACCGAACACCTGCGCATTCCGCTGACCGCGGGCAGCTACACGGTCCGCGCGGCCTACGCCCAGCCGGGTCCGGAGACCTGGCTGGGACTGGTGCAGATCAGCAGGATCACCCCCTGAGCGCCCGGCCGCTCAGGGCCTGAGACCGTCGAAGGCGATGGTCAGATGCCGGGGACCGCGCAGCACCACGTTCTGCCGGTACGGCGGCGGGTCCTCGACCAGCCGTGGATTCTCCAGCCGCCGGGCCAGTTCGGACAGGGCGATCTGGGTCTCCAGCCGGGCCAGCGGAGCGCCGAAGCAGCTGTGGATGCCGCTGCCGAAGCCCAGATGCTGGATGTCCTCGCGGTCCGGGTCGAAGCGCTCCGGGTCCTTGAACCGCTCCGGGTCGCGGTTGCCCGCGGCCAGCATCAGCCAGAGCCGCGAGCCCTTGGGAATGGTGACCCCGCGCACCTCGATGTCGGCGATACAGGTGCGCTGGGGCACGATCTGCACCGGCGGCTCGTAGCGCAGCAGCTCCTCCACGATCCGCACCGACAGCGCCGGGTCCTCGCGCAGCCGCCGCAGCACGTCCGGGTGGCGCAACAGCGTCAGCATGCCGTTCGTGATCAGGTTGACCGTCGTCTCGTGCCCGGCGATCAGCAGCAGCACCGCGGTGCTGAGCACCTCCATCATCGTCATGGCACCGTCCGGGCCGCGGCTGTTGACCAGGTCGGACAGCAGGTCGTCCTGGGGGTCCTTGGTGCGCTGCTCGACCAGCCCCGCCAGGTACATCCCGAGCTGCATCCGCGCCTCCTGCGCCGTCTTCACGGACTCGGCGTCCGCGTTCTGGCGCGTCTCCGGGTCGAGGCTGGCGACCAGCGGGTCCACCCAGGCGCGGAAGCGGGGCTCGTCCTCCCGGGGCACGCCCAGCAGCCGGCAGATCACCGTCACCGGGAAGGGATACGCGAACTGGTCGACCAGGTCGATCTCCCGCGCCTCGCCGAACCCGCCGATCAGACCGCCGACCACGGCCGCCATGTCATCGCGCATGTTCTCGACCCGGCGCGGCCGGTGCGGCGGCCCGAAGGCGCTGTTGGCGATGCGCCGGAGCCGGTCGTGCTCCGGCGGGTCGAGCCGCAGGAAGGACGGCGGCAGCCCGGTGTCCTCCGCCTGGCCGGCCTCGTCGTCCCCGGCGGCAGCGAGGTTCGCGGCGTCGGAGCTGATCCGCGGATCGTGCAGCAGGGCCTCGATGTCGTAGTAGGAGCTGATGACGTAGGGGCCGCCCTCCTCCTCGTGCAGCACCGGAGTCCTGCGGAGCTCCTCGTACAGCGGGTACGGGTTGGCGCGGTGGGCGAAGTCGGTGATCTGGCGCACCAGTGAGGCTTGCGTCATGACGGGTCCTTGGGGCGTCGGGCCGGACGGCGGTCAGTGCCGGGCGGGGTGGAAGACCAGCTGCTGCTCGGCCGGTGAGTAACCGCTGAGGGTCACGGTCGGGCCATGGGTCGGCAAGGACGGGTCGGGGAAGTCGGCGGGCACCGGCTGCCTGCCCTCGGGACGGCGGTCCATCGTCGGGTACTCCACCGGGAACGGCGCGCCGCGTTCGATCTGCCGTGCGTAGAACTCCAGCCACCGGGCGTTGTCGAAGGCGACGGCGGCGACGACCCGGCCCTGGTGGCCGTACACGCCGACGAACCGGCGCTCCGCCGGAGAGCCCTGCGTGATCATGATCTGGTCGCCCATCGGAGGGACCCCGACCGACTTGACGTTCACACCGAACATCGAGGACCAGAAGGCCGGCATCCACAGGTGCGGGCGCCGGTCGGGGCCGTGGCAGATCATGTTGTGCGCGGCCGTCTCCGCCTGGGCGACGGCATTGCCCCAGTGCTCCAGCGACAGGAACTGGTAGCCGAACAGCGCGTGCGGCGACCGCGCCACGTCACCGGCCACGAACACGTCGTCGGTGACGATGCCCCGGAAGTCGAAGGCACGGCAGCCCGCGTCGCAGGCGATGCCGCGGGGCCCGGCGCCCAGCCCCGACCCGGCCAGCCAGTCCGTGTTCCGCAGCGAGCCCAGCGAGACCACGACCACGTCCGCCTCGACGGTGCTCTCGTCCGACAGATGGACGGCCCGGACCCGGCCGACCGAGTCGCCCTCCAGCGCGGTCACCGTGACATGGGTGCGCAGATCGACACCGTTCTCGAGGTGGAGGTCGGCCGCGACCGCGCCCACCACCCCGCCGAGCGCGCCCACCAGGGGCGCCCCCGCACGCTCCGCCACGGTGACCGACAGCCCCATCTCGCGGCACGCCGACGCGATCTCCGACCCGGCGAACCCGGCGCCGATCACGAACACCCGGCGCGGCCCCGCCTTCAGCCGCCGGTACAGCCCGGCCGCGTCCTCCCGGGTGCGCAGCAGACACACGCCGTCCAGCCGGGCCTCCTCCTCCTTCGGCCATGGACGGGCGCGGACACCGGTCGCGATGAGCAGCCGGTCGTACTCCACCTCGTCCCCGTCCGCCAGCCGCACCCGCTTGGCCGTCAGATCCAGGCCGGTCGCGGCGACGCCGAGCCGCCACTTGGCGTCGATGTCCCAGCGGTGCGGCAGCTCGGTGTGGTGCGGGGACGCCATGCCGAGCAGCACGGACTTGGACAGCGGCGGCCGGTCGTACGGCTCGTGCGGCTCGTCGCCGATCAGGGTCAGCTCCCCGGCGAAGCCCTCGGCGCGCAGCGTCTCGGCGGCACGCAGCCCCGCCAGCGAGGCGCCCACGATCACGATCCGGCCCTCGCGCCTGAGCCAGTCGATGTAGTCAGCGGCCATCGGACGCCCCCGCTGCGTCCCCCGCGCCGTCCAGGCCGTCCGCCGTGATCGCCTGCACCGGGCACGCGGCCACCGCGCGGGCCAGCCGCTCCCGCTGTTCCTCGGGGGCGTGCGGGTTGTACACCAGCGCCTCGTCGCCGTGCATGGCGAAGACGTCCGGGGCGAGGAACGCGCACTGGGCGTACCCCTGACATTTGTTGAGATCGACGACGAGCCTCATCGGCGCTCCGCCTTCCGATGGCCAGGTCCGGTGCGGGCCACCCTGTCGCGCGGGCGCTTCCGGACGGCGGTCATGTCCCGTTGGCCAGCATGAGCCGGGTACGGCGAGACCGCGCGCCGGGAGGCCCGGCCGGACGAACGACGACCGGGGGCACGCACCCCCGGCGCGTCACGCCCGCGCCGCGCCACGCGACCGGTCACGGCCGCTCGCCACCAGGATGTACAGGCTGAGCACCAGGGACCACGCGGGGAAGACCAGTTCCGCCCAGGGCACGTTCGGCGAGACGAACAGCAGGGTCAGGGAGGTGACATAGCCCAGGACGGTGAGCCCGCGCGGCAGCACACCGAGCCGGCGGCCGATGGCTGAGACGACGGACACGAAGACGGCCGCCATCCGCATCCCGTACCCCACCATCAGCGTGTAGGCGAAGTGGCGGCCGAAGTCCCAGGCCGCGGTCGGCGGCGCGCTGCCGCTCGGGTGCGCCACCGACAGGACGGCACCGGCCGCCGCGCCGGCGCCGAACAGCGTGGCCGTGAAGACCAGACCGCTGCCGAGGAACACCGTGGCGAGGAACCTGTCCTCGGCCGCCCCGACATGCGCGCGTACGGCGCCCATGAACCACAGGAAGAAGATGCCGGCGAACGGCACCAGCGCGAGGGCCGTCTGCACCGCGCTGCGCCGCGTGGAGTTCGTGAACCCCGGGGCGGTGACCGCGTCGGCTCCCTGCGGAATCGCCAGCCGGATCAGCACGATCGCCGCCGCCAGCAGCAGCGCGAAGACGACTCCCGCCAGTCCGGCGGCACGCGGCGTCTCCAGTTGGCGCTGCCCGGGTCCCGTCTGCTGCATGCCGGCCCGCCTCCTCCGCATCGGCCCCGGCACCAGCTAGCCGCCCGCACACCGGGCCCGCCACCGGGCCAGGGCCGGACGGCGGAGCGCGCGCATCGGCGATGAACGGTGCCGGCGGTCCGGGCCCGGTCATGCCCCGGGCCGCCCACTGATCCCAGGGTGTCGCCGATTCCGGGCGCGGGGTCCTCGGGGACTCCGCGGCACGGGGCCTCTCGGGGGCTGGTGCCCCGGCGGACCGCGCGCCCGGCGATCGACGGTGCCGGCGGTCCGGGCCCGGTCGCCCCCGGGCTGCCGACTGATCCCAGGGTGTCGCCGATTCCGGGCGCGGGGTCCTCGGGGACTCCGCGACGCGGGTTTTCTCCGGGACCGCCGACCCGGCGGAGCCGCCCGCGCCGACCCGGCGGAGCCGCCCGCGCCGACCCGGCGGAGCCGCCCGCGCCGACCCGGCGGAGCCGCCCGCGCCGGGCTGGCCGGCCGACGCGGTGGTACGGAGGGGCAACGCGGTGGTCCGTAGGGACGGCCGGTCGAGGCGGTGGTCCGGGGGCCCGGCCGGTCGAGGCGGTGGTCGGGGGAGGGCCGGCGGCGCGGTGGTCCGGGGGACGGCCCCGTGGTGGTTCGGAGGGACGCGGCCGGTCGAGGCGGTGGACCGGGGGCCCGGCCGGTCGAGGCGGTGGTCGGGGGAGGGCCGGCGGCGCGGTGGTCCGGGAGACGGCCCCGTGGTGGTTCGGAGGGACGCGGCCGGTCGAGGCGGTGGTCCGGGGGCCCGGTCGGCCGAGGCGGTGGTCGGGGGAGGGCCGGCGGCGCGGTGGTCCGGGAGACGGCCCCGTGGTGGTTCGGAGGGACGCGGCCGGCCGAGGTGGTGGTTCGGAGGGACGGCCGGTCGGCGCGGTGGTCCGGGGGACGGCCGGCGGGGGTGTTCTCCTCGCCGGCCGTGACCTCAGCGGTTACGACCGCACGCTCGCCGGAGCGACCGGCGGGCGCGGTTCAGAGCCGGGACAGCTCGTCCACCAGGTCGTCCAGGCCCAGCGAGCCCTGCGACAGCGCCGCCATGTGCCAGGCCTTCAGGTCGAAGGCGTCGCCGTGCCGCTCCCGCGCCTTCTCCCGGCCCAGCAGCCACGCCCGCTCGCCCAGCTTGTAGCCGATCGCCTGCCCCGGCATGGTCAGATACCGGGTCAGCTCGCTCTCCACGAAGTCCGCCGGCCGGCTGCTGTGCGACCCGAAGAACTCCTGCGCCAGCTCCGGCGTCCAGCGCTCGCCCGGGTGGAACGGCGAGTCGGCCGGGATCTCCAGCTCCAGGTGCATGCCGATGTCGATGATCACCCGCACCGCGCGCATCATCTGTGCGTCCAGGTAGCCGAGCCGCTCCTCCGGCCCGGTCAGATAGCCCAGCTCGTCCATCAGCCGCTCCGCGTACAGCGCCCAGCCCTCGGCGTTGGCGCTGACCCCGCCGACCGTCGCCTGGTAGCGGGAGAGGTTCTCGGCCACGTGCGCCCACTGCGCCAGCTGGAGGTGATGCCCGGGCACGCCCTCGTGGTACCAGGTCGAGACCAGGTCGTACACCGGGAACCGGGTCTGCCCCATCGTGGGCAGCCAGGTGCGGCCCGGCCGGGAGAAGTCCTCCGACGGCGCCGTGTAGTAGGGGGCCGCCGCACTGCCGGCCGGGGCGATGCACGACTCCACCTTCCGCACCCGCTCGGCGAGTTCGAAGTGGGTGCCGTCCAGATCCGCGATGGCCTGGTCCATCAGGCCCTGGAGCCACTCGCGGACCTCGTCCACACCCTCGATGTGCCGGCCGTGCTCGTCCAGGTGCGCGAGCGCCTCCCACGGGGTCCGCGCGCCCGGCAGGACCTTCTCGGCCTCCTGCCGCATCTCGCCGAGGAGCCGGTGGAACTCCGCCCAGCCGTACGCGTAGGCCTCGTCCAGGTCCAGATCGGTGCCGTTGAAGTACCGGGACCAGCGGGCGTACCGCTCCCGGCCGACCACGTTCGGGGCGTCCTTCGCGGCCGGCGCGTACACGTCCCGCAGCCAGTCCCGCAGCTCCACCAGCGCACCGGTCGCCGCGCGGGCCGCCGCGTCCAGCTCGGCGCGCAGCGCCTCAGGTCCGGCGGCGGCGAAGTCCTCGTACCAGCCGCGGCCCTCGCCGTCGCCGCCCGTCCACTCGGTGAGCTGCTCGACGAATGTCGCGGTCGGCCGCGGCGCCGCGAACAGCTCCCGGTCCAGGCCGAGTTGCAGCGACTCCCGGTAGCCGGCCAGCGCCTCCGGCACCGCGCGCAGCCGCTCGGCGATCGCCGCCCAGTCCGCCTCCGTCTGCTGCGGAGTCACCGTGAAGACCTCCCGGACCGAGTGGCCGGGGGTGTGCATGTTGCCGACCGCGCGCAGATGCTCGTCCGCGTCGTGCATGGCGAGTTCGGCGGTCAGCCGCTCCCGCAGCAGCCGCGCGCAGCGCCGCTCCACGTCGCTGTCCGCGCCGGGCTGCCGCTCCGCCTCGTCCAGCTTCGCGAGCGTCGCCCGGGCCAGCCCGGCGAGGGCGTCCTGGCCCGCGGGCGAGTAGTCCGGCAGCCTGCTGGAACTCTCCTTCACGCCGAGGTAGGTACCGGTGACCGGGTCGAGGGCGATGAGGTCGTCCACGTACGCGTCGGCGACCTGACGGGGCAGCGGGCTCTTGATGTCAGACATGCCGCACATCCTCGTACGAGAGGGATCTCCGCGTCACCCACGGACGGGGGGATTCAGCTCTGGGCGTGGCCGGGCGGCAGCAGCGGCCCGCACTCCCACTGCTGGAAGATCAACCGGGTCTCCACCCGGGCCACTTCCCGCCGCGCGGTGAACTCGTCGAGCACCAGCCGCTGCAAATCGGCCATGTCCGCGACGGCCACCTGCACGAGGTAGTCGTCCGGCCCGGTCAGATGGAACACCGTACGGGCCTCCGGCAGCGCGCGGATCCGCTCCACGAACGGTCCGACCAGCTCCCGCCGGTGCGGCCGCACCTGCACCGACAGCAACGCCTGGAGCCCGCGGCCCAGCCGCGCCGGATCGAGCTGGAGCCGGTGCCCGAGGATCACCCCCGAGCGGCGCAGCCGGGTCACCCGGTCCAGGCAGGTCGACGGCGCCACGCCCACCTGGGCGGCGAGATCGCGATAGGTGGTCCGGGCGTCGTTCTGCAACAGGCGCAGCAGATGCAGGTCCACCGGATCCAGTACGACGGATTCGGCCATTGGCCGAACGTAGCACGGTGTCCCGCCCCCGGAAACCGTCCACTGTTCACCCTTCCGCGCATGGACTCAGCGAGCACGAGTGCCCACGACGCAGTGCGCACCGCATCCAGAGCTCTGGCCACCGAGGCCGTGCACGCCGGCCGCGACGATCTCGCCCGCCAGGGCCTGCACGCCCCGCCGATCGATCTGTCGACCACCTATCCCTCCTACGACAGCCGCGCCGAGGCCGCCCGCATCGACGCCTTCGCCACCGACGGCGCCGACCCGGCCGGACCCCCGGTCTACGGCCGGCTCGGCAACCCCACCGTCGCCCGCTTCGAGACCGCGCTCGCCCGGCTGGAGGGCACCGAGTCCGCGGTCGCCTTCGCCAGCGGCATGGCCGCGCTCAGCGCCGTCCTGCTGGCCCGGTCCGCCATGGGCCTGCGCCATGTCGTCGCCGTACGGCCCCTGTACGGGTGCAGCGACCACCTGCTGACCGCCGGACTGCTCGGTACGGAGGTCACCTGGACCGACCCGGCCGGCATCGCCGACGCGATACGGCCGGACACCGGGCTGGTGATGGTCGAGTCACCGGCCAACCCGACCCTGGCCGAGGTCGATCTGCGCGCCGTCGCCCACGCCTGCGGCTCGGTCCCGCTGCTCGCCGACAACACCTTCGCCACCCCCGTGCTGCAACGCCCGGCCGAGTACGGCGCCCGGCTGGTGCTGCACAGCGCCACCAAGTACCTCGGCGGCCACGGTGACGTCCTCGCCGGAGTGGTCGCCTGCGACGAGGAGTTCGCCGGCCGGCTGCGGCAGATACGTTTCGCCACCGGCGGGGTGCTGCACCCGCTCGCCGGGTATCTGCTGCTGCGCGGACTGTCCACGCTTCCGGTCCGGGTGCGGGCCGCCTCCGCGAACGCCGCCGAACTGGCCCGCCGGCTCGCCGCCGACCCGCGCGTGTCCCGGGTGAACTACCCCCGGCTCGGCGGCGCCATGATCGCCTTCGAGGTGTACGGCGATCCGCACGAGGTGATCTCCCGGGTCCGGCTCGTCACCCCGGCGGTGAGCCTCGGCAGCGTCGACACGCTCATCCAGCATCCCGCGTCCATCAGCCACCGCATCGTCGACGCGGACGACCGCCGCGGGGCCGGGGTGAGCGACCGGCTGCTGCGGCTGTCGGTGGGCCTGGAGGACGTCGACGACCTCTGGGCCGACCTGGACCAGGCACTGGGCGCTCCGCAGGACCGGCAGAAGGTGGGCGCCGCCAGGGGGCACCGACAGGACTGACGGCGCAGACGGACGGCCCGGCGAAGAGACGCCGGGCCGTTGGCCTGTGTGCGGGCGCGTGTCCGGGCGGCTGGAGCAATCCGGGCCGCCGGTTGCGCGTGGCGGCCCGGATTGCTCGTTCCCGTGGCGGCGGGAGCCGCCTGGGGCGTCAGGTGCGCCTTGGGGGCCGGTTGGGTGTGCCCGTGTCGGGCCGGGGGTGGCCGACGTTGCCGCGGAGCGGGGGGTGTCAGTCGTGGTGGGTGCGGCCGCCGAGTCGTTCCCGTGCGTCGCCGTACGCCGGGCGGGCGCCGGCCGGGGCCGTGCCCAGCCGGGCCGTGATCACCAGGGTGCCCTCCTCGATCTGGTAGTCGAGGGGGAGACCGAGACCGCGCATCGCGGCGACCATGCCGGTGTTCGACGCCTGCGTCACGGCGTACACACTCTCGCAGCCGGCGTCCATCGCCATCGCCACCAGCCGGCCGAGCAGCTCGGTGCCGACGCCACGGCGCTGCCAGTCGTCCTCGATCAGCAGGGCGACCTCGGTCTCGTCGCCGTCCCACAGCAGATGCCCCAGGCCGACGATGCGGCCCGACGGGGTCTGCGCGGCCAGCGTCCGCCCGAAGCGGGGGCTCAGCAGATGGTTCAGATAGCGGTCCGCGTCCCCCACCGGACCGTGGTAGCGCAGGCCGATGGTGCGCGCGGAGCACCGCTCGTGCATGGCCTTGGCCGCCGCCAGGTCGCCGGTGTCGACCCGGCGGACGGTGATGTCGTTCCCCTCCGGCAGCGTCAGCACGTCCTGGCCGCGGGGAATCCGCGGGCCCAGCCGGCTGTCCAGCTCCACCAGGGCCCGCGCCCGGGCGAACTCCGCCGGGGTGAACGGCAGATACGGCCGCTCCACGGTGAGCACACCGCCTTCCGGCGCGCGCAGCCGCATGACGGTGTCCTCCAGCACCCCCTCGACCGGCACGGACTCCGCGTCCCGCTGCCCGGCGACCGGCGTCGCGGGCAGCGAACGGATCGTGCACCGGCCCAGCAACTGCCGGAGCGCCAGAGGGAGTTCCGCGGTGTCCAGCGCGGTGCGGGCGGCCAGTCCGAGTACCCGGGTGGGAGCGTCCACCAGATCGTGGGCGTCGGCCCGCTCGATCCAGGTGGACGCGCCCCCGGCCTGCGCGACGGCCCGGGTGATCTCGGCCGCCGGCAGCGCGCCCGGCGCCCGCAGCAGGAACTCGTCCACCGTGCCGTCGCCGAGCGGGTGCGTCTGGAGGCTCAGGATGTCGACCCGCAGCTCGGCCAGGGCCACGCACAGCGCGGCCAGCGACCCCGGCTCGTCCTTCACCGTGGTGCGCATCCGCCACAGCGCGCCGGCGCCGGTCAGTTCGTCGCCGGAGGCATCGGACCCGGGCGGCGGCCCCCCGGGGGGCGGCCCGGGGCAGGTAAACAGCTGCGGCGGGGGCGGGTAGTGGCGGCCGTGCGCCCCGGGGGGGGATCCAGCCGGCGGCGGGCGGGGGC
>NZ_JBHXVE010000013.1:95306-133787 GCF_042672505.1 Streptomyces sp. NPDC127190
TGCGGGGCCCCCCGCGCCGCGGGGGCGGGCGCCGGTGTTGGGGGCGCGGGGCCTGGGCGGCCGGCGGGCGCCGGGGGGGCCGGCGCCCGCGGGACCGGTATCCAGGGCCGGCGGTGCGTGTCCGTGGCGCCGTGCCCACCAGGTGTGGAAGCCGGCCGTCGCGGCCAGCGCGAGCGCCGAGAACACCAGCAGGGCCGGGCCGTCCGGGCCGTGCCCCACCAGGTTCGCCACTCCGTCGGCCACGGCGACGGCCGTGAACAGCGCGGCGAGTTCGACGATGTCCCGCCGCCAGTGGTGGACGGGCCGTCCGTGCTTCGTCCGGGTCACATCAGACATCTCTGGAGTCATGCATCCACTGTGAACGAAGGGTGTTGCGTGATCACGAACGGTTTGTGACCGATGGGTAAAGCATGCTCCGTCCTCTTTGTTGCGATTTACGCCCTTGAGGGCGGAGCTTGCCCCAGATCTTCTCGTTGTCCCCTGTTAAGAGCGCCGCCGGGTTGTCAGGTGATCGCCTCATGCAGAAAACCGTAGAGGCGACCACTGACAACGGCCCCGGCCTGCGGAAACGCGCTTACTGGCCGACCCGCCCCGGTTGCAGCGTCCGGGTGAACAGCACCGTTCCGTCGTACTCGCGCAGCCGGACCGTCAGTTCGCCGCTGTCGCCGTCGATGTCGACCTCGCCGAAGAACTGGTACCCCTCGGCCGGGGACACGTTGGCGGTGGTGGGCGCCTTGACGAAGACCCGCTCCGGGCCGAACGTGCCGTCCAGCGCGTTGGCCGGGAAGGCGCCGGCGTTGAGCGGGCCGGAGACGAACTCCCAGAACGGCTCGAAGTCCTTGAACGCGGCCCGTGACGGGTCGTAGTGCTGGGCGGAGGTGTGGTGCACGTCGGCCGTCAGCCACACCGTGCCGGTGATCCGCCGGTGCTTGACGAACCGCAGCAGCTCGGCGATCTGCAACTCACGGCCCAGCGGGGCGCCCGGGTCGCCCTGCGCGACCGCCTCGAAGTTCGGCCGGCCCTCGACCGGGTCGGGCACGACCAGCCCGAGCGGCATGTCGTTGGCGATCACCTTCCACACCGCGCGGGACTTCGCCAGCTCCCGCTTGAGCCAGTCCAGCTGCTCGCGGCCGAGGATGCCCACCGGGTCCGTGGTCTGGTCGTCGGGGGAGTTGGCGTTGCGGTAGCTGCGCATGTCGAGCACGAAGACGTCGAGCAGCGGGCCGTGGTGGACGACCCGGTAGATCCGGCCGTCGGGCCGATCGCTGAGGGTGGAGATCGGGAAGTACTCGGAGAACGCCTGCCGGGAGCGCAGCGCCAGGTCGTCCAGCCTCGTGCCGGCCGGGTAGGGGGTGCCGGCGCCGATGACCTCGCCCGGGTACCAGTTGTTGCGCACCTCGTGGTCGTCCCACTGGATGATGTTCGGCACCTGCGCGTTGAACCGGCGCAGCGCCTTGTCCAGCAGGTTGTAGCGGAAGTTGCCGCGGTAGTCGTCCAGGGTGACGGCGACGTGCGACTTCTCCTCGGTGGTGAGGTTCCGGTAGACACCGCCGTCCGGCAGGGCGGCGGTCGCCGCGATCGGCCCGTCGGCGTAGATGTTGTCGCCGCTGCACAGGAAGAAGTCCGGGTCGGTGCGCGCCATGGCGTCGAAGATCCGGTAACCGCCGATGGACTCGTTGATGCCCCAGCCCTGACCGGCCAGGTCGCCCGACCACACGAACCGCACGCCCTGGCGCCGCCTCACCGGCGCGGTGCGGAAGGTGCCGGCCACCGGCTCGCCGGTACGGCGCGGGTCGTCCGGGTCGGCGAGCAGTACGCGGTAGTGGATCTGCTCGCCGGAGGGCAGTCCGTGCAGCCGGGTGGTGCCGGTGAAGTCCGTCCCGGCGCCCAGCAGCGGGCCGTGCCAGCGGCGCGGGTTGCGGAAGGACTCGGTGGCCGCCGTCTCCACGATCATCCGGGCGGGCCGGTCCGAACGCACCCAGATCAGCCCGGAGTCGGTGGTGACGTCGCCGGCCTGCACGCCCCACCCCGCCTCCGGGCGCCCCGAGCGGGCGAAGGCCGGGGCCGCGCCGAGGCCCACGGGCAGGGTCAGGGCCGCCGACGCGGCGAGGGAGCCGCGCAGAACGCTGCGGCGGCCGGGCAACGGACGGTGTGACATGGCTGTGCCTCCAGGGACGGGTTCCGGCCAGTGTGCGAAGCCACACCTACGGGCACCCTGAGGCGCGCACGCGAACCCCACATGAACAACCGCCCCGCGAAGGTGCCGCCACGGTTGCGCGTACGACGGGCCGGTCCTCGCGGTCGTACACGGTCCCTTCGTCCGTCCCGGTCAGCTGCTGCCGTCCAGGATGACGCGGGCGACCAGGGCCGGGTCGTCGTTCATCGGGCAGTGGCCGCAGCCGGGCAGCCGGATCAGCCGGGCGTGCGGGAGGATCCGCTTCGCGCGGACGCCCTGGCGGCGCAGGAGGATCCGGTCCCGGGCGCCCCAGGCCACGGTGACCGGCAGCCCCGGAAGACCGTCGGTGAACCGTACGCTCGTGCCCGCCCGCAGCGTCGCGGCGAAGCCGGTCGCGCCGGCCAGCGCGAGCGTCTCGGCGACCACGGCCTCCGGCGCCCGGCGGGCGGGCCGGTGGTAGATGGTGCTGGTCAGCGCGGCGCGGCCGGCCGCGGTGGCGGACAGCTGCCGCACCAGCGGCAGCGGGAGCCGCTCGGCGACGCCCCGCATGGCGAGCAGCAGCGCGAAGGCGTACCGCCGCTCGGCCTCGGTCCAGAAGCCGGCCGGGGCCAGCGCGGTGACGGACCGTACGCGCTTCTCGCGGCCCAGCTCCAGGGCGAGCAGACCGCCCAGGGAGTTGCCGGCGATGTGCGGCCGGTCGAGGCCGAGCGCCTCGAACAGCGCGGCCAGCACGGAGTTGGTCGTGGGCAGGTCATAGGCCAGACCGTCTGGCAGCCCCGGGGAGACGCCGAAGCCGGGCAGGTCGACGGCGATCACATCGCGCTCGGTGGCGAGGATGTCCACGACCGGGTCCCAGGCCTGCCGGTGATGGCCGATGCCGTGCAGCAGGACCAGCGGCTCGCCGCGCCCCACGCGCGCGTAGGACACGGTCACGTCCTTCGGGCCGTGCGCGGTGGGGACCGGGAAGGAGACGGTGGCGGACATGGGGGTGCTCCTCGTCTGGGCTGCTGACGGACGGCGTGGACAGCTTGTCAGCAATTGCTACCGACGGGTAGCCCCCGGTGGTGCCCCCCAACCGCGGTCAACCCGCCCGCCGCACCTCGACATTGAAATCGGCGCTGCCGAACCGCTGGAACATCCCGAGCCACAGCGGCAGATACATCTCCAGGGCGCGGGCCCAGCGGATGCCGCCCAGGTCCACCACCCGCCCGGCCGGCCAGCCGAACTCCCCGAGCAACGAGACGACCTGCGCCTTGGCTTCCGTATCGGCGCCGCACACGAACAGATGGTGCTCGCCCGGCACCCGCCCCGGATCCACCATCACCTGGCAGTTCACGGTGTTCAGCGTCTTCACCACACGCGCCTGCGGGAACTCCCGCTGGATCCGCTCGCCCACACTGTCCGACTCCACCGGATCCAGCCGCGGCACCCCGTCCTCGAACGCCAGCGGATTGGAGACGTCCACCAGCACCTTGCCGTCCAGATGCTCCGCACCGGCCGCCCGCAGCGCGTCGAGCGCCACCCGGCCGCCCACCGCGTTGACGACGACCTCCGCCGCCGCGGCCGCGTCCGCGAACGACCCCGCGCGGGCCCGGCCCGGCGAGGCCGTGGCCCACTCCTGGGCGACCGGATTGTCCCGGGTGCGCGAGCCCAGAGTCACCTCGTGCCCCAGCTCCACCAGCCTGCCGCCCAGCGTGCGCCCCACCTCGCCCGTGCCCAGCACCGCGTACCGCATCGGCCACCTCCAGATCGAACGGCCGCCGGCCCCCGGCGGCCCGCGGTCATTGTGATCCGGACCGCGCCCGGAACCGCCCGATTCCGCTGGACACCCGCGGGGCGTGTCGGATGGGATGGCAGCATGATCGCCGACAGTGCCACCGACGTCTTCGAAGAGCACCGGCCCCTGCTCACCGGCGTTGCCTACCGCATGCTCGGCCGGGTGGCCGACGCCGAGGACGTGGTCCAGGACACCTGGCTGCGCTGGTCCCGCGCCGACCGCGAGGAGGTCCGCGAACCCCGCGCCTATCTGGTGCGCATCACCACCCGGCTGGCCATCGACCGGCTGCGCCAGGCGCAGGCGCGCAGCGAGGCGTACGTCGGACCCTGGCTGCCCGAGCCGTACGTCACCGAGTTCGGCGAGGCCGCCCCGGACGCGGCGGAACGCGCGCTGCTCGCCGACTCCGTCTCGCTGGCCGTCATGGTCGTCCTGGAGTCGCTGTCACCGCTGGAACGGGCCGTGTTCGTGCTCAGGGAGGCCTTCGGCTTCCCGTTCGCCGAGATCGCCGCGCTCCTCGACCGCGCCGAGCCGGCGGTACGGCAACTCGCCGGCCGGGCCCGCCGGCACGTGGCGGAGCGGCGCCCCCGTTACGACGTGGACCCCGCCGAGCGCCGGGATCTGACCGAGCGCTTCCTCGTGGCGGCGGGCGGGGGCGACCTCGAGGGGCTCATGTCCCTGCTCGCCCCGGACGTCCAGCTGGTCGGCGACAGCGGCGGCAAGGCCAAGGCGCCGGTGCGCGTCCTGCACTCCGCGGACAAGGTCGGCCGCTTCCTCGCCGCCGTCTCGCCCGCCGGCGCCGCCACCCTGTCCGCCCGCTTCCTGGAGGTCAACGGCGGCCCGGCCGTGCTGCTCCTGGCCGGCGACGAACCCGAGAGCCTGCTCCAACTGGACACCGCCGACGGCCGCATCACCTCGGTGTACATCATCCGCAACCCCGACAAGCTGCGGCACCTCGCCGGTCACTGACCCCCGTCACCAGGAAGCCCCCGTCGTACGGCGGGGGCTTCGTCGTGCCGTCACCCGCGCGTCGCCGCAGGGATCGAGGATTGGTCTTGACCAGGGGTGACGGCCGCCCTATGGTCGCAGATAAGTGCAACAACCTTTAATAAACAAGGGCGCTAAAAACCGCCGGACCACGGCTCTTGCGGAGGACAGGGTGGGGACCACGCAGCTGGAATCGGTGCCGGAACCGAAGTACTGGCATCTCAAGACCGTGCTCACCGAGGCACTCGACTCCGAGTTCTCCGTCGGCGAGATCCTCCCCAACGAACGCGACCTCGCCGCCCGTTTCGGCGTCGCCCGAGCCACCCTCCGTCAGGCCCTCGAACAGCTGGAGCTGGAGGGCCGGTTGCAGCGCCGCCGCGGTGTGGGTACGACCGTCGCGCCCCCGCGCGTGGGCGTGGCCGTCGGCACCGCGCAGCACAGCTGGCCGGGCGGTGCCGAGGACGCCTGGCAGCCCCTCGACAGCGTCCAAGCGGTGCCGCCCGCGGCGGTCGCCGCGGCCCTGGAGACCGCCGCGGACGAGGCCGTGCACACCGTGCGCCGCTCCCGGATGTCCCACGGCCAGCAGGTCGCCACCGAGCTGCTCTACATCCCCGCCGCCTCGGTGCCCGGCCTCACCGCCATCGACGCCCCGTCCGGCCCGGCACGCGCGCGTGCGGTGCTGCGCGAGGTGCAGCACCTCCCGCTGGAGGGCCAGGACCGCGCCGTCGAGCTGGGCTCCGCCCGCGCGGACGACGCCAGGGACCTGGACCGGCTCCCCGGCTCGCCCGTCCTCGTCGTCACCACCCGCTTCTACGCCCAGGGGCGCACCGCGGCCCTCTCCGTGGCGACCTACCGCGCCGACACCTGCCGGCTGACCTTCGGCGACTCACCGGACATCGAGATACACCACGACCCGGAGCGCCAGGCCTCCTGACCCCGGACCCGTCAGGGCCCTGCAACCCGATCCGTCAGGGCCCTGCAACGCCGGCAAGGCCCGAAAAAGAGGCTCTAGCCCCGACGGGCCGTCACCGTTCCCTCCACCGCGAACAGCTGCTCCTCCACCCGGTCCAGGGCCAGCCGCAGCGCTCCCGTGGCCACGGCCGCCTCGCCCAGCAACGACAGCGCCACCCGGGGCGGCCGCAGGCAGTAGCGGGCCAGTTCGCGGCGCAGCGGCTCCAGCACACCGTCGAGACCGGCGGCCCAGCCGCCGATCACGACCAGCTCCGGGTCGAGCGCCAGCACCAGCGCGGCCACGTCGTGCACCAGCCGCTGGATGAACCGCTCCACGGCCGCCTCCGCCCGCTGATCACCCTCCCGGGCCAGCGCGAACACCTCGGCGACCGCCTGCTCGTCCAGCGGGTGCAACGGCTCGTCGGTGGTGGACAGCAGGGTCTCCGGGGTGGCCTCACGGCCCAGCAGATGCAGTGCGCCGATCTCGCCGGCCGCTCCGCCGTAACCGCGGTGCAGCCGCCCGCCGATCAGCGCACCGGCGCCCGGGCTCAGCCCCGCCAGCACGAACACCACGTCGTCGCTCTCGGTCGCCGCGCCCTTCCAGTGCTCGGCGACGGCCGCCGCGTTGGCGTCGTTCTCCACCAGCACCGGGCACTTGAAGGAGCGGCTCAGCCGCTCGCCGAGGTGGAGACCGGTCCACTGCGGCAGGGCCGTGCCCAGCCGGACCGTGCCGTCGTCCGCCACGATGCCGGGCGTGCCCACCCCCACCGCTCGCAGGGAGTCACGCGCCACCCCCGCCCGGCGCAGCAGCTCGGCGACCGCGCCGCGCAGCCGGTCGAGCCGTTCGTCGGCCGGCGCCGTCTCGTCGACCTCCCTGGCCTGCGCGCCCAGCACCCGTCCGTCCAGGTCGGACAGGAGCGCGGCGACCCGGTGGGCGCCGATCTCCAGGCCCAGCAGATGGCCCGCCTCGGCCCGGAACCGGAACCGGCGGGCGGGCCGCCCCTGTCGGCGCGCGGTGCCCTGGCCGGCCGCCGCCTCCGCCACCAGCCCGGCCTCGACGAGCCCCTCGACCACACCTTCGACGGTCGGCCGGGACAGCCCGGTGACCCGGGTGATCTCGGTGAACGTCGCACAGTCCGTGGCCCGCAGCGCGTGCAGCACCACCGCGGAATTGATCCTTCGCAGCAGCGAGGGATCGCCGCCGGTCAGCTGCCCCACCGTCCGTCCTCCCAGCTCGCGGGCGTGTTGGCCGGATCGTACTCGGCCCGCCGCACCCCGGCGAGTGCCGGGCCCCGCACCGGCCGGGCTCAGCGCGGCGCCACGAACCCCGACTCGTACGCGGCGATCACCGCCTGGGTGCGGTCGCGCGCCCCGAGCTTGGTCAGTACGGCGCTCACATGCGACTTCACCGTCTCCGTGCTCACGACCAGACGGGCCGCGATCTCCGCGTTCGACAGACCGCGCGCCATGAGCCGCAGCACCTCCGCCTCCCGCTCGGTCAGCCGGGCCCCGGCCGGCCCGGCCGGCGCCGGGCCGCCGCCGTCGCCGTACCGGGCGGCGAGCCGCCGGACGGAGGCCGGGAACAGCAGGGACTCGCCCTCCGCCACCAGCCGTACCGCGTGCACGATCTCGGCGGGCCGGGCCCGCTTCAGCAGAAAGCCGTCGGCGCCCGCGCGCAGCGCCTCGTACACGAACGCGTCGTCCTCGAAGGTGGTCACCACGAGGATCTTCGGCGGGTCGGCGACCGTGCGCAGCACCGCGCGCGTGGCCTCGATGCCGTCCATCAGGGGCATCCGCACGTCCATCGCGACCACGTCCGGCCGCAGTTGCCGTACCAGCGGGATGACCGCAGCCCCGTCGGCCGCCTCGCCCACCACCTCGATATCGGCCTGCGCCTCCAGCACGGCCCGCAGACCGGCGCGGACCAGGGGCTCATCGTCGACAAGAAGTACGGTGACCGGCATCCGGCCAGCCTAGATCAGCACGGCAGCTCGGCATGGACCTGCCAGTCGCCTTCGTGCGGGCCGGTGCGGGCCGTGCCGCCGAACAGGGCGGCCCGTTCGCGTATGCCGCGCAGCCCGCTGCCCCGCCCCGGGCCGGGTGGCGCGGCCGGCAGGGGATTGCGGACCTCCAGGGCGAGCGTGCCGGCGGCGACCGCGACCCGGACCCGCACCGGGACGGCGCCCGCGTGCCGCAGCACATTGGTGAGCGCCTCCTGGAGGATGCGGTACCCCTCCCGGGACACCGGCCCCGGTACGGTCGCGACCGGGCCGGTCACCTCGGCGTCGACCTTCGCTCCGGAGGCCCGCGCCGACTCCAGCAGCCGGTCGGCGTCGGCCAGTGTGGGCCGGGCGCTCACCGGCCGCTCGGCCTCGCGCAGCACGCCCAGCACCCGCTCCAGGTCCGCCAGGGCGGCCCGCCCGGTCTCCTCGATGGCGTCCAGCGCGCGCTCGGTGAACCGCGGATCGCCCGCCGCCCGGGCCGCACCCGCCTGCACCACGGCCACCGTCAGCGCGTGCCCGATCGAGTCGTGCAACTCCCGGGCGATCCGGGTGCGTTCCAGCAGCCGCTCGGTGCGCTCCTCCAGCGCCGCCAGCCGCTCCGCCGCGGACGGCCCGAGGAGCCGGCGCGCGCAGAGCGTGACCAGCTCGCCCAGGCCCACGACCACGCCGTACAGGGCGAGCAGCGGAAGCGGCGTCAGCAGGGCCCAGGCGGGGTCCGGCGGCAGCCGGTCCAGCAGCGGCATCCCGGACGGCGCCCGGCCGCCCGCGCACCGCGCCAGCTCGAAGGCGGCGACCGGCAGCCACACCGTGCCGAACATGGCCGCGGCGCCGAGCAGCATCCGCAGCTCCAGCCACAGCACCGTGCGCCATCTGTCCCGCCAGGTCGCCGAGGGGGTCTCGGAGATGCCCGAGTCGGCCACACCGGGCGTCAGCAGCAGCCGTGCCTGCACCCCTTCACCGGTCCGTACGCCGGGCAGCAGACCGACCGGGACGAGCAGCAGCGCGGGCACCCAGGGGGTCGACATGTCGATGAAGAGCCAGATGCTGACGACCAGCATCGGCACCCACAGATGCAGCAGACGCGTGTACGTCGTCCCGCGCAGCAGCGGGCGCAGAAAGCGGACCAGACACAGGCGGACCATGGAGACATCGTCGCAGGCAGCACCGACAACGGGCCTCCCCCGCACGGGGGAGACGATCTCCACCGGCGGGGGAGGACCACCGCCCCCGGCCCCGGCCAGGCTGGCTGCCATGACGACCATCGACGTACGCGACCTCACCAAGGAGTACGCCGGCCGGCGGGCCGTCGACCGGCTCACCTTCACCGTCCGGCCCGGCCGGGTCACCGGCTTCCTCGGCCCCAACGGCGCCGGCAAGTCGACCACGATGAGGCTCGTCCTCGGACTCGACCGGCCCACCTCCGGCACGGCCACCGTGGGCGGCCGCCGCTACGCCGAACTCCCCGAGCCGCTGCGGCGGGTGGGTGCGCTGCTCGACGCCCGGGCCGCGCACGGCTCCCGCACCGCCCGGGACCATCTGCGCGCCCTCGCCGCGAGCAACCGCATCCCGGACCGCCGGGTCGACAGCGTCCTGGAGGAGACCGGCCTCGCCCCGGTGGCCCGGCGCCGGGTGCGGACGTACTCCCTCGGCATGCGCCAGCGGCTCGGCATCGCCGCCGCGCTGCTCGGCGACCCCGAGGTGGTCCTGCTGGACGAGCCCGCCAACGGCCTCGACCCCGAAGGCATCGTCTGGATCCGGGACCTGCTGCGCCGGCTCGCCGCCGAGGGCCGTACGGTCCTGGTCTCCAGCCATCTGATGAACGAGACCGCCGCCTTTGCCGACCACCTGGTGATCCTCGGCCGCGGCCGCCTCCTCGCCGACACCCCGGTACGGGAGTTCATCCACGCACGCGTGCAGCCCGGCATCCGGATCCGCAGCACGGACGCCGGCGCGCTCGACGGCCTGCTCGCCCGGCACGGCCTGGACGCCGCCCGGAGCGAGGACGGCGCGTGGATCGTGCGGCACGCGCGCGTGGAGGACCTCGGCCGGCTCCTGGCCGACGCGCGCGTCCCCGTCACGGAACTCGCCGCCCAGGAGGCCACCCTGGAGGAGGCCTACCTCGATCTGACCGCGGCCGAGGCCGAGTTCACCGCCCAGCCCCAGGAGGCCTGACCATGCCCTTCGCGCCCGTGTTCCACGCCGAGTGGATCAAGATCCGCACCCTGCGCTCGCTGCCGGCCGCCCTGGCCGCGATGCTGCTCGCCACCACCGCCTTCTCGGCGCTGGCAGCGGCCGACGACACCGCGTCCGACCCGCTGTTCTCGGCCTTCTTCGGCATCAGCTTCGGCCAGATCGCCGCGATCGCCTTCGGTACGACGGCGGTCTCCGCCGAGTTCCGCGGCGGCGCCCTGCGGCTGACCCTGTCGGCGGTGCCCGACCGGCGCCGCTGGTTCGCCGCGAAGGCCATGGCGATCGCGCTGCCGGTACTCGCCGTCGGCCTCCTCACCGGCCTGGTGACCCTGCTGGCGGGCCGGGCGGTTCTCGGCGCCTCGGCCCCCGCCTGGTCCGAGGGGCTGCGCGGCGCCCTCGGCTGCGGTCTCGACCTGACCCTGATGGCCCTGTTCGCCGCCGGGCTCGCGGCGGTGCTCCGCAGCGGCACGGCGACCCTGTCCCTGCTCATCCCCTTCGTCCTGATCGTCTCCTTCGTGGTCGGCGACATGTCGGGCGGGGTGGCGGACTTCCTGCCCGACCGGGCCGGCCAGGTGATCCTGCACAGCTCCTGGGACGGCTCGCTCGGCCCGTGGACCGGTCTCGCGGTCACCGCGGGATGGACGGCGGCGGCCCTGCTCGCCGGCGCGTGGTCCCTGCACCGCAGGGACGCCTGACGCCCCGCCAATTGTCAGTGCCCCCCGCTTTACTGGGGCATATGGACATCGCGACATGCCTGGCCCTCATCGACCTGCTGTGCGCCCGGGAGTTCCCGGCGGACCACGGCGGATCCGACGTGGGCACGGCGGGACCCGGCTATGTCACGGTGGAGCTGATGACGAGCCGGGGCGCGGCCGCGGAGCACCCGGAGATCCGGCAGCGCACGGCGGCGGACTTCCACGCGTACCGGGAGGCACTCGCCGGGCGGCTCGCCGACCGCTGGGGCCGGCAGCCCCCGTGGGGCCAGCTGACCCTGCGCACCCGCATGAGCCGCGGCGAGGCGATCCCGCAACCCTGGGCGGACCTGTGCCTGCGCACCGACGAACTCGACCTGTGGCAGCCGGACCACACCGGCCGCTGGCTCGCCCTGGGCGTCGCCGACCGCGACGAGGCGGACGAGATACACCTCCTGGCCACGGTCACGGAGATACCCCCGCCCTGACCCCTCACCGGGCCGGCGCGCCAGGGGTGGTCAGGGGGCCTGCGCCGCCTCCCGCAGCCGGGCGAACTCCGCCGCCATCGTCGCCGTCGTCCAGTGGGCGTTCAGGCCGCTGGGGTTGGGGAGCACCCACAGACGGGTGTCGCCGATGGTCCGTTCCTGCGGTCCCACCCGGGCCGTGCGGTCGGCGAAGGCCGCCCGGTAGGCGGTCACCCCGACCACGGCCAGCCAGCTCGGCCGCAGCCGGGTCACCTTGGCGGTCAGCAGCCGGCCGCCCTCGGCGTACTCCTCGGGGGTCAGCTCGTCGGCCCGCGCGGTCGCCCGGGCGACGACATTGGTGATGCCCAGCCCGTAGGAGAGCAGCTCCTGCTGTTCCTCGGGTTTCAACAGCCGGGGCGTGAAGCCGGACAGGTGCAGCACGGGCCAGAAGCGGTTGCCGGGGCGGGCGAAGTGATGACCGGTCGCCGCCGTCATCAGGCCGGGGTTGATGCCGCAGAAGAGCACGCGGAGGCCGCCCGCGACCACGTCCGGTACCAGACGGTCGCGGGCGGCCTCCAGGTCCGCCTTGGTGAAGCGGGGAGTCAGAGGATCGCTCCGGGGGTGTAACCGGCCGCCTCCGGGCGCTGCTTGACGATCTCCTCGATCCGGCCGGCCACCAGGCCGACCTGGTCGGCCGCCGCACCGGTGAAGGACAGCTTGTCGGCCATCAGGGCCGCCAGCTGGTCGCGGTCGAGCGGCAGCCGCTCGTCGGCGGCGAGCTTGTCCAGCAGGTCGTTGCGCTCGGCGCCCTGCTCGCGCATGGCGAGCGCGGTGGCCACGGCGTTCTCCTTGATCGCCTCGTGCGCGACCTCGCGGCCGACACCCGCCCGCACCGCTCCCATGAGCACCTTGGTGGTGGCCAGGAAGGGCAGGTAGCGGTCCAGCTCGCGGGCGACGACGGCCGGGAAGGCGCCGAACTCGTCGAGGACGGTCAGGAAGGTCTCCAGCAGGCCGTCCAGCGCGAAGAAGGCGTCCGGCAGGGCCACCCGGCGCACCACCGAGCAGGACACGTCGCCCTCGTTCCACTGGTCGCCCGCCAGCTCGCCGGTCATCGACGCGTAGCCGCGCAGGATCACCATCAGGCCGTTGACGCGCTCGCAGGAGCGGGTGTTCATCTTGTGCGGCATCGCCGAGGAACCGACCTGGCCCGGCTTGAAGCCCTCGGTGACCAGCTCGTGCCCGGCCATCAGCCGGATCGTCTTGGCCAGCGAGGACGGCGCCGCCGCCAGCTGCACCAGCGCGGTGACGACCTCGTAGTCCAGCGAGCGCGGGTAGACCTGGCCGACCGAGGTGAAGGCCTGCGAGAAGCCCAGGTGGGCGGCGATACGGCCCTCCAGCTCGGCCAGCTTGGACGCGTCCCCGCCGAGCAGGTCCAGCATGTCCTGGGCGGTGCCGACCGGGCCCTTGATGCCGCGCAGCGGGTAGCGGACGAGGAGCTCCTCGACCCGGCCGTACGCCACCAGCAGCTCGTCGGCGGCCGTGGCGAAACGCTTGCCGAGGGTCGTGGCCTGGGCGGCGACATTGTGCGAGCGGCCGGCCATGACCAGCTCGGCGTACTCGCCCGCCAGCTTGCCGAGGCGCGCCAGCACGGCCACCGTACGGTCCCGCACCAGCTCCAGGGAGAGCCGGATCTGGAGCTGCTCGACGTTCTCCGTGAGGTCACGGGAGGTCATGCCCTTGTGCACGTGCTCGTGCCCGGCGAGGTCGTTGAACTCCTCGATCCGCGCCTTCACATCGTGCCGGGTGACCTTCTCGCGCTCGGCGATCGAGGCCAGGTCGACGGTGTCGAGGACGCGCTCGTAGTCGGCGATCGCCTCGTCCGGCACCTCGATGCCGAGGTCCTTCTGGGCCCGCAGCACGGCGAGCCAGAGCTGCCGCTCCAGCTTCACCTTCTGCTCGGGGGACCAGAGCGTGGCGAGCTCGGCCGAGGCGTAGCGTCCGGCGAGGACGTTCGGGATGCGGGGCTTGGCGGGCGCTGAAGTCACGTCTCCGGATTCTACTGGCGATTTGTGCAGGCCAGCGCCACGCCCCTGTTCGGTGGAAGCTACGAGAGCCGCGTCACTGCCGTCCTCAGGCCTGGCTCTCGTACGGCAGCAGGTCGGGGCGTTTGGCGGGGCGGCCGTCGCCGGAGGAGCGGCCGGTGAGGCGGCGGCCTATCCAGGGCAGCAGATGCTGGCGGGCGAACCGGGCGTCCGTCACCCGGCGGCTCAGCCAGCCGGGCGGGGCGGTGGCCGGCATCGGCACATGCCACTCGGTGTCCTCGGGCTCGTACCCGAGCGTCTGCCACACCGCCTCGGCGACCCGGCGGTGCCCCTCCGCCGTGAGGTGCAGCCGGTCCACGTCCCACATCCGCGGGTCGCTCAGCGCGGGGGCGCCGTACAGGTCGACCACCAGCGCGCCGTGCCGGCCGGCCAGCTCCTCCACGCAGGAGTACAGCTCCTCCATGCGCGGCCGGAACCGGTCCAGCACCGGTCCCTGGCGGCCGGGGCTGCGCATCAGCACCAGTTGCTTGCAGGACGGGGCGAGGCGTTCGACGGCCTCGGTCAGCAGGTCGCGCACCCGGACCATGTCGCACTTGGGCCGCAGGGTGTCGTTGAGACCGCCGACCAGCGTCACCACATCGGCGTTCATGGCGGCCGCCACGTCCACCTGCTCGGCCACGATCTGCCCGATGAGCTTTCCGCGCACGGCGAGGTTGGCGTACCGGAACCCCGGGGTGCGGGCGGCCATCCGCGCGGCGAGCAGGTCGGCCCAGCCCCGGTAGGAGCCGTCGGGCAGCAGGTCCGACATGCCCTCGGTGAAGGAGTCGCCGACCGCGACCAGGCTGGTGTACGGGGAAGGAGCGGGATTCGTCTGCATGGCGTCAGCGATGGTATCCCGGCTCCATACCCGTCGGTCGGTCGGCCCCGGAACGCCTCAGGCCGGCTGCCCGAACAGCTGCCGCAGCACGTCCTCCATGGTCACCAGACCGGCCAGCCGGCCGTCGTCGCCGAGGACCGCCGCGAGGTGCGTACGGCTGCCCCGCATCGCGGTGAGCACGTCGTCCAGCGGGGTCCGCTCGCGCACACGCGCGATGGGGCGCATGTCCCGCAGCCGGAACGGCACGTCCCGGGGCGAGGCGTCCAGCGCGTCCTTGACGTGCAGATAGCCCACGATGCGGCGGCCGGAGTCCACGACCGGGAACCGGGAGAAGCCCGACTCGGCCGACAGCCGCTCCAACTGCTCCGGGGTGACACCCACGCGCGCGTAGACCACCCGCTCCAGCGGTACGACCACGTCACGCACGGGCCGGCTGCCCAGTTCCAGGGCGTCGTGCAGCCGCTCCTGCGCCCGGTTGTCGATCAGCCCGGCCTCGCTGGCGTCCTTGACGATCTCGGCCAGCTCGGTGTCCGTGAAGGTCGCCGCCACCTCGCCCTTGGCCTCCACCCGCAGCAGCTTCAGCAGCCCGTTGGCGAAGGCATTGATCGCGAAGATCACCGGGCGCAGCGCCCGGGCCAGGGTGACCAGCGGCGGGCCGAGCAGCAGCGCGCTGCGCACCGGCTCGGCGAGCGAGATGTTCTTCGGGACCATCTCGCCGAGCAGCATGTGCAGATACGTGGCCAGGGCCAGCGCGATCACGAAGGACACGGCGTGGCCCGCGCCGACCGGCACGCCGAGCGCGTGGAAGACCGGCTCCAGCAGATGCGCGATCGCCGGCTCGGCGACCACACCGAGGACCAGGGTGCACAGCGTGATGCCGAGCTGGGCGGCGGCCAGCAGCGCCGACACGTGCTCCAGACCCCACAGCACGCTCCTGGCGCGCCGGTCGCCCTCCTGGGCGAGCGGTTCGATCTGCGAGCGGCGCACCGAGATCAGCGCGAACTCGGCGCCGACGAAGAAGGCGTTGACGACGAGGGTCGCCAGACCGATCAGCAGCTGTACGGCGGTCATCGCGCCCCCTCCGGCGTCGTCCCCTCGGCCGGCCGGCCGGGCTCGTCGTCCAGCGGTGCGTGCAGCAGCAGCCGGGCCGCCCGGCGGCCCGAGGCGTCCACCACCTCCAGCTGCCAGCCGGAGACCTGGACGCTGTCCCCGCTCGCCGGTATCCGCCCCAGCTCGGTGGCGACCAGTCCGGCCAGGGTCTCGTACGGCCCCTCGGGCACCCGGAGGCCCACGCGCGCCAGCTGGTCGGTGCGGGCGGCGCCGTCGGCCGAGTACAGCGCGCGGCCCTGCTCGTCCGCCCCGGCGGGGGCGAGGTCGGGTGTCTCGTGCGGATCATGCTCGTCGCGCACCTCGCCGACGACCTCCTCGACGATGTCCTCCAGGGTGGCCACGCCCGCCGTACCGCCGTACTCGTCGATGACCACGGCCATGGTCCGCCTGCCGCCGAGCCGGTCCAGCAGCCGGTCGACGGTGAGCGACTCGGGGACCAGCAGGGGTTCGCGCATCACCTGGGCGACCGTGCGGCGCGGGCGCTCCTCGGCGGGCACGGCCAGGACGTCCTTGATGTGCGCGATGCCGACGACCGAGTCCAGGCTGCCCCGGTAGACCGGGAACCGGGACAGTCCGGTGGCCCGGGTCGCGTTCGCCACGTCCTCGCAGGTCGCCTGGAGGTCCAGGGCGATCACCTGGACGCGCGGGGTCATCACGTTCTCGGCGGTCAGATCGGCCAGGTTCAGGGTGCGGACGAACAGTTCGGCGGTGTCCGCCTCCAGCGCGCCCTCCTTGGCGGAGTGCCGGGCGAGGGCCGCCAGCTCCTGCGGGCCGCGCGCGGAGGCCAGTTCCTCGGCGGGCTCGATGCCGAGCCGTCGTACGAACCGGTTGGCCGTGTTGTTCAGGTGGGTGATGAAGGGCCGGAAGACCGCGCTGAACCAGCGCTGGGCGTTGCCGACCCGCTTGGCCATGGCCAGCGGCGAGGAGATCGCCCAGTTCTTGGGCACCAGCTCGCCGACGACCATCAGGAACACCGTCGACAGGGCGGTGCCGAGCACCAGCGCCACCGAGGTCGCCGTGGACCGGGACAGGCCCATGGCCTCGAAGGGGCCGGCCAGCAGCTGGGCGATCGACGGCTCGGCGAGCATGCCGACCACCAGATTGGTGACGGTGATGCCGAGCTGGGCGCCGGAGAGCTGGAAGGTCAGGTTCCGTACGGCCTTCAGGGCGCCCGCGGCACCGCGCTCGCCGCGCGCGGCGGCCCGCTCCAGCTCGCCGCGCTCCACGGTGGTCAGCGAGAACTCCGCCGCCACGAAGGCGCCGCAGGCGAGGGACAGCAGGACCGCCACCAGAAGGAGCAGCACTTCGGTCATCGGGTCACCCCCGTCCCATGATCGGACAGGGCAGGACGGAACGCACGGTGTCGCGCACCGGGGGGCTCGCCCATGGGCGGACGCTCACAACCTTTCATGGAGGGCCGAGTACTCCCTCAATGGTAAAGGATGGGCAAAAATGCCGTGGGGGTCAGCCGGTGAGGGGCTTCACCCAGCGCCGCCACTGCTCCTGCGCGCCGTATCCGGCCGCCCGCCACGCGTGCTGCGCGCGCTCGTTGCGGACCAGCACCATCGCGTCCGCCCGCCGCCCGCCCAGCCGGACGAACCGCTCCTCGGCGGCGGCCAGCAGTGCCGTGGCGATGCCCTGTCGCCGCCGCTCCGGGTGCACCGCGAGCCGGTACAGATGGCACCGCCAGCCGTCGAAGCCGGCGATCACCGTGCCCACCAGCTCGCCGCCCAGCTCGGCCAGGATCAGCGCCTCGGGGTCACGGTCGACGAGCCGCTCCACCCCGGCGAGGTCGTCGCTGATGCTGGTGCCCTCGGCGGCCGTCCGCCAGAAGGCGAGGACGGCGCCGAGGTCGGCACCGGAGGCGGGGCGTATGCACAGATCGGTCATGCGCCCACCATGATCACGGCCGGTGGGCCGGAGCCGGGAATTCCATCATGCGGACTCCTCCGCGCGCAGCCGCTCCATCACCGGCGCGAACGCCTCCATGCACGGCTGGAGGACCGTCAGATACGTGAAGCCGTACCGCTCGCGCTGCGCCCGCACCTTCGCGACCACGTCGTCCAGCGGACCGGCGAGCACGATCGGCAGGGCCAGCGCCTGCTCCATGGTCAGCTGCGGCAGCCGCTCCAGCAGCGGCTTCAGCGCCGCCTCCGGATCGTCGGTGACCGCCACCTGCTGGATCAGCAGGTTCAGCTCGGCCGGAGCCGTCCGCCCCGCGGCCAGCGACCGGTAGCGGGCCACCCGCTCGTCCAGCTCCTCGGCGGTGAGCGGCTCCAGCGAGCCGGGGTCGCGGCCGGGCCGGGCCCCGGTGAAGGCCGCGATGTCCGCGTGCTCGGCGGTCAGCCGCAGCATCCGGTCGCCGTTGGCGCCGATCAGCACCGGCACCCGGGACTGGGCGGGCCGGGGCTCGTGCTCCGCCGAGCCCAGCAGCCGGTCCAGCTCCCGCACCGTGTGCCGCAGATGGTCCACCCGCTCGCCCGGCGAGCCGTACGGCAGCCCGGCCGCCTCGTGCTCGGCCGGCACATACCCGGTGCCGAGGCCCAGTTCGAGGCGGCCGCCGGTCAGCGCGTCCGTGGTCGCCACCTCGCGGGCCAGCAGCGTCGGGTTGTAGAACCCGGCGTTCAGCACGAAGGTGCCGACCCTGACCCGCTCGGTCGCCGCGGCCGCCGCGACCAGCGCCGGGAACGGCGCCGGCATCCCCAGATGGTCGGGGACGAGGACCACGTCGTACCCCAGTTCCTCGGCACGTTGGCAGGTGGCGCGCCACTCGGCGGCGGGCGCCGACGTGAGCAGATTGACCCCGAAGCGGAACGGACGTGACATCAACTCTCCCCGTATTGCTGCTTACTTGCCTACCGGGGCGATTCCATCACTCGTGCGCGATCGCCGCCAGTACGTTCATCCGCGACGCCCGCAGCGCGGGCAGCAGGGCCGCCACCACGCCCACCACCGCCGAGCCGACCACCACCGCGACGATCGTGCCCCAGGGGAACGCCAGCTCCGTCAACCCGCGCAGCGCCAGCACCCGTTGCATGCACACCCCCCACACCAGCCCCAGCGCCAGCCCCAGCACCGCGCCGAACACCGCGATCACCACCGACTCCAGCCGGATCATCCGGCGCAGCTGCCGCCGCCCGAGCCCGATCGCCCGCAGCAGCCCGATCTCCCGGGTGCGCTCCACCACCGACAGCGCGAGGGTGTTGACCACCCCGAGCACGGCGATGACGATGGCCAGCGCCAGCAGCGCGTACACCAGGTAGAGCAGCACGGAGATCTGGTCCTGGACCAGCTTCTTGTAGTCGCTCTGGTTGCGCACCTGCACCTGCGGATACGGCTTGAGGGCCTGCTCCAGCCGGGGCCGCAGGTCCTGCGGGTTCGTGCCGGAGGCCGCGTTCACGAACAGCGCGGAGTCCTGTCCGCCGGGCACGTACTTCTCCAGGGTGCCGAGGCCGAACCAGATGCCGCCCTCGTTGCCGAACCCCTGGTTCGTGCTGCCCTGCTCGGTCAGGGCGGCGACGGTCAGGTCCGCCGTGCGCCCGCCCGGGAACTCCACCGGGAGCACACTGCCCCACCGGATGCCGTGGTCCCGGGCATAGCCCGCGTCCAGCGCCAGCCGCCCGTCCGCCAGCGCGGCCGCCGAGCCGCCCCGGGCGTAAGCGATGTGCACGACCTCGTCGAGCCGGGGCCCGAACGCGGCGGCGAGGGTGCGCACCCGGCTGCCGTCGGGCAGCCGCACGGCGACGGGGCTGAGCCGCTCCGGCACGACCAGCCCGACCCCGCGCGTCGCCGCCACGGCGTCCCTGACCTCCTTGGTGTACGGCGTGAATCCGGTGCCCTGGACGACGAAGTCGGCGCCCAGCGTCCTGTCGATCTGCCGGTCGACCGACGCCGACAGGGAGGCGCTCGCCACCGACATCCCGCCCACCAGGGCGAGGCCCACCATCAGCGCCGCCGCCGTCGCCCCGGTGCGGCGCGGATTGCGCAGGGCGTTGCGCTGGCTCATCCGGCCGACCGGCCCGAACAGCGCCGGGAACGCCCCGCCCAGCACCCGGACCACCGGCCGCACCAGCAGCGGCCCGGCGACCACGGTCGCGACCAGGGTCAGCACCACGCCGACGCCCAGCAGCCCGGCCGCCGGCCCCGTCCGGGTGGCCGCCGCACACCCGGCCAGCGCGGCCGCGCCCAGCACGCCGATCACCGCCCCGGCGACCGCCCGGACCCTCAACGGCTTGCCCACGCCCGCGACCTCGGCGTCCGTGAGCGCCGCCATCGGGGAGACGGCGGCGGCCCGGCGCGCCGGCAGATAGGCGGCCACGAAGGTCACCCCCAGCCCGACGGCGTACGCGGCGAGGGGTGTGACCCAGCCGATCTGCATCTCGGTCGCCCTGAGGTTCATCCCGAACGCGCTCATCAGCCGGATCAGGCCGTACGCCAGTCCGGTCCCGGCGGCGAGGCCGAGCGTGGAGCCGACGAGCCCGAGCAGCAGCGCCTCGGTCAGCACCGAGCGCCGCACCTGCCGGCGGTCGGCGCCGAGTGCCCGCAGCAGCCCCAGTTCCCGGGTGCGCTGGGCGATCAGCATGGAGAAGGTGTTGACGATCAGGAACACCCCGACCAGCACGGCGATCCCGGCGAAGCCCAGCATCACGTACTTCACCACGTCGAGGAAGGTGCCGAGGCTGGCCGCGGCCGACGTGGCCTGCTCGGCGGCGGTCTTCAGGTCGTAGGTGCCGGGGCCGATGGCCGCGTCGATCCGCCGCTTGAGCTCCGTGCCGGACACCCCGCCCGCCGCGTCCACGGAGATGCTCGTGGCCTTCGCGGCCGACCCGAGCAGTTCCCGGCCGGCCACCGCCGGGTCCACGAAGAGCAGGGCCGCGCCCGGGTTGGTGGTGGTGAACGTGGCGATGCCGGACACCCGGACCCGGAAGGTGCCCGGCTGGGCGTGCACGGTCAGCAGGTCGCCGATCCGCACCCCCCGCTTGCCGGCCGTGTCCGCGTCCAGCAGCGCCTCGCCCGCACCGCGCGGCGCGTGCCCCGAGGTCAGCCGCACCGGGCTGCGAGGGGTGACCTGCCAGGACTGCGCGATCGTGGGCGCGCCGGTGGTCGGGCCGACGGACTGGTCCCGGCTGTCGACGACCACGATGTTCTGCACCGACACGTCGGCGCGGGCCGCCGCGACCCCGGGAACCCGGGCGACCCGGTCCCGCAGCGCGGCGGGCACGGTCTGGGCGGCGCCGCTCATCCGGGCGGCCCGCAGGTCGTCCTTCGGCTGCACGGTCACATCGGCGGCGGTGGAGGCGAACAGCCGGTCGAAGGTGCGGGTGACGGTGTCGGAGAAGATCAGGCTGCCCGCGACGAACGCCACGGACAGCAGCACGGCCAGCGCGGACAGGGCGAGCCGTCCCTTGTGCGCGAGGAAGCTCCGCAGGGTCGCTTTCAGCACCGGGTCAGCCCTCCTGGGCGGGGCCGCCGTCGCCGAGCGCCCCGCGGACCAGGTCGAATCGCTTCATCCGGTCCAGCACGGCCTGCGCGCTCGGGTGGTCCATCTCGTCCACGATCCGCCCGTCCGCCAGGAAGAGCACCAGGTCGGAGTGGGCGGCGGCGCCCGGGTCGTGAGTGACCATGACGACCGTCTGGCCGAGATCGTCCACCGCGCCGCGCAGAAAGCCCAGCACCTCCAGGCCGGACCGCGAGTCCAGGTTGCCGGTCGGCTCGTCGGCGAAGATCAGCTCGGGCCGGGAGGCCAGCGCCCGCGCGCAGGCGACCCGCTGCTGCTGGCCGCCGGACAGCTCGGCCGGCCGGTGGTCCAGCCGGTCCCGCAGACCGAGCCTGTCGATGACCTGGTCGAGCCACTGCTGATCGGGTCTGCGGCCCGCGATGTCCATCGGCAGGGTGATGTTCTCGGCGGCGGTCAGCGTGGGAATGAGGTTGAACGACTGGAACATGAACCCGATCCGGTCCCGCCGCAGCCGGGTCAGCTCCCGTTCCTTCAGTGCGGTGATCTCCGTGCCGCCCAGCCAGACCTGGCCGGCGGAGACCGTGTCCAGCCCGGCCAGACAGTGCATGAGCGTGGACTTCCCGGACCCCGAGGGGCCCATCACCGTGGTGAAACGACCGCGCGCGATGTCCACGTCCACCGCGTCCAGGGCGAGCACGCGCGTCTCGCCGGTGCCGTACGCCTTGGTCAGCCCGCGGGCCCGGGCAGCGGTCCCGTCGCCCGGCGCGCGGCCCGGGGCGTGCTCCGCAGCAGGTGTGTACACGAGCGCCTCCCGGTCGCCTCGACGTCCCGGCCCCGTGACCGAGGCCGGGCCCACCTCGTGCTCGGGACCGAGCCTAGTGTGACCCGGCGCACAGTCGTAGCGCAGCGCGCCCATCTGCCACCGCCGTGCGCCCTTGCTGCTGCTAGCAATGGAGCGCTAGCGTCGAGGCATGGCGAAGACCCAGCTGAACGTGCGCGTGGACGAGGGCACCGCCCGCGCGGCCCGCGAACGCGCCCTGGCCCGCGGGATCAGCGTCAACCGGTACATCGAGGAACTGGTCAGACAGGACACCGGTGAGGCCGGCCGGACGTTCGTCGAGGCCGCCGCCGACTTCATGAAGAGCTACGAGTCCGTGTTCGCCGAGGAGTTCGCCGAGGCCCGCAGGCCCGCACCGGAGGAAGGCCACCGCTGATCCCTTGAACGAGCTCAGCATCGACCTCGCCTGGCTGCTCATGCTCGCCGAACAGCGGACGCCCAGCGATCCGCAGGTCACCGACTGGGGCGCCCTGGTGGCCGCCGTCGCCCGGCACCGCGCCGAGATATTCGGCGTGCCCGTCTACGACGACCCGTACGCCCGCGCCGCCTCCCTGCTCCAGCTGCTCATCCATGTTCCGGCCCTGGAACGCTCCAACGCGCTGTTCGCCTGCGCCGTCGCGTACGGCTATCTCGTCGCCGGCGGGGTCAAGGTCGCCACCACCGCCGAGCAGGTCCGCGACCTCGCCCGGCTGGTCAAGGACGGCGCGGTGGGCGTCGACGACATCGCGCGGGAGCTGCGCCGCTGGAGCCTGTGATCAGTCCGACTCCGGCTCCTCGGGCCGCCAGGCGACCCCCAGCGCGCAGTAGGAGGCCGGCAGCGCCGGGCCGTTGTCCGGCAGCAGCACCCGGCGGTGCGGGCCGAGCCGGAACCCGGCCTCGCGCAGCGCGGCCACCGGCTCCCGGGAGACATGGCAGCCGCCGAACAGCGCGGGCCACACGGTGCGGTCCAGGGCCTGCTGGGTCAGCGTCATGATCCGGCCGCCGCCCCGCCCGTGCTCGAAGAAGCGGACCTCGCCGCCCGGGCGCAGCACCCGCCGTACCTCGGCCAGCGCCCGGGGGACGTCCCGCACGCTGCACAGCACCAGGGACAGCACCACCGCGTCGAAGGCCTCGCTCTTCACCGGCAGCGCCTCCGCGGCACCCGGCACCACGTCGACCGGGACCTCTGCGCGCAGCGCCGCCTCCAGGGCCAGCCGCCGGAGCAGGACCTCCGGCTCGATCGCCACCACCTCCGAGACGGTGCCCGGATAGTGCGCGAAGTTCAGCCCGTTGCCGGCGCCGATCTCGAGCACCCGCCCCGACACCCCGGCGAGCAGCCGCTCCCGGACGCCGGCCATGCCCAGCCGGGTCTCGGCACCCACGCTGAACCGGGCGTAGCAACGGGCGAACACCGGATGGCGGGCGGGGCCGCGCGCCACCGTGCCGGAGCCGCTGGACAGCAGCCGCATGGCAACCTCCCCGAAGTGGGCCTACGAGGAGTCTCCCCACGTACGCCCCCTTCCCACCCCTCGCCGGGAAACGGAACGCCGTTACGCCGCCTCGCGGGTGCGGAACGCCTCCGCGTCCCAGCTGCCGTCGAGGCGGGGGGCCAGCCAGCCGGGGGCCGCCGGGCGGAAGGCGGCCGGGGGCAGGGAGCCCGCGCCCGCGGGGATCGCGCCCAGCAGCGGGGCGCCGGACACCTCCGGCAGGTCGGTCACGTTGCAGCGCTCCGCGAGACCGGGGGAGTCCGGCCAGCTGCCGATCACCACGCCCGCCAACTCCACCCCGCGGCGGCGCAGTTCGCGTGCCGTCAGCTCGGTGTTGTTCAGTGTGCCCAGCCCTGCCGGGGTGACCACCAGGACCGGTGCGCCCAGCAGCCCCGCCGCGTCGGCCAGCGTGCCGCCCGCCGCGTCGAACCGGACGAGCAGCCCGCCCGCCCCCTCGACCAGCACCAGATCGTGCTCGGTGGCCAGCTTGGCCGCCGCCTCGGCCACCTGGTGCGGGTGCACCGGCGCCATCCCGGCCCGCCGGGCGGCCGTACCCGGCGCCAGGGGTTCGGGATAGCGGGCCAGTTCGGTCGCCGTGACCGGGCCCGCCAGCCGGGCGACCTCGTCGGCGTCGCCGCGCTCGTCCGGCCGTACGCCCGTCTGCGCGGCCTTCAGCACGGCGACCGAGCGCCCCGCCGCGAGCGCCGCGGCGGCGACCGCGGCGGTCGTGACGGTCTTGCCGATCTCCGTGCCCGTCCCGGTGATCACCAGTACCGACATCTCATCCCTCCCGCGCCGCGGCGCACACCGCGCGCGTGATCCGTGCCAGATCCTCGTCCGAAGTGACGTACGGCGGCATCGTGTAGACCAGGTCGCGGAAGGGGCGCAGCCACACGCCCTCCCGGACGGCGGCCGCGGTGGCGGCGGCCATGTCCACCTCGTGGTCCAGCTGGACCACACCGATGGCGCCGAGGACGCGGACGTCCCGCACCCCGGGCAGCCCCACGGCCGCCGCGAGGCCCTCGCGCAGGCCCGCCTCGATCCGCTTGACCTCCGTCTGCCAGTCCTGCCCGAGCAGCAGCTCCAGGGAGGCACAGGCCACCGCCGCCGCCAGCGGGTTGCCCATGAACGTCGGGCCGTGCGCCAGCACCGGGACCTCGCCGCGCGAGATGCCGTCGGCCACCCGGGCGGAGCACAGCGTCGCCGCCAGCGTCAGATAACCGCCGGTCAGCGCCTTGCCCACGCACATCACATCGGGGCTGACGCCCGCGTGGTCCGCCGCGAACAGCGCGCCCGTGCGGCCGAAGCCGGTGGCGATCTCGTCGAAGACCAGCAGCACGTCGTGCGCGTCGCACGCCTCGCGCAGCACCCGGAGGTACGCGGGGGAGTGGAACCGCATCCCGCCCGCACCCTGCACCACCGGCTCCACGATGACCGCGGCGGTCTCGTCGGCATGACGGGCGATCAGCTCGCGCAGACCGTCGGCGTACGACGCGTCGTACTCCGCGGGCGGTACCTCCGCGAACACCTGGCGGGGCAGGACACCGGACCACAGCTGGTGCATCCCGCCCTCGGGGTCGCACACCGACATCGGGTTCCAGGTGTCCCCGTGGTAGCCGCCCCGCCAGGTCAGCAGCCGCTGCTTGCCGGGCCGGCCGAGCGAACGCCAGTACTGGAGGCACATCTTCACCGCGACCTCGACCGACACCGACCCGGAGTCGGCCAGGAAGACATGCTCCAGGCCCTCCGGTGACATGTCGACAAGGAGCTTGGCGAGCCGGACGGCGGGCTCGTGGGTGAGCCCGCCGAACATGACATGGCTCATCCGGCCCAGCTGGTCGCGCACCGCCTCGTTGAGCACCGGGTGGTTGTAGCCGTGGATGGCCGACCACCACGAGGACATGCCGTCGACCAGCTCGCCCGAGCCGTCCGCGAGCCGCAGCCGGACCCCGCTCGCCGACTCCACGACGAGCGGTTCGGTCCGTCCGGGCATCGGGCCGTACGGGTGCCAGACGTGCCGGCGGTCCAGCTCCAGCAGCTCGGACACGGCCGGGCCGGGCAGCTCAGGCATTGGGCGCGAGGTCCGTTCCGGCGCCCCGGCGGCGGACGGCGACCAGATCGGGGCGGGGCTCGTTCGCCGCCGCGGGCGTCTCCGCCGTACCGCGGTCGGCGCCGGCCTCGTGCGAGCCGCACCCGGAGCCCTCGTGCGAGCCGCAGCCGGCGCTCTCGTGCGAGCCGCACACCGAGCCGCAGCCCGCGGCGGCCTCGGCCCGGTGCTCCGGCAGCGTCACCTGGTCGGTGCCCTCGACCTCGAACCCGGCGTCCGCGATCATCTCCAGGTCGGCCTTGCCCGCCTGGCCCTCACTGGTCAGGTAGTCGCCGAGGAAGATCGAGTTGGCCAGGTGCAGCGCGAGCGGCTGCATCGTGCGCAGATGGACCTCGCGGCCGCCGGCGATGCGCACCTCGACGTCCGGGCAGACGAACCGGACCATCGCCAGGATGCGCAGACAGCGCTGCGGGGTGAGGTTCCACTCCTTGGCCAGCGGAGTGCCCTCGAACGGGATCAGGAAGTTGACCGGCACCGAGTCCGGGTCCAGCTCGCGCAGCGAGAAGACCACGTCCACCAGGTCCTCGTCGCTCTCGCCCATGCCCGCGATCAGCCCGGAGCAGGCGGACAGCCCGGCCGCGTGCGCCTTGTTCACCGTGTCCACCCGGTCGGCGTACGTGTGGGTGGTGGTGATGTCCCCGTACGTCCCCTCGGACGTGTTCAGGTTGTGGTTGTAGGCGTCCGCGCCCGCCTCACGCAGTCGCTCGGCCTGGCCGTCGGAGAGCAGCCCGAGGCAGGCACACACCTCGACGCCCTCGTTCTGCTCCTTGATCGTCTTGATGGTCTGCGAGACCCGGTCCACGTCCCGGTCGGTCGGCCCGCGCCCGCTGGCCACCAGACAGACCCGCTTCGCGCCGCCCGCGAGCCCCGCCGCGGCCGCCTGGGACGCCTCGTCCGGCTTGAGCCAGGTGTACTTCAGGATGTCGGCCTTGGAGCCCAGCCGCTGGGAGCAGTAGGAGCAGTCCTCCGGGCACAGCCCCGACTTCAGGTTCACCAGATAGTTGAGCTTCACCCGGCGCCCGAACCAGTGCCGGCGCACCTTGCCGGCCGCGGCCACCACGTCGAGCAACTCGTCGTCCGAGGTCGCCAGCACGGCGAGCGCTTCCTCGCGGGTCGGCAGCTCGCGCCGAAGCCCCTTGTCCACCAGCGTGTTCAGCAGGTCCATGAGATCCGATCCTGTCCTACGGACCCGCTCCCGGCCAAGGAGAGTTTGCACAACGCTGACAGTTCACCGTGTGGGTATCGCCACACCTCGCGCCGCCCGTCGTGCCGCTAGGGTCTGTCCGCTACCTACAAAAGCACCGGAGGACCCATGGCGTTCGGCTGGATCGACGAGCAGGCCGAGGCGCGTCGCCGCGCCGGACTCGTACGCACCCTGCGCCCGCGCCCCGCCGAGTCACCGCTGCTGGACCTGGCCAGCAACGACTACCTGGGCCTCGCCCACCACCCCGAGACCGCCGAGGGCGCCGCCGCGGCCGCGCGCACCTGGGGCGGCGGTTCCACCGGGTCCCGGCTGGTCACTGGCAGCACCGAACTGCACGCCGAGCTGGAGCGCGAACTGGCCGACTTCTGCGGATTCGAGGCGGCCCTGGTCTTCTCCTCCGGGTACGCGGCCAACCTGGCCGCGGTCACCGCGCTCGGCCCGTACGGCTCGCTGATCGTCTCCGACGCGGGCAACCACGCCTCGCTCATCGACGGCTGCCGGCTCGCCCGCGGCGAGCGCCAGGTGGTCGGGCACGCCGACCCGGACGCGGTGCGCAAGGCGCTCGCCGGGCACGCGGGCCCGGCGATCGTGGTCTCCGACACGGTGTTCTCGGTGGACGGGGACCGGGCGCCGCTGGCCGCGCTGGCCGCGGCCTGCCGGGAGCACGGCGCCGGACTGGTGGTGGACGACGCCCACGGCCTGGGAGTGCTGGGCGACGGCGGCCGGGGCGCGCCGTACGCGGCGGGGCTCGCCGGGGCGGAGGACGTGGTGGTCACGGCCACCCTGTCCAAGTCGCTGGGCAGTCAGGGCGGGGTCGTGCTGGGCCCGGCGCGGGTCGTCGACCACCTGGTCAACGCGGCCCGGACCTTCATCTTCGACACCGGGCTGGCGCCCTCCGCGGTGGGCGCGGCGCTCGCGGCCCTGCGGCTGCTGCGCCGCGAGCCCGGGCGGGCGGCCCGGGCTCGCGAGGTCGCGGCGGAGCTGCACGCACGGCTGACCGCCGTGGGCCTGGAAGCGGTGCGTCCGGACGCCGCGGTGGTCTCCGTGCGGGCTCCGTCCCCGGAGCAGGCGGTGCGCTGGGCGGCCGACTGCCGTACGGCGGGGCTGGCCGTGGGCTGCTTCCGTCCTCCTTCCGTGCCCGACGGCGTGTCGCGGCTGCGGCTGACCGCTCGCGCGGACCTCTCCGGGGCAGAGATCGAACGCGCGGTACGGGTGATCGACGAAACGCGACCATGAGTCGGCGTGACACGGCCGTGCTTCGCACACAGCGGTCAGGGGTGTCGGTCGGTGATCGGATCTGATCAGAGAGCGGTGACGAACCCGGCCCAGGTCTCGGGCGAGAAGAGCAGCGCGGGGCCGCCCGGGGCCTTCGAGTCGCGCACGGCGAGCAGCCCGGCCGGTGGGCCGGAGCGCGGCCGGGCCGTCTCCACACAGTTGTTGGCTCCCGTGCTGTAGCTGCTGCGCAGCCAGTGCACGTCGTGCAGGTCGGTACTGGCAGGGACGTTCCGAGGCAGTGCGGTCATGGTGCCTCCCTACGCGCCGTCGCCTATCTGGGCGAGGTAGTCCAACGAGTCCTCGGGGGAAAGGGCGTGGAACTGAAGGGTCGTGAAGGCCTCCGAGTAGGCCATGAGGTCTTCTTTCCGTTCCAGATAGAGGCTACTCGTCAATTGGTCGAGAACAACTACATCTAGATCAGAAGTGCTCGGAAATGAGAAGATAACGAAAGGCCCGGTGAGGCCGATATGTGCTCCGGCGCCGAAGGGCAGCACCTGGAGCCGCACCTGGGGCAGTCGGGCCGCCTCGGCCAGCCGCTGAAGCTGCCGGGCCATCACCTCGGGGCCGCCGACCTCGCGGCGCAGCACCGCCTCGTCCAGTACGGCGCTCAGCGCCAGCGGCGGATCCGCCCGCAGGACGTCCTGGCGGGCCAGCCGCACCTCCACCAGCGCGTCCAGGCGCTCCTCGTCCAGGTCCTTCACGGCGGCCCGGGTCACCGCGCGGGCGTACTCGGCCGTCTGGAGCAGACCGGGCACGACCGTGGTCTCCAGGGTGCGCATCGCGCTCGCCTGCGACTCCAGGCTGATGAAGTC
Source organism: Streptomyces sp. NPDC127190 (assembly GCF_042672505.1). Lineage (NCBI taxonomy): Bacteria > Bacillati > Actinomycetota > Actinomycetes > Kitasatosporales > Streptomycetaceae > Streptomyces > Streptomyces sp. NPDC127190. Next base: position 123,733 of record NZ_JBHXVE010000013.1, read on the forward strand.
GCGATAGGTGGGCGGGATCACCCCGCGGTACGCGTGCCACCAGCGGTTCCGGCCGCCCGTGTCCTCGGGCCCCGCCAACATCAGCAGCATCTCGCGCAGTTGACCGTCGTGGACCCCGTAGGCGTCGAGCAGTAACCGCAGATCGGCCGGTTTCACGCCGCTGGCGCCGGTCTCGATACGGCTCACTTTCGACTGGTGCCAGCCGACCAGCCGGGCCGCCTCACCGCTCGTGAGCCCGGCTCCGGTACGCAGCGTACGCAGTTCGTCGCCCAGTTTGCGGCGCCGCACCGCCGGACCGTTCTGCATGGGCTGCTCCTTACTCCGTCTGCTCGCCTCCGTGCCGCTGGAATACGGTCTCGCGTCGCAGAGTTCACCGCTTCGAGCGACAGATATATGCATATCTCGGTGGATCGCCCCCCGTGACCGGTCGGGTGATGGCAGTCTGACGGGCAAGCACCAGTCCGGGACCGTACTCGAACCGGCCGCTCCATGCCGGACACCGGTCCCGTGGGAAAGGGACGACGTCGCCATGGCAGACCATCTGGAAGCATCCGTCACTCTGCCGAGCGATCCCGCCTCGGTCTCCGCCGCCCGCTCCTATGTCGTGGGCACGCTCGCGGAGTGGGGCCTCCCCTCGGACGCCGACATCGCCGACACGGTACGGCTCATCGTCTCCGAACTCGCCACCAACGCCGTGCAGCACACCTTCGGGCAGTCACCCACCTTCACGGTCGACCTCGCGCTGGGCCGTGACGAGCATCTGCGCATCGGGGTCACGGACAGCCATCCGCGCTTTCCGAAGAGACTGCCCGCCGCCGTGCAGCAGGACAACGGCCGCGGCATGGTCATCATCCGCTGGCTCACCGCCGAGTGCGGTGGCAGGCTCCGTGTCCGGCCCACCCGGGAGGGCGGCAAGACGGTCTCGATCGAACTCCCCTGGGCCGTCCCCGCCGAGCCGGTACCGACGGCGGCGCAGCGCCCCGAGGCGGCTCGCCGCGCCGACATCCGGCGCTGACGGCGTGCGGAGCGGCCACGGGCCCGAGGCCGCTCCACAACGGTGCCGGGTCAGCTGACCCGGCCGTACCAGACGCTCCGGGTCCAGATCTTCTGGAGCCTGACCACATCGCCGGACTTCGGGGCGTGCCAGATGTTGCCGTGGCCGGCGTAGATGCCGACGTGGTAGACGCTGGAACCCGAGTGGAAGAACACCAGGTCGCCCGCCTTGCGGTTGCGGGCCGAGATGTGGTGCGTCTTGTTGTACTGCCCGGCGGCCGTGCGCGGCAGGGTCTTGCCGGCCTTCTTGAACGAGTACAGCGTCAGACCCGAGCAGTCGAACCGGCGCGGTCCGGTGGCCCCCCACTGGTAGGGGGCGCCCTTCTTGGAGGCCGCGACCTGGAGCGCCTTCGAGGCCAGGGTCGCCGCCGAGGCGTCGGCGGACAGGCCCGGCACCGCGATCGAGCCGCCCACGGCGGCGAGGGTGAGAGCCGAGGCCGTACCGGCCCGGGCCATGAGCGACGGGACACGATTGAGCGCAGTCATGCGCAACCCTTCGTCAGCCGCCTGTGAAGGATGACCTGTCGGATTCGGGCTGGCGAAGTTGCCCGGCCGCATCGCTGCGGCTTCACCCCAAGGGTTGCTCGGCACGCCCGTTCGTCCACGACGAACGTCCGCGTCGGCGACCCGTCTTGCTTGGGTCCTCCACTCCTGCCGATCCACTCCTGTCGACCGGTCATCCGGGTGGCGGCAGGACTCGGCGTCCGCCCGGACCGCCCCGCCGCGGTGGCGGGGGCTTGTCGTCAGACAGGGATCTTGGCTCACAGCTGTCCGAAAATCCCAATGAAATCGAGGATTTGTGGCGTTACTCACCACTCACCCGTTCGGGTGGACAGTGTTCCGTTCGAGCCGCCGTCAGATCCCGGACGTAGCCCCGGACCTGGGACGCAGCCGTTCCGGATGAGGCTCAAACATGGTCCGTGCGCAACTCGTGCGGACCGGAAACGGCGCCGGATATACACCGGTCGGCCGTACATCGTTCGGACCGTTTCCCGTGCGTCCCGAACGCCGCGTGTCGACGTCCGGGACCGGTCGGACCGCCGCCGCGTCCGGTCAGCCGGCGCCGTCGGACGGGAGCGTGACGCGCGCGGTACGGCGCTCGCCGTCCAGCACCCGCAAGGCCCGTGCCAGCGTGTGCCCGTGCAGCTCCGTCTCGCCCCGACGGTGCATCAGGTCGAGCGCGTCCCGCAGCTCGGTGGCCTTGCGCACCAGCGCCTGCGCCGCGCGCAGCCCGTGGTAGGTGTTCCCGGCGCGCGCGGGATTGATCCGGCCGAGCAGGTCGACGGACTCCAGGTAACGGTCGATCAACTCGCCCTCGGCGCGGGTCAGCGCGGGCAGCGGCGGCAGTTCCGGTGGCAGCATCGCGTTCACCCCGCGTCGGGGCCGGCGAGCGCGCCGCGCCGGCCGGGCACGATGCCGTCCACCAGGCCGTAGGCCAGCGCGCCCGGGGCGTCCAGCACCAGGTCCCGCTCCAGGTCCCGGTGCACCTGCTCCGCCGTGCGCCCGGTGTGCCGTACCAGTATCTCCTCCATCAGAGCCCGGGTGCGGGCCAACTCCTCGGCCTGGATGACCAGGTCGCTCGGCTGGCCCCGCACGGGCTCGGGCAGCCGCGGCTGGTCGATCACCATGCGTGCGCCCGGCAGGGTGAACCGCTTGCCCGGGGCGCCGGCCGCGACCAGGACCGCCGCGTAGGAGGCGGCCTGGCCCAGGCAGTAGGTCGCCACGTCGCAACCGACGTACTGCATCGTGTCGTAGACCGCGGTCAGCGCCGCGAAGGTGCCGCCGGGGGAGTTGACGTACAGCGTGATGTCCCGGTCCGGCGCGGCGTGTTCCAGATACATGAACTGCGCCATCACGTCGTTGGCGGCCGCCTCGTCGAGCGGCGTGCCGAGGAACACCACCCGGTCCTCGAAGAGCTTCGCGTACGGATCGAGCGTGCGCACGGTACTGCCCGTGCGCTCGGTGAACTCGGGCAGGACATGGCGGGCGAACGGTCGGGACATGAGCACACCCCTCCTCGGAGCGAGAACCTCGGTCTGTAAAAAATGTACAGGACGTACGTGACGTTAGAATGAGGTCATGGCCTATGAGATTCCGGTGACGCAAGCCAGGGCCGAGCTGGCCGACCTGATCAACCGCGTGGTGTACGGCGGTGAGCGCGTCGTGGTGACCCGGCATGGAAAGCCGCTGGTCGCGCTGGTCTCGGCCGCCGATCTGGAGCGGCTCGACACGCTCGACGAGCCGGCCGAGGAGCAGGTCGTCAGCACGGTGTCGGGAGTCCAGGAGGCCGGTTCCGCCGTGCGTGAACAGCAGCGGTTCGGCCTCGCGGCCGAGCACCGGAGGCCGGGCATGCGCTGAGCCGCGCGGGTATGTGCGAGTCCATCGCGCGGTCATGCCGTGATCAAGGTCTGGTTAACGTCGTTGAAACTCCGGCGAACTAGCCTGCCGATCCACGCCACCAGGGGTTTTTCTGCCCGGATTGTCGCCGAAACTGCGATGTGTCTGTGTGTTACACCTATCCCCGTCGTGGTGGCTGCGGCAGCCGGACCCCGCACGGTCCGGAGCAAGGACTGTGAGGTGGGACGTGCAACTGACCCCGCACGAGCAAGAGCGACTGCTCATTCACGTGGCGGCCGACGTGGCCGAGAAGCGCAGGGCCCGCGGCCTCAGGCTCAACCACCCGGAGGCGGTCGCCCTCATCACGTCGCACATCCTGGAGGGCGCGCGGGACGGCCGTACCGTCGCCGAACTGATGTCCTCCGGCCGCAAGCTGCTCACCAGGGACGACGTCATGGACGGCATCGCGGAGATGATCCACGACGTCCAGGTCGAGGCCACCTTCCCGGACGGCACCAAGCTCGTCACCGTCCACGAGCCGATCGTCTGAGGGCCGCGATGATCCCCGGAGAGATCCTGTTCGCGGACGACCCCGTGCCCTTCAACGAGGGCCGCGAGGTCACCGCGCTCACCGTCCTCAACGCCGCCGACCGGCCGGTCCAGGTCGGCTCCCACTACCACTTCGCCGAGGCCAACCCCGGGCTGGAGTTCGACCGTGCCGCCGCCCGCGGCAAGCGGCTGAACGTCGCCGCGGGCACCGCCGTGCGCTTCGAGCCCGGCATCCCCGTCGACGTCGAACTCGTCCCCCTCGCCGGCGCCCGGGTCGTGCCGGGGCTGCGCGGGGAGACCGGAGGGGCCCTCGATGCCTGAGATCAGCCGCGCCGCCTACGCCGATCTGTTCGGCCCCACCACCGGCGACCGCATCCGGCTCGCCGACACCGACCTGCTGATCGAGATCGAGGAGGACCGCTCCGGCGGCCCCGGCACCTCCGGGGACGAGTCGGTCTTCGGTGGCGGCAAGGTCATCCGCGAGTCGATGGGCCAGTCCCGCGCGACCCGCGCCGAGGGCACCCCCGACACCGTGATCACCGGTGCCGTCGTCGTCGACCACTGGGGCGTCGTCAAGGCCGACGTGGGCATCCGGGACGGCCGGATCACCGCGCTCGGCAAGGCGGGCAACCCGGACACCATGGACGGTGTCCACCCCGACCTGGTCATCGGCCCCGAGACCGAGATCATCGCGGGCAACGGACGGATCCTCACCGCCGGTGCCATCGACGCGCACGTCCACTTCATCTGCCCCCAGGTCGCCGACGAGGCACTGGCCTCCGGCATCACCACCCTGGTCGGCGGCGGCACCGGACCCGCCGAGGGCTCCAAGGCCACCACCGTCACCCCCGGCCCCTGGCACCTGGCCCGGATGCTGGAGGCGATGGAGGCCTACCCGGTCAACGTCGGCCTGCTCGGCAAGGGCAACACCGTCTCGCACGAGGCGATGCTCTCCCAGATCCGCGGCGGCGCCGTCGGCCTGAAGCTGCACGAGGACTGGGGCTCCACCCCGGCCGTCATCGACGCCGCGCTCACCGTCGCCGACCGCACCGGCATCCAGGTCGCGATCCACACCGACACGCTGAACGAGGCGGGCTTCGTCGCCGACACCCTCGCCGCGATAGGCGGCCGGGGCATCCACTCGTACCACACCGAGGGCGCCGGCGGCGGGCACGCGCCGGACATCATGACGGTCGTCTCCCAGCCCAACGTGCTGCCCAGCTCCACCAACCCGACCCGGCCGTTCACCGTCAACACCGCCGAGGAACACCTCGACATGCTGATGGTGTGCCACCACCTCAATCCTGCGGTCCCCGAGGACCTGGCCTTCGCCGAGTCCCGGATCCGGCCGTCCACCATCGGCGCGGAGGACATCCTGCACGACCTCGGCGCGATCTCGATCATCTCCTCCGACGCCCAGGCCATGGGCCGCGTCGGCGAGGTCGTCCTGCGCACCTGGCAGACGGCGCACGTGATGAAGCGCCGGCGGGGCGCGCTGCCGGGCGACGGCCGCGCCGACAACCACCGGGTACGGCGCTATGTCGCCAAGTACACGATCAACCCGGCGCTCGCCCAGGGCCTCGCCGCCGAGATCGGCTCCGTGGAGACCGGCAAACTCGCCGACCTGGTGCTGTGGGAGCCCGCCTTCTTCGGGGTCAAGCCGCTCCTCGTGCTCAAGGGCGGACAGATCGCCTACGCGCAGATGGGCGACGCCAACGCCTCCATCCCCACCCCGCAGCCCATCCTGCCGCGCCCCATGTACGGCGCGATCGGCCGCGCCCCGGCCGGCAACTCGGTCAACTTCGTCTCCCAGGAGGCGATCGAGGACGGGCTGCCGCAGCGGCTGGGGCTCGGCAAGCGGTTCGCGGCGATCGAGTCCACGCGCGGGGTCACCAAGGCCGACATGCGGGAGAACGACGCCCGGCCGGACGTCCGGATCGACCCCGACAGCTTCGCCGTGCACATCGACGGCGAGCTGGTCGAGGCCACCCCGGCCGCCGAACTGCCCATGGCCCAGCGTTACTTCCTCTTCTGATGTCCAGGGCAGCACTGCTCGTCCTGGCCGACGGCCGGTTCCCCGCCGGAGGGCACGCGCACTCCGGCGGGGCGGAGGCCGCGGTCAAGGCGGGCCGGATCACCTGCGCCGCGAGCCTGGAGGACTTCTGCCGGGGCCGGCTGCACACCGCAGGCCGGGTCGCGGGCGCGCTGGCGGCCGCCGCCGTACTCGGCGCGGACCCGGGGGAGCTGGACGCCGCGGCGGACGCCCGTACGCCGTCCCCCGCCCTGCGGACCGCCGCGCGCCGCCTCGGCCGGCAGCTGCTGCGGGCCGCCCGGGCGAGCTGGCCGTCGGCCGAACTCGACGCGCTGGCCCGGGCGTTCCCCAAGGGCGCCCATCAGCCGGTGGTGCTCGGGCTGGCCGCGCGGGCGGCCGGACTCACGCCCGAGGACGCGGCGTACTGCGCGGTCTACGAGAGCGTCAGCGGACCGGCGACGGCCACCGTCCGGCTGCTCAGCCTCGACCCCTTCGACGCGACCGGGGTGCTGGCCCGGCTGGCGCCGGAACTGGACCGCGTCGCCGACGCGGCGGTGACGGCGGCGCGCCGGGTGGCCGCCGACGGGGTCGACGCGCTGCCCGCCGCCTCGGCACCGGTGCTGGAGGTCATGGCGGAGGCGCACGCGGCCTGGCCGGTGCGGCTGTTCGCGTCCTGACCCCGCCCCTTCGCCCCCGAACAGCTTGGACCACACGTGGCCGTCCCCCCACCCGGCCACTCGCACAAGGAGCCGCACATGCACCTCGACCACGACCACTCCGGCCCCGCCGCCGTCAGCGCCGACGCGGGCCGGCCCGACGGATCGCGCCGTGCGCTGCGCATCGGGCTCGGCGGGCCCGTCGGGTCCGGGAAGACCGCCACCGTCGCCGCGCTCTGCCGGGCGCTGCGCGACGAACTGTCCCTCGCGGTCGTCACCAACGACATCTACACCCGTGAGGACGCCGAGTTCCTGCTGCGGGAGGCCGTGCTGCCGCCCGAGCGGATCACGGCCGTCGAGACCGGCGCCTGCCCGCACACCGCCATCCGCGACGACATCTCCGCCAACCTGGAGGCCGTCGAGGACCTGGAGGACGCGGTCGGCCCGCTGGACCTGATCCTGGTCGAGTCCGGCGGCGACAACCTCACCGCCACCTTCTCCAAGGGGCTCGTGGACGCGCAGATCTTCGTCATCGACGTGGCCGGCGGCGACGACATCCCGCGCAAGGGCGGTCCCGGTGTCACCACCGCCGACCTGCTCGTCGTCAACAAGACCGACCTCGCCCCGTACGTCGGCTCCGACCTCACCCGGATGGCCGCCGACGCCACGGCGCAGCGGGCCCAACTTCCTGTGGTGTTCCAGTCGTTGCGGAGCGACAAGGGCGTCGCCGACGTCGCCGCCTGGGTCCGGGAGCGGCTCGCCGCGTGGACGAAGGCATGACCGCCACCGGCGTACGGGCGAGCGCGCGGATCGTCGCCCGCGCCGACGGGCGCGGCGGTACCGCGCTGCCCGTCCTGGACGGCGAGGGCCCGCTGGCGCTGCGCCGGACCCGGGCGAGCGGCGCCGGCGCGCGGGTGATGGTCGTCGGCGCGATGAGCGGGCCCCTCGGCGGCGACCGGTTCCAGCTGCACGCCCGGGTCGAGGCGGGCGCTCTGCTGCACGTCGGCTCGGCCGCGGCCACCCTCGCGCTGCCCGGCCAGGCCGGCGGCGAGGCCCGCTACGACGTCCGGCTCGAGGTGGCCGACGACGCCGAACTGCACTGGCTGCCCGAGCAGTTGATCTCGGCGAAGGGCAGCGATCTGTGTGTCGCCACCCGCGCCGAACTCGCCGCCGGGGCCCGGCTCGTGCTGCGCGAGGAGCAGGTGCTCGGCCGGGCCGGGGAGCAGCCGGGCCGGCTCACCAGCCGGCTGACCGTACGGGTGGCGGGCCGTACCGTGCTCGACCAGGAACTGTCCTGCGGACCCGGGGCACCGGGCGGCTGGGACGGTCCCGCGGTGCTCGCCGGGCACCGGGCGGTCGGTCAACTCGTGGTGGTGCGGCCCGAGTTCGCGCAGCACCCGGTGGAGGGGCGGATGCTGGGGGAGAGCGCCGCGCTGATCCCCCTGGCCGGGCCGGCGGTCCTGGTCAGCGCCGTGGCGCCGGACGCCCTGCGGCTGCGGCGCCTCCTGGACGAGTCGTTGGCCTCCCTCGGCTGAACGCGCCCCCGCCAGGCGGCCCGGTGAACACCCCCTCCCACCAACGGACATGACCATCCGTTTATCGGATTGGTAAAGATGAGCGGCATCCTCTGTTCTCGGGCCGCTCACAGCCGAAAGGATCCGCCGACTGACCAACTCGCAGCGATGCCTATGCAGGGGGAGGGGCCCTCTTGAGGGACAACAGACCGAAGAGCCGTCTACTGGCGCTCGGTTCCGCCGGAGCACTCGTCACCGCCACGCTGATCGCCGGTGCCGTGTCCGCGCCCGCCGCCGGCGCCGTCGGCCGGCCGAGCCAGGACCGCGAGGCCGGCGGAGCCGCGATAGCCGCCGCCCGGGCCGCCGAGACCGGCATCGACTGGCAGGACTGCCCGGCCGACTGGGGGCTGGAGAAGCCCATCCAGTGCGGCTGGGTCAGCGTGCCGCTGGACTACGCCCACCCGTACGGCGAGCAGATCCAGCTCGCCGTCGACCGCATCGGCAACACCGGCACCCCGGCCGAGCGGCAGGGCGCCCTCGTCTACAACCCGGGTGGCCCCGGCGGCTCCGGGCTGCGCTTCCCGCGCCGGGTCACCACCAAGAACGCCGTCTGGGCGAACGTCGCCAAGGCCTATGACTTCGTCGGCTTCGACCCGCGCGGTGTCGGCCACTCCGCGCCCATCTCCTGCGCGGACCCGCAGGAGTACGTGAAGGCGCCGAAGATGGACCCGGTGCCGGACACCGAGGCCGACAAGACCGCCCAGCGCGCGCTCGCCCGCGACTACGCCGACGGCTGCCTGGACCGCACCGGCCGCGCGATGCTCCAGCAGATGACCACCCCGAACACGGCCCGCGACCTGGACGTCATCCGCGCCGCGCTCGGCGAGCAGAAGCTCAACTACCTCGGTGTCTCCTACGGCACCTACCTCGGCGCCGTCTACGGCACGCTCTTCCCGGGCCATCTGCGCCGCATGATCGTGGACAGCGTGGTCAACCCCTCCCGCGAGAACATCTGGTACCAGGCCAACCTGGAGCAGGACATCGCCTTCGAGGGCCGCTGGAAGGACTGGGAGGACTGGGTCGCCGCGAACGACGCCGTCTTCCACCTCGGCACCACCCGGGACGCCGTCCAGGCCCAGTGGCTCCAGCTGCGCGCCACCGCCAAGAAGAACCCCATCGGCGGGGTCGTCGGCCCGGCCGAGCTGATCTCCTTCTTCCAGAAGGCGCCGTACTACGACTCCTCGTGGGTGCCGGTCGCCACCGCGTTCGCCAAGGCCGTCGCCGGTGACACCCAGCCCCTGATCGCCGCCGCCGCGCCCGACCCGACGAACACCGCGGGCAACATATCCGCGGAGAACGGCAACGCCGTCTACACGGCCGTCGAGTGCACCGACGCCAAGTGGCCCACCAGCTGGCGCACCTGGGACCGGGACAACACCCGGCTCAACCGCGACTATCCCTTCTTGACCTGGTCCAACGCCTGGATGAACCTCCCCTGTGCCAGCTGGCCGGTCAAGCAGCACCACCCGGTCGACGTCACCACCCACGAGGGCCTGCCGCCGGTGCTCATCGTGCAGTCCACCCGGGACGCCGCCACCCCGTACCAGGGCGCGGTCGAACTGCACCAGCGCTTCGACGGCTCCCGCCTGATCACCGAGAAGGACGCGGGCTCCCACGGGGTGACCGGCCTGGTCAACCCCTGCATCAACCAGCGCGTCGACGCCTATCTGCTCGCCGGCACGCTGGACGACGCGGACGTGACCTGCGCTCCGCACGCCACGCCCAAGCCGTGACCGCGTTCGTACGATGACGGGGGGGGGGGGGGGGGGGCGCGCCCCCCCCCCGCACAAACGCGGGGGGCGCCGGGGGGGGGGGGGGGTGTGAGCGGGGTGGGTGGGGGAGAGCTGGAGAGAC